>JAYVID010000133.1:0-22150 GCA_043770525.1 Ferruginibacter sp.
TGAGAATCACCTGTATAAAAATGCTATCCATCACCTACCCGAATGTGCCAAAGAAAAGAGGCTGTTTTCATTCAAGAAAACAGCCTCTTTTTAAAAACAACTACTTTTTCAGTGCCTCATATAAGACAGCCTCTTTGTATCGGGAATGGTTGTAACCTCGAACCTCATTATGCAAGATTTGGAGGAAATTGGCAACTTTAGATGACTTATGATTTCATTAAGGTACATAGAAAAGTTAGAGTTGAAATTGATGTAAATTAAATGCTAATTTAGAAAAAAATATAGCTTTCTTTAGCTTTTTCTTTTTTGTGTTAATTATTTCCGTTTGTACCGAGATTTATGTAAAAAATTTGGTGAACAATTACGTTAAGGTATAAATAGGGAGTCATTAGGGAGGGGTTGAGAGCTATGTTAAATTATGTCACTTATTGTATGAGAAGTTTAAGGAATGATTGAGGAGGGATTGAAATGTGATTATTTTTTATAGAATATTATAAAGTATTTGATAGCTATATGAAATAAATATTCGAATATTTAAACAAAAATCTTTCTCTTATACATACAATTTAAACAATTCATGTTTTATTAATCATTATTAGATTTTTTCTCAATAGCTGATACTTATTAGCATCTTCCAAATTTTACAATTTTTTCTGCATCAATCTGTGAATATTACAACTCTTTCTCTTAATTGTGTAATAGCAAACAACATTATCTAAAGCAACTTTGCATTGTGAAAATGAATTCACAATAAAAAGAATATCAGATGAAAAAGATTATTTTAATGCTTGTAGTATTAACAAATATAAGTGCTTCAAGCAATGCACAGAGTGCAAAAAAAGACAATGCAAGTAATTTCCATTTTGGAATAAAAGCAGGTTTAAACGTATCTAACGTTTATGATTCAAAAGGAGAAGACTTTGTAGCTAAAGCCAAGGCAGGTGTTGCAATTGGTGCTTTTGCACAAATTCCGTTGGGCAGTATTATTGGCATACAACCTGAGATATTGTACTCGCAAAAAGGATTTAAAGGAACGGGTAAAATACTAGGCAGCCCTTATAGTTATACTCGTACAACCGATTATTTGGATATCCCAATTTTATTAGCAATAAAGCCTGTTGAAATGCTTACACTTGTAGTAGGGCCACAGTACTCTTTTTTATTAAGTGAAAAAAATGTATTTGAAAATACTTTGTTTACAAGTGTACAAGAACAACAATTTAATAATGATAATATTCGAAAAAACACTTTGTCATTTATTGGTGGCGCAGATGTAAACTTTGACAAACTAGTAATTGGCTTAAGAGCAGCATGGGATGTACAAAACAATGCGGGTGATGGTACTAATAATACGCCTCGTTACAAAAACGTATGGTATCAAGCTACGATTGGATATAGATTTTAAAGTACCCTTTTATTTATAATTCAGATACAAGTAGTCGGGTATATATCCGACTACTATTTGCTTTTTTTACAAATTTTAAAAATAAATATTATGAAACCAAAAATTGGAATCACCGATAAAAACATGAACAAAGCGGTGGATATTCTTTCTGTTGTACTAGCAGATGAACATGTATTGTATATTAAAACTAGAAAATTTCATTGGAATGTAGCAGGTGAAAGTTTTATGGAATTGCATAAATTATTTCAAGAGCAATATACGGAGCTAGAAGAAGTAATAGATGAAGTGGCAGAACGCATAAATAAACTGGGTGGCAAAACGATAGGCACTATGGCAGAGTTTTGCGAAATAACAAGGCTAAAAGAGCATGCAAAAATTTATCCTCAGCAAAAAGAAATGCTACAAGAATTGTTAGAAGACAACGAAAAAATAATTATTGCATTACGCAAAGATGTAGAAGAAGCTGCTGAAAAAATAAAAGATGCAGGAACAGCAGATTTTTTAACAGGGTTAATGAAGCAGCACGAAACGATAGCTTGGAAACTTAGAAGATATTTAAGCTAATAATAAAACCCGTTTTAAACAAATTAAAATAATTTTATGAACAAGATACTTACCAAGATTACTACAAAAAGTATATTTATTTTTTGTATATTTTTTTCAATAGAAAGCTTTTCGCAAAATATTGATTACAGCCTAATACCTTATAGGAAAGCGGATAAGTGGGGTTTTGTAAATGCCGACAAAACCATCATTATAAGCCCTAAATATGATGATGCAAGATGGTTTAGCGAAGGTTTGGCAGCCGTAAAACTTGGCACAAAATGGGGTTACATCAATACAGCTGGAAAAATGCTAATAGCTGCAAAATTTACTGTAGCAAAATCATTTAGAAAAGGATATATACCGCTTAAAAATAAAGTGGAAGGCGATACGATTTTATTTGCTGGCGCATCCACCCTAGAAAGTGGATATGAAGGTTGCATAAATATAAAAGGTGAAAGACTGGCTAAATGCCCTGCTATGCCTGAAAATGGAATGGCTTCTAATAGAATACCAATGGAGACAATTGTGAAAGAAAAAGTTTATAGTATTTCTAATAGTAATGGTTTGTTTGACAAAATAGTGGATGATTATAAAAAAACAGGCAATGAAGAAACATTTTATGTAGCGCAAAAAGGGGGATTGTTTGGTGTATTTAATAGCAAATTTGAAACTATAATTCCGTTTGAATACAATACCATGAAGACAATAAAATCTGACAATAAAACATATTTGCATGTAACAAAAAGTGAAATGAATGGAATAATAAATGAGGATGGCACATTTTCAATTTTACCCGTGTATTATAGCCTTGTATTATTTAAAGGTATTAATGAAAATGATTTTGTAATTGTGAAAAAAAATGGCAAAACTTATGTAAAGGATTTGAATAATAGTGAGATTATTGCTAGCGGATTTTCAGAAATAATATATGACGAAAATGGAGGATTTATTTTGGTTGATGAAAATAATTTGCACGGATTTTATTACCCTAATACTCCAATCATAACACCCCAATATGCAGATATTAGAATTGTAAATAAAGGCAGTGATTATTTACAAATAAAAACTACTAATGGAAAAGTAGGATATATTAATTCGCAAGGAGTTGAATTTTTTGAAGAATAAGAATATAAAATATTTTACTAAAGCCCGTTACTTAAAAACGGGCATTTTCCATTCTACCCCAAACTAATACAACTAATTATGAAAAAACTAATACAACCCTTTTTAAAATCAGTAAGCTTATGCTTTCTGTTTTTGATAATAGTTTCTTGCAATGAAGCAAAAGACAAAAAAAACAAAACGGCTACAAATCAAATACCATCTATAGAGGAGCGTTTTAATGATTTAGTGCTAGATAGTAATGCTTTGGTTACATTTTTTAGAGAAAACAAAGTATCTGATTCTGCCATTAAAGAAGTAACCCTATTTTATGATGAAAGAAATTTTCAATACGCATGGATAAATTCCACAGGACTTACCCAAGCTGCAAATAATTTTTATGAGCAACTGCAAAATTATAAAGATGATTTTCAAGATAGCAGATTCTTAAGTGTACAGCTAGATTCTTTGATAGAAAATATACAAGATAATGAAAAACAATTTTTGAGAGAGAAGAAAAATGTAGAAAAATTAGAATTGCTGTTAACAACCACTTTTTTTAAATATGCAAAAAAAGTATATGGCGGTATTACACAAGAATCTAGAAATTTTAGGTGGTATATTCCAAGAAATAAAAAAGATTACCAAGCATTATTGGATTCTCTTGTATCAAAAAATGAAAACCTTGAAGAACCTGTAAATAGATATTACATCACTTTGAAAGAAAAATTAAAACAATATAGAAATATTGAAAAAAATGGAGGATTTTCTACAAAAATAATTTTGAAAGAAACCTTATCTTTTAATGATTTTGATAGTTGTATATCTGAAGTGAAACTTCATTTGTTTACCACAGGAGATTTAAAAAAAAATGATAAAACTAATTTATTTACGGATAGTTTACAAAAGGCCGTTATTCATTACCAACAAAGGTTTGGCTTAAAAGAAACTGGTAAATTAGATGCACCAACTATAGCTGAAATAAATAAGCCAATAGCTTTTAGAATTAAACAGATAATGATAAATATGGAAAGGTTGCGGTGGGTGCCTACAGAGGTAGAAAATGATTATCTTCTTGTAAATATTCCCGAATATAAACTACACATTTTTGAAAATAATAAACTGGCTTGGGAAACAAATGTGGTAGTAGGAAAAGCAATTACACAAACTACTATTTTTAAAGGGGATATTTCTCAGATTGTACTTAATCCTTATTGGAATGTGCCAAATAGTATTTATAAAAAAGAAATAAGAGGTAGAATAAATAAAAATTATTTGGCAAGAAATAATATGGAAATAATTAATGGTGGTGTAAGGCAAAAGCCTGGTGCAAATAACTCACTTGGAAGAGTAAAATTTTTATTCCCCAACAATTTTAATATTTATTTACATGATACCCCAAGCAAAAGTCTTTTTGGTGAAAATAAAAGAGGCTTTAGCCATGGTTGTATAAGAGTACAAAATCCATTTAAGCTAGCTTTGTACTTATTACGAAAAGATAAGAATTGGAATAATATAAAAATAGATTCAATTCTTGAAACGAACAAAGAGTACCCAATAAATCTTTTACCAAAAATACCTGTGTATATAGTTTACTTTACAGCTTGGGTAAATAGCGAAGGAGAATTAAATTTTAGAAATGATATTTATAATTTAGATGAAAAATTATCTAAGGAAATATTTGGGAAGTAGTTCGCTTATTTCTAAAAAGTAAGAATGTTATGTTATTAATTGAATACAAATATGTGAATAATATAAACTTTTAAACAAATTGTGTAATGATGCTGGTAATAAATACTTGGAACTTTGCTTTTTAATTAATAAAACAAAAAAATAAAATGAAAAAAATAAATTTAATGCTTTCTGCAACAATTATTATTGTTGGATTTACAGCATGTAAAGATGCTATCAAAGAGGCAGCAAAAAAAGATTCTGTAAATGTAAATATGTATGTAGATTCTTTAGAAAAGCTGACTCCAATTTATACAGTTGGATATTGGAATTCATTAGATAGTATGTACCAAGAGAGGGCAATGCAAGCAGAAATGACATTAGCTAACTTAGATGCAGCTGATAAAGAAAAATTTGAAGCAAGCAAAGTAAAATATGCGAAAATGAAGGCAGATTATGAAGCAAAACTTATAGAGCAACAAGCAGCTTCTAATAATAAATTGAAGGAAACTGAAATTGCCCTAGCTGACGAAAAAAGTAAAGATAAAATGACTACTACAACAACGGTGGTAGTGGACGCTCCGGATTACAGAGTGGTGCTTAGAAATAGGCTGTTTGGCGAAGGAAAGATAGGTGCTGATATGAAATTTGAATACGTAAATGCACAAAATATATTAGGAATTTATAAAAATTTTGTAAATACTGTTGCAGATAATAAGAAAAATTATACGAGAGAAGATTGGGATGAAATAAAAGTATTGTACGAAGCATTAGACAATAGAAAAAATACAATAGAGAAAGATTTAGCAAGTAAAGACAATGCAGATATAGCAGGACTAAAAATTAGGTTTGCTAGTATAAAGGCTACACGTAGAATTGCAGCTAAGGCAGATGAAAACGCAGATTCTAAAAAATAGTAGTTTTAGGTTTTAGTTTAAAAAAACGTTTCAAGCAATTGAAACGTTTTTTTTATGTGAATTATGTAATATTTTATACTAATTGTGTAAGGATATACAAGGTAAATTGATGAAACTTTGATAAGTAAAAATAAAAGTTATGCGGAAGAAAAATACAATAAAACCGATAGTAGTAGATGGTATGCTTTATCAAAAAACATTTGAGGATTTTAATAAAGAAAAACCAAGTTTATTGGACCCATTGCAAACAAAAAATAATCCTATGCAGGAAGAAAAGAAAGTAAAGTCTTTTAAAAAGGATAGTAAAAATAAATTGTGCTAACTGGAGTGAAAAATATCTTAATCAATACTGGCAATGTAACCATATTTGGAACTAAATTTTTTAAACAAATATTTGCACCCCCGTATGAGTTTAAAGAATTTTTGAAACAATGCTATATGGTAGGCTATAAATCGTTTCCGCTTGTAGCTATTACAGGTTTTATTATGGGCTTTGTGCTTACGTTGCAGTCTAGGCCTACGCTACCTATTTTTGGTGCGGAGAGTTGGTTGCCCAAAATGGTGGCTTTATCACTAATAAGAGAAATAGCTCCTGTTGTAACGGGACTAATATGTGCAGGTAAAATTGCAAGTGGCATTAGTGCTGAGCTTGGCTCTATGAAGGTAACAGAGCAGATAGATGCCATGGAAGTATCTGCTATTAATCCTTATAAATATTTAGTAGTAACAAGAATAATGGCTACTACATTGATGGTGCCTCTGCTAGTAATTTTTGCAGATTTAATTGGCATATATGGTGGTTATGTAGGTGTGAATATTCATAGTAACATTACAATCTTTAGGTACTTTACTCAAATAACTGAATCATTAGACTTTAGCGATATTTTTCCTGCGACTATAAAAACTTTTTTCTTTGGATACTTTATAGGTATGATAGGTTGCTACAAGGGGTTTACTGCAAGTAGTGGAACAGAGAGTGTTGGTAAAGCTGCAAACGAAGCTGTAGTTATAGCATCCCTTAGTATTTTTTTATTAGACTTGATAGCAGTACAATTAACTGATTTTTTCTTTTAAAAATGTATATGGAAGCAAATGAAAATATTATTGATAAAGATAAAATCGATAATAAAATTATTGAGATTAAGAATTTGCATAAATCATTTGGCAAAAATGAAGTTTTAAAAGGAGTAAACTTTTCTGTTAAAGCAGGCAAAAATTTAGTGCTATTAGGTAAATCAGGTTCAGGAAAATCTATAATAATAAAATGTATTGTAGGCTTAGTAGAAATTGATGATGGAGAAATAATTGTACTAGGCAATGAAATATCAAATTTAAAAAATAGAACTTTAAATGAAGTTAGGTTAAAGATTGGTTTTCTTTTTCAGAGTGGGGCATTGTATGATTCTATGACAGTGAGAGAAAATTTATCATTTGCTTTACAACGAATCAAAAGAAAACTATCAGCTGAAATGATAGAAAATGAAGTATTAGAAGTATTAAATGCAGTAGGCTTGAGTGAAGCTATTGATAAAATGCCTTCGGAATTATCGGGAGGGATGCGTAAAAGAATTGCTCTTGCAAGAACACTTATTTTAAAACCTGAAATAATATTGTATGACGAGCCAACCACAGGTTTAGATACGATTACAGCCAAAGAAATAAGTGAATTGATTTTGGATATACAAGAAAAATATAAAACTACATCTATAATTATAACACATGATATGGCTTGTGCAAAACTTACGGGAGATACCATTGCTATTTTAAAAGATGGAATAATAAATGTACAAGGTGCGTATGAAGAACTAGAAAAAAGTAATGACGAATGGGTAAAATCATTCTTTATTTAAAATAAAAATTATGAAAAAAGATAAAGGACATATTTGGAAACTAGGCTTGTTTGTAATACTGGGATTAGCCATATTTATTTTTGCAATATACTTCATTGGTAAAAACCAAAATATGTTTGTAAATTCTTTTAAATTGAAAACACAATTTAAGTCGGTAAGCGGACTAAAAGTTGGTAATAATGTTCGCTTTGCTGGTATAAATGTTGGTACAGTAAGCGATATAGAAATATTAACAGACACTTCTGTTTTAGTATATGTAATTATAAAAAAAGATTTACAAAAATTTATTAATACCTGCGCAAGAGCAAGCATAGGCTCCGATGGACTTATGGGTGATAAAGTACTTACCATATCGCCTGGCATAAATATAGATAGTTTACCAAAGCAAAATGTAAAAGATGGTGATTTTATTGCATCAAAAAACCCAATAGAAATGGAAGATGTAATGGTAAGTGTAAAAAATAGTGTAGATAATGCAAATATAATTTCTGCACAGCTAGCTATGTTTAGTTATAAAATGAATAATAATGATGGTGTGTTAGCAAAATTATTTTCAGATAAAGATTTTTCAAATAGCATAAAGAATACCTTACTCAATCTCCAAAATAGCTCTGGTGAGTTTTCAAAATTTACTACTAAAATGAATAATGGAAAAGGCACTTTATCTAAATTGATGAATGATGATAAGTTGAGTAATAAATTAGATTCAACTATGACTAACCTTGAAAAAAGCACCAAAGGATTGAGTGAAAACATGGAAGCTGCTAAAAGTAGTTTTTTATTAAGAGGAGCTTTTAAAAAGATGAAAAAAGCAGCAGATAAGAAAATTGCAGATAGTTTGAAACAAATAAATAAGCAACTAAAATCTAAAAAATGAACTGGTCAGTAATAATTATCGTGGGTGTTTTAGCAATTGGGCTAATCGTATTTACAATAGTACGGAACCAAAAAGACGAAAAAAAATTTGAACAAGGCTTAAATAATGATGGAAATAAAATTAATGAAAACAGTGATATAGAGGTTGATGAAAAAGAAGTTTAAATTTGTATGCCTTAATGAAAAAGATAGTAGATAATAAATTTTCTCCCAATAAAGTACAAATCATACAAAGTGGTGCAGCTTATTTTAATTTACTCCTAAAACTTATAACCCAAGCAACCGAAACCATACATATACAAACGTATATTTTTAATGATGATGATACAGGAAATTTAATTGTAGATGCACTCAAAATTGCAGTTAGCAAGCAAGTAAAGGTTTACATACTTGCAGACGGCTATGCATCTAACGAGCTATCGAAAAAATTTATAGCATACTTAGCAAAAGAGAAAATACATTTTCGTTTTTTTAAACCTTTTTTTACAAATAACAATTTTTACTTTGGACGAAGGCTGCACCACAAAATGGTAGTAGTAGATGCTAAATATGCAGTAGTGGGTGGTATGAATATTGCAGACAGGTACAATGACTTACCCGAAACAAAGGCTTGGCTTGACTATGCTGTATTTGCTGAAGGCTCTATTGCAAATGAGCTTTGCATATTATGTTGGAAAACATGGAATGGATTTATGTTAAATATGCCTTTAACACCCTGCGAAGAAAAAAATAATTTCTACTTAATCGGAGATGAAACCTCGGCTAGTAGAATAAGGCGCAATGATTGGGTAAGGCAGAAAAATGAAATATCAAATACTTATAAAGAAATATTTTTAAATGCAGAAAAACAAATTACCATTATTTGTAGTTATTTTTTGCCTGGTAGTAAAGCAAGAAAGATGTTGCGTTATGCTATTACAAAAGGGGTAAACATTAGATTAATATTGGCAGGTAAATCAGATGTAAAAATTGCAAAGTCGGCAGAGCGGTGGATGTACGACTGGCTGCTGAGAAGAAATATTGAAATATACGAATACCAACCTACCGTTTTACATGCCAAAATGTGTGTAGCAGATAATAGCTTTGTTACCATTGGTTCTTACAATATTAATAACATAAGTGCTTATGCTAGTATTGAATTAAATATTGATATAAATGATGCAAATTTTGCTACAAAAATTACTCAAATGTTAAATAATATTATTAAAGAGGATTGTGTTAGCGTAACCAATGAGGTATATCATAAAACAAACAATGTTTTTAAACAGCTTTACCATTGGGCTAGTTATAAAATTTTTAGAATTGGGTTTTTTCTATTTACATTTTACTTTAAACAAAAAGAATAGCTTTATTTATTTAGACAAATAGTTTATAAAATAATTTACCGTAGATACAAAACAAAATCGGTAAAATAATTTTAGGGTCAGCCTGAGCTTGTCGAAGGCGTTGCAAATATAATATGAAGCTGTTTTGTTTAGCTCCTACCCCGCCTTCGACAAGCTCAGGCTGACAACATTATAATCAGATACTTACTTTATGGGTTTAAAAAAATGAAAAAGTAAATTTTTATTATAACAGAATATAAATTTAATTCCCCCTCATCCTCTTAAATAGAGACTGAAATGTTTTTTTATTCCATCCTACAAATCTACCTCTTTGTACTACAAGCGTATTGTCGTAAGGTTCTTGCAAAAAATAATGAAATACAAATTTTCCATTAGGGTTCTCCCAACCTTTCATTTGTCCAAAGCGTAAATCGTTAAACACAAGTGTATCGTTCCATTTTTCTACAGTATAAAAATTTTGTGAAAACCGTTTAAGTTTGTAAATATTTTCTTTATTTTCTATTGATTCTAACAAACTATTGTTTCGAGGGAAATAGGTAAAATCTATACTTTTTTTAGCATCGAAAATTGATTTGTAGCCAATGTAAAAGCCACTATCATTGCCTGCTACAACATACCATAGACTATTTTGAAAAGGTGCAGGTGTGGTAAAATATTGTGTGTAATTAACTTCTTGCACCTTCAATGATTTCTTAACATCAATATCTATTTTAATTTTAATGGCAATACATAGCAATAAATAAACAGCTGTAAATACAAATGCGGTTTTCCATACTCTATCTCTTACTAAAGTATTATTTCTTGGTATAAATAATAAAACTAAAATGGCAAGCCCTGTCCATATAGAAAACAATGGGTCTGCCACGTAAATCATATTAAACGAAAAACGTTTGTGACTAAATGGCTCTAACCAACCCACACCATAATTATTAAATGCATCTAAAAAAATATGAGTAAAAATTACGGCACCAAAAAATATCATCCAATGTTTTAAATTAATATTATGTGGCCTATGCCAATACTCTGCAAGCAATGCAAATAGTGGTGTAATAATAATACAAAATAAAAACGAATGCGTAAATCCTCGATGTGCCAATAAGTTTGACGAAGTATCTAGCCAAAAAGAAGCAATGAAATCTATATCGGGAATGCTCTGTGCCATAGCACCCCATAACATAGCTTTTTTGCCAAGTGTTTTACCTGCAAAGGCTTCGCCCATGCAGGCACCTAGGGCTATGTGTGTGAGTGAGTCCATTATATTTTAAATAAAAAATAAAATGTAAGCCTACACTTACACAGTATATTATTAGAAGCCTACTAAACTTATTCAAATAATATTTATCCAATATTAAAATTGTACATTCTGTTTTTTATCTTTTATCTTTTTTCACTAATTTCATACCACACTTTGGGCATTTTCCTGCTTTGTCTTTTACGATTTCAGGGTGCATGGTACAAGTGTATTTGGTCATTTCCATTTTCTTTTCTACCAATTTCATTCCACACTTTGGGCATTTCCCTGGTTTGTTTTTTACTACTTCGGGGTGCATGGGGCAGGTGTATTTCTTTGCTTCCATTTTCATTTGCATAGTATCTTTTGCAACTTGTGCAAATGTTGCTGATGTTGATACTGCTAATAATATAGCAATAAATAGAATTGTTTTTTTCATTTTGATTTGTTTTTTTGTTAATAAATATTTTGTTTTAATAAGTTATCGTTAATCCTCCACCCATACCCATATCGCTATCGTAATGAGTAGAAAGGGCTATATACTTTGAAATAATGTATCGTCCACCAAGCATATATTCTTTATCGGTATTGAGCATAAAATTCAAACGAAGTCTATTGGTTAAAGGAATATCTTCTCTGCCCAATTGAAATCGTAATTTACCATCAGTATCAATTCTTGCATCTGCTAATAAAAACATAGGTAGTGTGTACATAACGCCTATCATACCTGCTTTACGATTGTTTCTATTACTAATTTGCCCGAGTGCATTCTTGTCATCATTACCAAAAATATTTTTATCGGCCAATGGGTCATTTTTTTTATAATGATAATCAAAGCCTATGTAAGGCATTAACCATTGCATTTTACCAATATACCTACCTATAGTGGTTTCACTTTCGTATCCCTTTGTATCTTTTAATCCAATATGCCATAAGGTTTTTAATAGCCACCTTGTATTACTGCGTTGGTAAAATCCATCACTCCCATTGCTTTCTAAACCAATATTTGCCATTGTATAAAATGCTTTATCGCCTTTCATTAAAAGTTTCATTGCCGCTTTGGGGTTTGGTATTTCAGGGTTTGGTGGTGAATTTTCGTAACTAAAAATACGCCCCATGCCTGCTGCCATGTGGTATAAAATATGACAATGAAAAATCCAATTGCCACTTTCGTTAGCAGCAAATTCTAAAGTATCCGTTTCCATTGGCAAAATATCCAAGGTGTTTTTTAGTGGCGAATAATCTCCTTGTCCATTTAGCACCCTAAAATAATGCCCATGCAAATGCATCGGGTGGCGCATCATGGTGGAGTTGTGCAAAATGATTTGTACATTCTCTCCTTTTTTTATTAATATATCATCAGACTCAGCCATTGTTTTATTATTCATCGTCCATACATATCTATTCATATTACCCGTTAATTCAAATTTTATTGTTTTGGTATTTGCTATGGGTAAATTTGTTTTACTTGTGGAGCGTAACATTCCATAATTTAATGTAGTAATAGAAGTTTTAGTTGAATGATTCATTCCTTTCATTGCTTTCATTTCCATCGTATCCATATTCATATTTTCATTATCATCTAATTCAGGATACATCAGCATATTCATATCCATTTGTTGTACACTCATTTTCATACCCATATCATCCATAGTGCCATTCATATTCATCATACTATTCATCATTTTCATTCCTTCAAAATATTTTAAAGGTTTCATTTCAGGTACTTTCATTTCCATTCCATTGCCTAAAAAAAGAGACGCAGATTTTGTTCTATCCTCAGGTGTGGCTTTTAATTCGTAACTCATATTATCTGGTATGGTTAATACAATATCATAGGTTTCGCCATTTCCAATAATAAATCTATCTACTTCTACTGGCTCTACATCCTTACCATCATTAGCTATTACATTTATTTTACCTCCTGCATATTGCAACCAAAAATAAGATGATGAACCTGCATTGATAATTCTCATACGAACCTTATCGCCTTTTTTAAATTGTGTTTTCTTTTGAATTGTTTGTCCATTTATTAAAAACCTATCGTAATAAATATCTGCAACATCCATACTCAACATTCGCCTCCATTCACTTTTTATTTTGGTTTTAAAATGCCCTTTCATTATTGCAGCTCCATAATCTTGTGTGCTACCTTTTTTTATAGCATACCAATCTGTAGCATTGTGTAAACTGCGGTTTATTTGAACAGGGTTTTCGTTTGTCCATTCGCTTAGTACTGCTACTATTGATGGTAAGTTATCTTCCGCTCTAATTGTAATATCGTTTTCTTTTTTGTGAACTACTATTGCTCCGTACAATCCAATCTGTTCCGTTAAATCGTGTGAGTGATACCATGTAGTACCATTTTGTATAATTGGAAAAGTAAATAAATGTGTTGTATTTGGCAGTATTGGCGATGTAGTTAAATACGTTACACCATCGTATTGATTAGGCAACAACAAACCATGCCAATGCATAGATGTAGGGCTCGAAAGAAGATTGTGTACATAAATTTCTGCCGTATCGCCTTCGGTAAATTCTAAAATAGGTGCAGGTATTTGCCCATTAATAGCCATGGCATGTGCATTTTTTCCTGTAAAATTTACTGTGGTATCACTTACATATAAATCATATCGTACCATTTTGGATGGTCTGTTATTTGTGTATTTCGTTTCGGTATTTTTAGGAATATCTTTCTCTACTTTTTTAGATGTAGTGGAAGTTTTTTTATTCATATCCATACCTTTCATATCCTGAGCTTGTACAAAAGTATATTCTACAACAATTAAAATAGTGATAAGTAATTTTTTCATTCTTTATTTTTTTACTTTTAAAAAACTTGCATTAATAGCAACTACAACTGTACTAACCGTCATTAATACTGCACCTGCCGCAGGGCTTAATAAAATACCTTGCTTATATAAAACACCTGCTGCCAACGGTAATGCAATAACATTGTAACCTGTAGCCCAAATTAAATTTTGTATCATTTTTCGATAAGTAGCTTTGCCAAATAAAATTAAACTCACAATATCTTTTGGGTTGCTGTTTACTAAAACAATACCTGCAGTTTCTGCTGCAATATCGCTACCGCTGCCTACTGCAATACCAACATCTGCAATAGCTAAAGCTGGTGCATCATTTACACCATCGCCTGCCATGGCAACAAATTCGCCTTTACTTTGAAGGTCTTTTATTTTTTCTAATTTTTGATGTGGTAATAATTCGGCAATAAAACTATCCATGCCTAAAGTGTCGCTTACACTTTTTGCAACCTTGCTATTATCGCCTGTGAGCAAAATAGATTTGATATTATTTTCTTTCAACGTCTTTATGGCTTCAGCAGATTCAGGACGAATTTCATCTGACAAAGCGATATAACCTGCTAATTGAGTATTGATAATTAGAAATACAACTGTTTCAGTATCGTTTGCTGTAAAGCCCTCGGGGATTACAAAATTATTTTCTTTTAAATATCCCGGGCTTACTACCAATATTTTTTTGCCTTCAACAGTTGCTTCAACACCTTTACCTGTAATGGCTTTAAAGTGTTCTGTTGTAGGTATGCTGATAGATAACGCTTTTACTTTTTGTAAAATGCCTGTTGCAATGGGATGTTCTGATTGTTGTTCCAATGCAGATGCTAAACGGATAATTTCATTCTCAGAAAATTCTTTTTGCAGCGATACAATCTTTGAAACTTCAAATTTACCTACCGTTAATGTACCTGTTTTATCAAAAACTATGGTGGTTATTTTTCTTGCATTTTCAAATGCGGTTCTGTTTTTAATAAGCAACCCATTTTTGGCTGATAATGCTGTAGATTTTGCAACCACTAACGGTACAGCCAAACCCAATGCATGAGGACAACAAATAACAATTACCGTTACCATTCTTTCCATTGCAAAAGCCAACGTTTGCCCTGTGAGATACCAATACAAAAATGTAGCAATGCCTGTAACTAATGCAATAATGGTTAGCCATCTTGCTGCTTTGTCTGCTAACAACTGCGTTTGTGATTTTGATTTTTGTGCATCGTCAACCAACTTAATAACCTGCGACAAATAGGAATCTTTTGCAGCATGGGAAACAGTAACTTTTATGGAACCATTACCATTGATAGCGCCTGCAATTACTTTATCGCCTTTTACTTTTTGTACGGGTTTGCTTTCGCCTGTAAGCATACTTTCATTTAGGTAACTTTCGCCATCTAATATTATTCCATCGGCTGCTACTTTTTCGCCGGGCTTTACTAAAATAATATCGTTCTTTTTTAATGTGTCTGTCTTTACATCAATTACCGTGTTAGGCATTACCTTATGTGCATCTGCTGGCATAAGTTGTACCAATAATTCTAATTCTTTTGATGCTCCTGCAACAGATTTCATTTCTATCCAATGCCCTAAAAGCATTATGAGTATTAGTGTTGCTAATTCCCAAAAAAAATCCATGCCCTGCAAACCAAAAACTATAGCTACGCTGTATATGTATGCAACTGTAATGGCGAAGCCAATTAAAAACATCATTCCAATGTTTTTGGCTTTTACTTCGTCCACCAATCCTTTTAAAAATGGCCATCCACCATAAAAAAAAACAATAGTTGATAATCCAAATAAAATATATTGCGACCCTGCAAACTGCCAATTTACACCCAAGGATTTTTGAATCATCATCGATAAAAGCATGATGGGGATAGTAAGAAAAAGTACCACATAAAATCGTTTTTTGAAATCGGCAATCATGCTATTGTGGTCGTGTCCCTCATGTCCCTTTGCTGAGTTGCTGCCATGCTGATGCTGTGAATGAGCATCTTTATTATTCTCTTTCACTAATACCAAAATCATTCCACATTTTGGACAATTGCCTGACTTATCCTGTATTATTTCAGGATGCATGGGGCAAGTATATTTTTGCTGAGTATTTTGGTGTAGCATAATTTTCATTTACAAAAAAAACTAATCGAAATGAGTTTTAATTGTTGGCAAGGTATAAATGCATACACTTACAATTGTTACACAATTACTGAAAATGATTGCATCATTCACAGTTCTCTAAAATTTTTAAAGGAAGTTTTAAGATATAAAATGTAAGGATTTTAATTTTTTTATGTGTTATCAATTTCTTTCAATAGCAAATCTAAATTCAATGCAATGCTGTACATCTCCACTGTACCATCAGTATTATATTTCCATGTTTCTTTAGGTCTATCCCAATATAATTCTACGCCATTATTATCGGGGTCGTTTAAATAAATAGCTTCAGATACGCCGTGGTCGGCAGAGCCTATAATGGTATAATTTTCTTTTAACAATCTAGCATAAATAATGGCTAAATCTTTTCTTGTAGGATACAATATAGCCGTATGAAATAAGCCTACAGCCTGCATTTGTGATGGTGGCAAATGTTTGCTATACCAAGTATTGAGCCCAATATGATGGTGATAACCACCTGCAGAAATAAAGGCGGCATCTGTGCCATACATACAGCTAATTTCAAAACCCAATAAGCCGCAATAAAATTTTAATGAGCGTTCAAGGTTGGCTACTTTTAAATGTACATGGCCTATTTTTGTTTGTGTGGGAATGATGTAATTTTCTTTCATAAAAATTTGATTGAATAAATCAAAGTTAGCCCTTATAAATCCTATCAATTTCTTTAGATAAATTCCTATCCTTTTGTGTAATGCTATCCTTGGCATCATGTGTAAACAAAGCAATTTCTACCTTGTTGTACATATTACTCCAATTAGGATGGTGATTCATTTTTTCAGCAGCAAAGGCAACTTTTGTCATAAAGGTAAATGCTTCTACAAAGTCTTTAAATTGAAAACTTTGTTTTAACTGATTGTTTTCTTTTTTCCACATTGTTATTAATTTATAAGTTTAAAATAGTGTTTAAAATTTGGTGAGCAATAATTTACAAAAAACTGTAAAATTGGTATTCGTTGTATTATAAATAAAAAAATATTATAGAAGAAACCCCCAAGTTTATTTTTACACTTGAGGGTTTTGGAATAAATCTTTGCTTTTGAAATTAAGGCATTAACACTTTATCAATTACATGAATAACACCGTTGGAAGCATTTACATTAGCCATGATAATATTGGCTCCATTTATCATTACTTTATTGTCTTTTATGGTAACTTTTAATTTTGTACCTTCTACAGTATTTATCATTTGTCCATCCACAAGACTATCAGAAATTATTTTACCACTAACAACATGATACGTCAATATTTTTGACAATTTAGATTTGTTTTCAGGTTTCAATAAATTGTCTACATCCTTTTGGATAGCCGCAAAAGCATCATCTGCAGGTGCAAAAACAGTAAATGGTCCTGCTCCTTTAAGGGTTTCAACAAGTCCTGCTGCGGTTACCGCAGCAGCAAGTGTTTTAGCACTTTCAGAGGCTATTTCAACAATATCTTTATCTTTTGTAGTTGGGGCAATAGGCAATATAACTTTATCAATCATGTGAATAACACCATTGGTGGCTGCTACATCTGAAACTGTAATGTTTGCATCTCCAATCATTATTTTTCCATCACTCATCACAGCTACTTTAAGCTTAGTTCCGTCAAGTGCTGTTAGTTCTTGTCCATCAGAAAGGTCACTAGCCATTATTTTTCCACTTACTACATGGCAGCTAAGCAACTTGGCAAGTTCTGCTTTATTTTCTGGCTTCAAAAGATTATCTACATTACTTTGAATGGCAGCAAAAGCAGCATCCGTAGGAGCAAAAACAGTAAAAGGACCTGCTCCCTGAAGGGTTTCTACAAGTCCTGCAGCAGTAACTGCGGCTGTAAGTGTTTTTGCATTTTCAGAGGCTACACCCACAATATCTTTTTTAGCATCAGCACATGATGAAATAAATAGCAGCATTGCAAAAAACATCGAAACTGTAAAAAATAAGTTTGTAATTCTTTTCATTTTATTAAAATTTTTCCCGCTACTGGCAGGGCAGATGTGAAAAAATTTTCACCGTGTAAAATTATGATGAGCATAATTTATTACAATTACACAATTATTAAAATGAGTTGTATTATTCACACATTTTTTAATAGATGGTGGGTACAATAACCATTAAGCAAAGCTTAATTTTATAGGCTAACTTTGTTCTTTACTTAATTGTGCAAATGAAAATTTGCCATACTACTGATGCTAGATAACAGTTCAAAATAATTTTTTACATACAAGCATAATCTATAACCAACGATGAAAAATATTTTAAGAATACTACTGGGTGTATTTATGATATCCGCAGCAATAGGTCATTTTACATTTCAAAGAGAGGCTTTTCAAGCGCAGGTTCCTAACTGGCTGCCTATGAGTAAAGATTTAATTGTTATTCTCTCAGGAATTGTTGAGATATCTTTAGGATTGGCAATGATTTTTTGGAAAAGTAAAAGTCCACAAGTAGGAATTGCTTTAGCAATTTTTTATGTACTCATTTTTCCTGGTAATATTGCACAGTACATTAATCATACAGATGCTTTTGGATTAGATACAGATACAAAAAGGCTCATCCGTTTATTTTTTCAACCTATCCTTATCTATTGGGCACTTTGGTCAACTAATGCGTTTTCGTACTTGAGGGGTAATAATAAATTTGATAAAGAGTAGAGCATATTCTCACATTTTAATGTAAAAAATATTTAGCCTTCTCTTTCTGCAAAGCTGTATCACTATTTATTATTTCAGAAAATTTATTTACCATTGTATTTTCTTCTAACAACAAATAATTTATACAGCTGTACTAATACTAGCGGTATTAAACTTGCTATTAAAGAAACCATCCACATATCTACACTAAGCTTGTTTAACCCCAATACAATTCTTAATTGAGGTATTGCAAATACCAATATCATTTGTGCAATACAAATAAGTAGAGCAACCCATACAAATTTATTTTTAGTAATCTCATTCACAAATAATGCAGACTTTGCAGATGCCATGTTAAACACATGAAATAATTGTGCAAAGGCCAAAGTAAGAAACGCTACATTGTTGGCTGTTTTATCATTTACCAAAAGATACTCTTTGCAATACAGCACTGCGGCAATAACTGCTACTGTCATTAAAAATGAATACAATCCAATAGCTACCCAATCTTTGTTGGAAACAATAAGGTTTTTAGGGTCTCTTGGTGGTCTATCCATTACTGTTTTATCCCCCTTGCCCAAGCCAAGAGCTAGTGCAGGAAATACATCAGTAACCATATTTAAAAATAAAATTTGCAAAGGCAGTAGTGTAGCAGCAGGTGCTATAAAACCCAAAGCCGTTACAATAAATATTTCACTCAAGTTGCAAGACACTAAGTAAATGACAAACTTTTGAATGTTTTGAAAAATCTCTCTGCCATGTGCAACAGCTTGTGCAATTGATGTGAAAGAATCATCTTTTAAAACGATGCTTGCTGTTTCTTTTGCCACCTGTGTTCCCCTCAATCCCATAGCAATACCAATGTCTGCTTTTTTTAATGCAGGTGCATCATTTACACCATCTCCTGTCATGGCAACAATATTTCCTCCCTTTTGAAAAATACTAACAATTTCCAATTTTTGTTTTGGTGTAGTCCTCGCAAATACCGCTGTTGCCAATATTTTTTTCTCCCAATCATCAGACAGCGAATCCATATTTGGCAAATCAATCCCATTAATAACTTGCATATCTTTTTCATCTACCAAGCCTACTTTTTTGGCAATGTTTAATGCCGTCATTGGATGGTCACCCGTTATCATCACAATTTTTATTCCTGCTTTTCTGCAACTCACTATGGCATCTTTTATATCCATCCTTGGTGGGTCTAAAAAACCAATCATACCTACATATACTAGTTTATTTAAAAAATCATTTTTTGTAATTTCGTTTTCCTCCTTGCATGCAAACGCCAATACCCTCAAACCATCCGCCGCCATTTTTTCTGATTCGGCTATTATTTTATTTCTATCATCATCATTGAGTTGCTTTATAGTTTCTCCAAAAATTGTCCTGTCACATTTCTCCAGCAAGTGTTCTACCGAACCTTTTGCAGCAACAAAATTTCCAGTTTTACTTTTATGCAAAGTGCCCATCATTTTTATATCTGAATTAAAGGGTATTTCAGCAATTCTTTCGTAAGTTGTTTTGATTGTATCTGCACTATTGCCAGATGCATCCGCCAAATGAATTAATGCAATTTCTATGGGATCGCCTAATAGTTTCTTTTTATCTTCTCCATTTTTTACTGAGGCATTATTACACAATGCACCAATTAATATTAATTTTTCAAAATTACTTTTGCTTTTTTCAATGCTACCATCAGTGTACTTTAGCAAATTATTTTCAATACTTACTTTTATATTTTCTTCAGGAAAAGAAAAGGTATCTACATAAATTTTATTCTCCGTAAGTGTTCCCGTTTTATCTGTTAAAATTACATTTGTACTACCCAGTGTTTCTACAGCAGATAATTTTTTTACAATGGCATTTCTTTTTGCCATAAGCAACATACCATAAGCCAAAGCCACTGTAGCTACTATGGGCAAGCCTTCGGGAAAAGCAGCCACAGCTAAGGCAATAGATGTTTCTAAAATCAATGCCCAATGTTTACCTTGTATAAATCCTGTTATAGCAAAAATGGATGTCATTATCATTGTTATCCAAATTAGTCTTATACTTAATGCTGCTATCTTTTTATCAAGTGGCGTTTTAGTTTCTTTATGGCTATCTACTAAAGAGGTAATGATGCCCAATTGTGTATTTTTTGCAATACCCGTTATTACAGCTGTACCATTTCCATTCATTACAGATGTTCCTTTAAAAACCATATTTAATTGGTCAGCAAGTGCAGTTTCTTTGGGTAGTTTTTCAATATTTTTTTCTGTAGGAAGTGATTCACCTGTAAGGGATGATTCATCGCATTGCAACTGATTGGCTTTTACTAAATGTGCATCACCTGCAATCACATCGCCTGCCTCTAAAAAAATTAAATCACCAAGCGTAATTTTCTCAGAAGGAATATGAAGCTTTTTGCCATCACGAATAACTTTGCAAAGTATAATATCCATTTCCTTTAAAGCATTCATAGAACTTCGAGCTTGCAGCTCCATAAAAAAACCAATTAATGCATTTACAAAAATGACTACGCCAATGGCAATAGCCTCAATGTAATTTTGAAAATAAATGGTAACTGCTACTGCAAACAATAGCAAATACACAATGGGGCTTTTAAATTGCAGTAAAAACATTAACCATACAGGCTTTTGCTTTTGAGCTGCATATACATTTGCCCCAAATTCTATCATACGATTATCTGCTTCGAAGCTGCTTATACCACTTTGTATATTTGTTTCTAATGATGATAGAATTTCTTCTACAGATAAAGTATGAACATCATTTATTGGATATTTTATTTCCATACGTTATTAATCTTATGATTTATGAAAAACCAATAATGGTACTTTTGCATCAAATGAATACTCAGCTGATTTGCTTGACAGAAATATTTTTTCGAACCAATTCCTATTTTGTTCGGTAAACATTATCATTAACGAAGGCTTCATTGTTTTTACAGCAACTTCAATATCGGATACTATAGAATTATTAGGGTTTCTTGGTGTTAGTTTAAAACCTACATTATAATAATCTATTTTTTTAATTGCTTCTTCAATTTTTTCTAAATTGGTATTTTGCTCAAGTGCATCGATAAGGTGCAATAGTTCTATACTTGCATGGAGGTGTTTAGCAAAAGCCATTACTTTATCCATTTCTTTTTCATAATGATATAAATCCGAAACGTATAAAATTTGTGAAATAACTTCCGTTTCATAATGGTGCGGCACTGCAATAACAGGCACAGCAGATTTATTAATAAGGTTGGAGGTATTTGTACCAAGCAATCTTTTCAAGTACCCTGCGCCTCTTGTGCTTATGCAAATAAAACTGTAGTTATTGCCCTCTGCGTACTCTCTTATAGTTGTATCTATAAAAACAGAACTTACAACTATACATCTATAATTAGCATTTACAATACTTAATTCTTTGTAAATATTTTCAATAAACGCTTTAAGTTTTTTATCAATTATATCTGCTTGTTCGTTTTCATAATTTTCTATTTGTACAACATCCCAAGCTGTAGGAATTAATGTATGATAGGTATGAAAAAAAGTAAGTTCATAATTATTTTGCGAAGCAAGCTGTATAGCGAAATGCAATCCTGCTTTTGA
>JAYVID010000134.1:0-11170 GCA_043770525.1 Ferruginibacter sp.
TGTATCTACTTGTCCTACGCCGTAAACATCATTACCTACCACTGCAATATCATTTACACTACCTAAAAAAGGAGTAGGATTTATAGGCATTTGAATACCGTTTTTCCAAATTTTTGCTTGTGGGTTGGTATAGTAACCTGGGGTAGCCCCTTGTGGTGGAATGAAGGTTGTATATTCATAGCCACCCACATAAATATCTTTTACGGTTTGCCCTGTGGGTATTGGTGGCGGAGGTGGTGGAGGTGGCGTTATATCTACGCCAGCATCTACTGATTTTTTACAAGCATTTATGACAACTATAATTAGGAGAGCTGCAATGATGATTTTTATTTTTTTCATTTTATTTTGTTTTAATAATTGTAAAAGTAAAAGCCCTGTTTTTTTATTGTTTATAAACTCTATCAATGCGTTTAAATAATCTATGAATACAAAAATTTTCCTAAAGTTTTATCCTATTAAACCCCAAAAATTGCTTTAGAAATTTTGTAATAAATTTTCTTTCTTTTATCGATTGCTATTCCAGCAACCATTAATTAAAAAGCTATCACCTCTTTTGGTGTTTATTGTAAAATTTAGGTTAAAATATTTCAGTGTAAAAATGCTTTTTTTATGCTCGCATTTGTACCCATATTGTGTGAGTAGCATATTTATTGAGTGGGTGACGGTTTTAGGGTGGTGAATGGATATTTATCTAAACATTTTTTTATACAAATACCGAAAACCGTAAAGAGTACCTGCCAAAATTATAACCGAAACAGTACGAATTATATCATCATTTACCCAAGCATGTCTTTCTGCCATTGAACCCTTACTAAAATCTTCTAATGCTTGGTATGGCCAGCACTTTGTATTATTTACATAACCAATAATGCATATTGGTAGTATATAAATAATTAAAGTGTTTCTACACCATTCGGCAAATGTTCTACGTTTTTTTGGTTCAGTCATTTTATAAAAAAAAATAATTCACTTTAATAATGAGTAATTAAAAAACTTAGAAGTTGTTAGGGTTAATGAAATAAAATTACTTATTAGCCAGTTTTATATTTACATGGCAATATTTTTTAATAAGGTAATAAGGTTGGGCATAATTTATAACTAAGATCTACTAAGGTTTTAAGAGATTTTTTTTAAAAAGAATACACACCATTTTAGACATTGCTTTAACCTTAGTAGAAAATATTAATCTATATGAGCGTTAACCTTATTACCTTATTTTTTGAGGTAACTCAGGGTTGCTTTTAAGAAATTTATTTAATTCAAACAGCTTCTTTATGTTGAAAAAAATATTTTTTTGTACCATTTCGTACAATTTGTAAAAAATATTTTTACTCCAACAAAATTCCATTTTCATTAAGCCCACCACTACCACTAAAAAATAAGAATTTCTTTTTCGTACTTTTTAAAATGGCTACCACATTTGCAAAATCTTCTACATAATAACTCAGGGAATAAAATGGTTTTCCATCTACGATTGTTTCAGCATCATCAGGTAAAACAGCCATGTTGTGGCTATAGAAATATAGCTCACCAATAAATTTTGTTTTATTTTTTAGTGCTATCCTACGGGCAAATGTATTGGCACTATAGGTAATGCTGTATGCGGTAATGGGTGTTGGTGTGGGCATGGGTTATTTACTTTTTTGAAAGTTTTTAATTTAATTTTCCAAAAATGGCTTTTCCTTTTCCAGTAGAGATACTTCCAGGTGCTCCGATTAAAAACCTTTTTGTTGCGGCATCGATGCATGTGAAGTATCCAAAAAAATCTGATGAATTACCAGCAGGGTCAATAACAATCTGATAACGCTGCCAAAGATTTCCCAATCTTTTATAAATAGATGCAGCACCTTTCTGGCTCGAACTTGGTCCTGTACCGCCAGCACTTCCAAGATCACCTACTATAATTAAGTTATCATTTATGCTCACATTAATCCCAAAAAAATCATTTGCAGCACCAGCAAATTTTGTAAACCTTGCTTGTTGAGTCCATGTGCCTGCTATATTTTTATAAACATTTGCCGAGCCACCAGGTGCAATAAAAGGAGCACCAACAACAGCATAATCTCCACTAAGCGATACAGAAAATCCAAATTCGTTACTTGCTGATCCATTGGGTTCAAATAATTTTGATTGAAAAGTCCATACGCCAGCAATGTTTTTATAAATACTTGCCGAGCCTTGATCGGCACCACCAGCATCATCATCCAAATTAGCACCTACAACGGCATAATCGCCGTTTAAGCATACGCTTTTGCCAAAATTATCCCCTGCTGCTGCTGTGTTGCCTAACAATTTTGTTTGAAAAGTCCACACACCTGCTATGTTTTTATAAACACTTGCAGAGCCTTGTAAAATACCGGCTACATTATCTCCTGAGCAACCTACTATAGCATAATCTCCATTAATAGATACACTAGTTCCATAATCTTCAGAAATCACCGGAGAATTATCTTGCAGCTTTATCTGAAACGTCCACACTCCTCCTATATTTTTATAAATACTGGCAGAACCTGTACTAGCAATATCATCCGTAGCCCCTATTATTAAATTATTTCCATCTAAAGAAACAGATTTTCCAAAAAATGAAATTACTGGACCTGCAATTTTTTGATAAAAATCCCATACACCCGTAACGCTATTGTATTTGTATATAAATACTGCATTCCCATTACTTCCACTATAAGTAGTACCTATAGCTGCAAAGTCGCCAGATATAGATACACTAAAACCAAGTCTATTAACACCCGTTACATCATCAGGAGATATAGGATTATAATCACCAATATTTGCATTGGTTGCACAATCACCCCAAGTGCCATAGCCAGCTGCACCTGATCCTACGCCTGCTATTTTTTGCCAAGTGGCTTCACCATTAGCATTGCTCGTAAGTACTTTGCCGTTTCCCTGTGTGCCATCCGCTATTTTTATATTCCCTGTAATATCTAACTTAGCTTGAGGGTTGGTATTACCTAAACCTACATTTGCTGTATTGGTATTAAAAATATTATTCCCCAATATATTCCATGGGCTGGGGTTGGTTTCTAAGCCAGCAGTATAATTACTAGCAATTATCGTCCACTTTTGTTTAGCACCATCGTATCGTAGTGTTGCAGAGCCGTTGCTTAAAATGGCAACATTGTTGCCTGTACCTGTTAAAATTTTATTAGCAGCTGCACTTGGGCTTACAGAAAAATTAGCATCGTATAATTGAATAGCACCGATGGTACTGTTGTTAAAAATGGTAACTACTCTTCCATCTACACCGCCTGTAAAGCCTGTAATTTGGCATGCATTTATGGTTAATGCTCCACCGCCAAACATATACACACTACTTTTTACTGTAGTTAAATCTACATCATTGTTTAAGCCAGCAGGTAATGTAAGTATTGCACTACGCAAGCGTAAATCTCCTTGTAGGTCTAAAGCGGCTTGTGGGTTGGTATTGTTTATGCCTACGTTTTGGGTTTTTGCCACAAAGGCGCAAAGAAAGAAAGCTGCACAAAGTAAAGTTGTAATTTTTTTCATGTTGATATTTATTTAAAATTTGTATTTTTAATTATGTGTAATAATTTGTTCCCAGATTTTACAGATTACTCAGATTTTATTTCATAATTAATTTTTTACTGTAGGGGTAAGTAGTTTTTTTAATTCGTCTATTTGCTGTTGTAAATTTTGAACAAGGTTTTTAGTTCCCTCATTTTCTTTTTGTAATTTTTCTATAATTACTTGCTGTTGCTGTACAGTATTATTTTGTTTTTCTATTTGTGCTTGTTGCTCTTGTACTGCTTTTACTAGTGGCACCACAAAACTTGCATAGCTTATGCTGTAATGATATTGCGTTTTATCTTTTGGCACATTTACCCCATCAAAATTGTAGTTTACCTTTTTGGCAGCGGCTTCTACTTCTTGTGCTATAAAACCTGTTTCTACATTTTTTAATTTTTCTTCTATGCCTGCTGCCATTGCCTTTTCGTACTCCTCGGTTTTGTCTTTGTATATGAATTTGTTTAAGCCGTGTAAATCTAATGTGTATGTAACGGGGCGTAGGGCGGTAATAAAATCTAGCCCTATTACATTTTCTTTTACATTGGTTTTAAACCTACCATCGCTAAAGACACTCCAACTATTGTAGCCTCCTATTTGGGTACTAGTGGTATTGCCTAGTAATACACGATTAGGTGTATTGTTAAAAGTAAAAAAACCTACTGAAACACTATTATCAACTGCTGTACCAAATAAATCACCACCAGATTTATTTCCTATTGCAACATTATAATTTCCAGTGGTGTTATTAAAGAGTGCATTAAGTCCATTTGCTGTATTTTGATCACCTGTAGTATTATTTTGAAGTGCAGAAGCTCCATTTGCTACATTATAATAGCCTATAGTATTATTGTAAAGTGCTTTGGTTCCATTTGCAACAATAGCACTACCTGTTGTATTACTAAATAGTGCATTAATACCTAAAGCGGTATTACCATACCCAACTGTGTTGTTAAATAGTGCTTTACTTCCTACAGCAGTGTTTTCTTTTCCTTGGTTAGAATTTGGGATAGCACCTATACCGTTATTGTACAAAGCACTATCACCAATAGCTACAAGGTTACTTATGGTTGTGTTATTATATAATGCTTCTTTACCTATTGCTATGTTGCTATTACCTGTGGTGTTAGATGATAGTGCGTTATCTCCATCTGCTACATTATTACTTCCAGTAGTGTTATCATAAAGTGCAAAGTGTCCGTTTGATACATTACTATTACCTGATTTGTTTTTAACGAGTGCACCGTTTCCGTTTGCTGTATTATAACTACCAGTGGTGTTACCATAAAGTGCACTGTTTCCGTTTGCTACATTACTGCTTCCTGTAGAATTATAAAGGAGGGCATCTGTTCCAGTTGCTACATTAAAATTACCTGTAGTGTTATAGAATAGAGCACTGCTTCCGTTTGCAACATTACCTTTTCCTGCAATGTTAGAATATAATGCCAAACTACCTGTTGCAGTATTCTCATACCCAGTTTTATTTTTAAATAATGCTTTGCTACCCACAGCAGTGTTTAGGTTGCCTTGAGGACTATTGGGAACAGCCCCTACACCGTTATTAAACAATGCACTATCACCAATGGCTACTAAGTTGCTGTTTGTTGTGTTGTAAACCAACGCATCTCTACCTATAGCCACATTGCTGTAGCCACTAATGTTTCTTGTAGCTGCTCCTGTGCCTATTGCCACATTGGTACTACCACTAATGTTATCGTCTAATGCAGAAGCACCAATGGCAACATTAGCAATACCCGTTGTATTATCAGGTAAGCTGCTTGCCCCAACGGCGGTATTTCCAAGACCTGTAGTGTTTTGGTATAAAGAGCCAGAACCTACACCTGTATTACTATATCCTACAGTATTAGCATTCAAAGCGTACTGCCCAACTGCAGTGTTACTATTACCAGTTGTGTTTTGCGTTAGCGAATTAAAACCATTGGCAGTATTGTAATCACCCGTAGTTGCAGGATTTAAAGCATTTACCCCAAACGCTGTATTATTTTTACTAGAATTTAATAGCCCTGCTCTTACATTATTTTGTTTAAAAATTACATCTTGTGCGTCGGTAGTGCCAATAAAATTTAATGCTGTAGTACCTGTATTGCCTGCAATACTCCAGCTAGCATTTGCACTCAAACCCTCTGTATAATTACTGCTAATAATTGTCCACTTTTGCTTAGTACCATCGTAGCGTAACGTTACTGAGCCATTGCTAAAAATTACGGCATTATTGCCTGTACCTGTTAAAATTTTATTAACCGCAGCACTTGGGCTTATAGAAAAATTTGCATCGTATAATTGAATGGCTCCTATAGTACTATTGTTAAAAATGGTAACTACTCTTCCATCTACACCGCCTGTAAAGCCCGTAATTTGGCATGCATTTATGGTTAATGCTCCACCGCCAAACATATACACACTGCTTTTTACAGTGGTTAAATCTACATCATTGTTTAAGCCAGCAGGTAATGTAAGTATAGCACTACGCAAGCGTAAATCTCCTTGTAAGTCTAGTGCAGCTTGTGGGTTGGTGTTGTTTATGCCTATGTTTTGTGATTTTGCTACAAAACTAATTAAGCATAAAGTTGTGGCAAGGATAATGTGTAATTTTTTCATATTTTTATTTTTTGTTTTTTTTATTTACCCGGCACATAGTATTTGTATAGCTATTCTTTTTTTTCTTCTACTTATATTGCATACGGTACCGTCTTTTAAAAAAACATGCCCATCGGCATTTATTTTTTGTATAAAATTTTTATTTATTAAATGTGACTGGTGTATTCGTATAAAAGCCTCATTGTTGATAGCACTTGCACAAGCACTCAATGTTTTTGCAATGACCAAAGGCTGCTGATTAATAAAAAATAATTTTGTGTAGTTACTGCTTGCTTCGCAACGAATAATGTTACTTGCATCTACAAAGTATTTGCCTATAAACCTGTTTATATTGTTTGTGGATAACATAATTATACTTTTAATAGAATGCTAAAAGTATTAAAGCACATTAAAAGATTATGATACAAACTGGCGAATGGCAGATTTATTGAGTGGGTGACGGTTTGGTTGAGGGAAGGGAAATCATTTATCATTAATTATTTATCATTGGTGTTTAGTTTGCATAAAAATGAGGTTTAATGATAAAATCGTTCCCTCAATAGAATGGTTACTCACATGGCAAAAACAGCATTTGGCAGCCAATAGCCATTTTTTTCTTAGAGCATTTAGTATAATTGTATTTAATAAAATTCAATTATGCTTTTTAGAATCATGCTTTTATGGATATTTTTATGCACAGGTGCTAAGTTTAGTTTTGGGCAGCAAAGAAAGATTGATTCTCTCAATAAAGTAATAGCAAACTTTAAAAAACATGACACCTTAAAATTAAAACTAATGGGTGAGGTGGCAGATTTGGTTTTAAGTACAAATCCCAAAAAAGGTCTGCAACTAGTTAAAGAAATTCAGGTAATTGCTGCTAAGGTAAATTTTCCAAAATACATTGTTTCTGGTATGCTCTTGGAGGGTAAATATTATTTTATCAGTTATAAACTAGATAGTGCATTGTATTTTTTTGAAAAGGCAAAGGCTTATGCAACCTCTTTAAATAATAAAACTTTTGTAGCAAGGTCAAATACTGCCATTGCATCTGTATTATTAATGAAAGGCAAGCCTACAGAAGCAATTGCCTTATATGAAGATTGTATAAAAGTATTTGCAGCAGAAAAAAATTATGAAGTGCTTGGGCCTACTTTAGTAAATTTAACGAATGCATACAATTTTTCAGGGGATAGATCAATGGCATTAAAAACTGCATTAGAATCTTTAACAATAAATAAAAAAACTACAAATACAAATGCTATTTCTACTTCAAACTATTTAATTGGGTCATTATACGGTATATCTGGACAGTATAAAGATGCCATAAAATATCACCAAGGATATGTAGCAACACAAATAGAACTAGGCAATATAGAAAACATTTGTGCAGGATATATAGCAGTAGCAAACGATTATAAACTGCTGCAAAAAAATGACAGCTCTAATATTATATATGGAATAGCTTTAAAAATAGCCAAAGAAAATAATTTAGTTGTATTAGAAAATAAAATAAACAACAACCTTATAAAGCTAAATGAAGATTCAAAGAAAAATGATGCTACCATTACAGAATTAACTAGGCTAAGTAAATACTATGCAGATAATGGAATGGAAAATGAAAAAGGATCTGTATTGTGTAAACTTGGACTAGCTATTACTAATGCATCGTCAGATTATTTTACTCAAAACGGATTAGACATTTCTAAAAAAAATGAAATTGCTATAGCTTATATAGATGAGGCAGCTGCAATAGCAAACAAAGCTAAAAATTTTCCTTTATCAACTGAAGTAAGCCAAGGATATGCTTTGATATATGAAAACCAACAAAACTTTATAAAGGCGTATGAAAGTTATAAAAAATATATAATTTTAAGAGATAGCTCAACTAGTGAAAATAACCAAATTGCTATAAATAGAGTAACCCAAGAATATTATTTTTCCAAAAAAGAAGATTCCCTAAAACTAACACAAGCTAATACAGATGCATCCTTACAACAACAATCTTTTTTAAACAAACAACAGCAACAAAATATTTTATTGCAAGACAAAGAATTATTGTTAAATAAACAAAAACTTTTTAGCAATAACCAACAACTTGTTATGCTAGGTAAAGATAAGGAACTACAACACTTGGCTTATTTAAAAACCCAAGCTGATTTGCAAACTGAACAGTTTTTAAAAACAGAAAACCAAAAGCAGTTAACCATTGTACAAAAAGAGAGCCTATTGCAGTCTTCTTTATTAAAAACCCTATCGCAAGAAAATGAATTGAATAAATTAAAAAAACGACAACTGCTATTTTATGGTATAGCAGCTTTAGCTACTTTATTATTTTCAAGCTTGTATTTGTACAATAGAAATAAAACAAAACAAACGCAATTAAAATTAGAATTAGAAAAAAAAGAAGCGGAATTTCAACATAGCCTAGCAGACGTATCTATGAGTGCCTTGCGTAGCCAAATGAATCCGCATTTTATTTTTAATTGCTTAAATTCTATAAAACTATACACTACTCAAAACGATACTGTAGCCGCTGCAGATTACTTAACCAAGTTTAGTAAACTTATACGCATGGCATTGGAAAACTCTAGAAACGAAACAGTAACTTTAAATGCAGAGCTTGAATCGCTAGAGTTGTACATACAAATGGAAGCCATGCGGTTTAAAGAAAAACTGAAATACAGTATAACAATAGATAAAAATGTAGATAGTAGCTTTATAGAAATACCGCCCATGCTCCTTCAGCCTTATGTGGAAAATGCAATATGGCATGGACTAATGCACAAAGAAGAAGGTGGGCGTATAGATGTGGGAGTACAAATAATGCAAAACGAAAATACACTTGCAATTACAATAAAAGACAATGGAGTGGGCAGAGAAAAAGCAGCACAGCTAAAAAGCAAAACTGCTACAACCCATAAATCGTTTGGTACAAAAGTAACGGGTGAAAGATTGGATTTGATAAACCAAATTTATAAAACAGGGGCAAGTGTCGTTACAGAAGATGTTGAAGAAAATGGTATTATTGCTGGAACATTGGTTACGATAAAAATCCCGTTTGAGTAATATTGTAAAAGCCAACTTTTCCCCTTTATAAAACAGCTAGTTATATTTTTGTAATACCATTCAAGCAGTAATTTAAACCAATTACATTTTTATTAGTATTTTTAAATTCCAAAATTTAACTTTTATTAAAACTAGAATTGCCATACTATTTTTTTTCTTTTGTGCATTTATTGCAAGTGCTCAAAAATTTCCTGTATTTACTTTTACTAAAAGCAAAGTAAATAGCTTGTTGCCTAATTTAGGCACTAGCTATATTTTTAAAGATAGCCAAGGGTTTATTTGGATAAGTACCTTAAAAGGATTGTGTAGGTACGATGGTTATAATGTAAAAATATTTAAACAAGATAAAAATAACCCCGCTTCTATTGGTGGCACAGCAGCCGGTTTTATATGCGAAGACAAAGAAGGTAATATATGGAGTACTCAAACAAATGGAAGTATAAGCAAATACAATAAAAGCAAAAATACTTTTACCAGTTATACACATTACCTCAATAGTAAAAATGACAGTATAAAATTTATTTATGGTAAAGTAATTTGCAGTGCCAATAATGATATTATTTATGGAGATATATCTGGATACAACAATGCACTGTACAATAAAAAAGCAAATTGCTTTAAAGTAATATCTGTAGATACTACAAATGATGGCTATAATCACAAACAGGCATCTAACCAACTTGTTGGTGTAGTAATGCAAGTGAATAATAGTAGTGGTTTATACCTACTTAGTGCAAACGGATTATTTAGCTATGATATAAAAACTGGTATAAAAAAGCGTATTACAAAAAGTAGTTTATATACCCCACTGGATTTGTATAAAGACAATAATGGGCTATTATGGTTAGGTGAATGGGATGGTGGGCTAAGTATCATAGATCCAACAACTGGAAAAATAAAAAATATAGTACCCAACAAAACTATAGGGAACATTGCAGCATATAAAGATGGAAATGGCAAAGCTTGGATAGTAGCAAGTGAATATAAAACAGGCAGTATATTAATAGTAGACCCAGTAACTAAAAAATATTTTTTACAAGTTATTAAAACTACCGACCAAGTAACGCCCAATTTACTAGCTGGTGAAATATTGAATGCTGAAAATGGCAAATTACTATTTACAAGTGCAAATGGAGTTTACGAAATGAATGAGGGTAATGCAGCAATAACGAATGTATTCACTTATAAAATAGGAGCCCCTATAGATATTTATTATGATAACTTAATACGAAGTTGTGTACAACTACCTAATGGTGATTTCATTTTTGGTAAACTCGGGGGGAATGGCATTTTGATTTATGATAGTAGTTTGCAACTAAAAAAAGAAATAAAAAACTATACTTACAATGGAAAAATATATGATTTGGATGTAAGGAGTTTTTTAAAAATAAACGATAACAAATATTTACTAACCGGGGCACTTGGTGCTGCTTATTATGAAAATGGAAACCTTATCCCCTTAAGTTATGTATCTAAAAAAGAAATTAATACTGCTGGTGTAATTAATACCATAAGAAATGCACTACCTATTGATACCGATAATTATTGGTTAAGGCTAACAGCAAATGGCATAGCCCAATATAATACCCATACAAAAAGTATTACCAATACATTTACCAAAGCTAAAGACAATATCAGTCTAGAAACTATTTTTGATATTAAATATGATGCTAAAGGAGTCCTATGGGCTACAAGCTACTTCAATATTTTTAAGTTCAATAACATAAGTAAACAATTTGAAGCACAGCCCATCAATGTAAACCGAAACCCTATTACACATATGCGTAAATGCTGTTTTGATGCACAGCAAAATTTATGGATAACAGGGCTTGGTGGTTTATTACATTATGATTTTAATACAAAAAAAGAAACAATTTATACAACAGAAAATGGCTTGAGCGACGATGATGTGTACAGTATATTACCTTATGATGATAACAGTATCATTATAACACAAGCTACT
>JAYVID010000135.1:0-4054 GCA_043770525.1 Ferruginibacter sp.
TGTATCTACTTGTCCTACGCCGTAAACATCATTACCTACCACTGCAATATCATTTACACTACCTAAAAAAGGAGTAGGATTTATAGGCATTTGAATACCATTTTTCCAAATTTTTGCTTGAGGGTTAGTATAGTAACCTGGAGTAGCCCCTTGTGGCGGAATGAAGGTTGTATATTCATAGCCACCCACATAAATATCTTTTACAGTTTGCCCTGTGGGTATTGGTGGCGGTGGCGTAATATCTGCGGCTACATCTACTGTTTTTTTACAAGCATTTATTGCAACTATAATTATGAGAGCTGCAATTATTAATTTTATTTTTTTCATTTTATTTTTTTTTAGATTTACTATTTTTTTATTTCACTAAAATTTTAATTTAAAATTTATTTCTACTATTTTTTCAGACTATCGTTTTATACAAATACCGAACACCATAAAAAACACCTGCCAAAATTATAGCCGATCCAGTACGAATTAAATCATCATTTACCCAAGCATGACGCTCTGCCATTGAGCCCTTACTAAAATCTTTTAATGCTTGGTATGGCCAGCACTTTGTATAATTTACATAACCAACAATGCATATTGGAAGTACATAAATAATTAAAGTATCTCTAAGCCATTCGGCAAAAGTTCTGCGTTTTTTTGGTTCAGTCATTTTATAAAAAATAATTTAGTTTGTTAATCATTTATAAAAAAAGGACATGTTTTGAAAAAATATTTTTCAATTCACAACCTTAATAGTGAAGCCTAATAATTGAATTGGTCATAAACTAATAATTAAATTAACTTTAGAATTTTTGCTTAATAGTACCAGTTAATATTTTACTTTTATTAGGTACTTTTTGTTTTTGATCTAATTTATTATTCGTTTTTATTACAGAAGTCTGTACTGTATTTAAAATATTTTCTTGCTGTTTTTCTAGTTTTACGTTTTCAGTTAAAAGGTTTATAGTAGCAGGGTTTACTATGGGGTTAAAGCTAGCTTGAATGCTATTAAAATTTGGATCTACTATAAAGCAATCTTTTGAATTATTAAGTGTCCAAAGTCCATCTATAATTAATGTGGGTGCTTCAATAAAAATATTACCATAAGCATCCCATTGTGTATTAGCTTTTGTAGATACAATAGCCAATGGGCTAGCACAAGTAGCTATAACTTGAAATTGAGGAATTTCGTTGGTTATGTTATTTTTACTAAAAAAACCAGCTTCAATTTGTGGTGCGTTATTATTATCGTTTGGTTCCCAATATTGATTAGCATTTTCTTTTACTTCGTAGCTCAACCAAGTGAATAATTTTTTTATAGAATACTCTTTATTCTTATCTGATAAAAGAAGCTTTCCTTGGCTAAAAGAAGCTATGGTAAATGGAGGTTGTATTGCAATTACTTCCTCTATATTCTCAAAATATTTATAATTAAATACAATATTAGGCGTTTCAGTAAACTTATATTTTATGTTATCATTGAGCAAGTTGATATCGAAAAACTCTAACTTACCAACATAAGTTGGGTTTCTGAAAGCAATGTAACTATTGTCATTATCTTGCTTTATCCATTGTGCATTTCCGTAAGAGTTTAAGTTTAATTTTAAAGTATTTATTATTGCATTTTGTAATTGTTCATTGTTTTTAAGTTTAATATTTTTAGTATTTATTTTTATATTACCAGTTATTGTTGTGCTACCAGTAGTTGGTAATGTAACTTGTTTTTTCAACCAAGCTCTTGTTTGTATTTCTACATATAAGTCATAAAGGTTTGCTTCGGAACGATAGCCTTTACCTGCTAAAACATCTACTAGGGAGTAACCATAGCCATTTGCAATTCTTTTTCTGCCAGATAGTGTTTTATCAAAAAATGGAGTATTCACATCTTCCTCACTGTTGCCATACCCATCATAATAATTTAGGTATATACTAGGGCTGCCAATTACCGGAAAACTTACTGCTAAGTAAGCTGCATCATGCCAGCTACCAGCAAAAAATTCTTCAAATAAAAAATTGCCTTGCATACCTGTGAAGGGGCTTACCTGAAATAAGGAAATTAAACCATAGCCACCAAAGTTGGAAAAGTTATTATCTAAGCCTATTCCCATTTCTGTATGATAGGTTTGCATGTTACCTGGATAACTAAAAAGAGTTCTATCAATATCTATTTTACCACTTGTAATCAGATAAGATTTTACCCTAAAGTTTTCATTTATTTCTTTAGAAAGTGTGATGTTTAGATGTCCTTTTACTGAAAGGCCTTGACCTAAAACTATTGTTTGGCTAGATAAAATAAAGGCTAATATTAATAGTATGTTTTTCATTGTTAATTTATTTGCTGTAAAATTTTTAGTTTTTTTATCGGTTGGTATTCCTACCAATAATTAATTAATTCTCTAAGTGATTGCCTTATTCTATTACTAAATAGCATCTCTTTAATCATTTACTAAAGTATTAGTGCATTCGTAGCAAAAGAATCTTTTTAGTAATTCCTTCATTTTATATTTAAACAATATCGAAGTGCTAATAATTTTATTGTATTCCCAATTTTATTTTTATCACTTTCAATTCATTTTCTATTTGTATTTCTTTTGCTTTTGCTGCTGCTTCTAATGCAGCTATTTTTTTGTTTTGTGCTTCTATAATTTCTTGTTGCTCTTGTACCGCTTTTACTAAGGGCACTACAAAACTTGCGTAGCTAATACTGTAATGATTTTGTGTTTTATCTTTTGGTACATTTACTCCATCAAAATTATAGCCTACTTTTTTTGCAGCTGCTTCTACTTCTTGAGCTATAAAACCAGTTTCTATTGTTGCATTTTTTTGTGCTACCAAGTCTTCTAAACCTTTTTCGTACTCAGCAGTTTTATCTTTATAAATAAATTTATTGAGGTTGTGTACATCTACCGTGTAAGTAACAGGACGTAGTTTTTTTACAAAATCTAAGCCTACCACATTTTCTTTTACATTAGTTTTAAAACGACCATCGCTGTAGTTGCTCCAGTTTTTATAGCCGCCACAATAGGTAGTTAAAGTATTGCCAAGTATGGCTAAGCCATTGGTATTAGTAATTGATTCATAGCCTAAGGTTACCGTATTATGTAAGTTAGTGACACCACCTAATCCACCAGCACTGCTACCTAAAGCTGTATTTTTTTCTCCATCAATATTTTCATATAAAGCACTTCTTCCAACTGCAGTATTATAATTGGCAGAAAAATTATAGTATAATGCATCTGCACCTATTGCAGTATTCCAAATACCAGAATAATTAGAATACAATGAATTTATCCCAAAAGCACTATTTTCAAATCCGTTGTAATTTACTTTTAATGCCTCGTAGCCAAATGCACTATTACTGAAGCCACCATTATTAAACGCTAGTGCAGCAAAACCACTTGCAGTATTTCTAGAACCCGTATTATTAAGTTTAAGAGCATATGATCCATTTGCTGTATTATTATTGCCTTGTTCATTATTTTGCAATGATAAATAACCTGATGCAGTATTAAAGCTACCCGTAGTATTTTTTGGTAATGACTGAAACCCATATGCAGCATTAAAATTGCCAGTGGTATTTACTTTAAGACTTCCGTAACCAATAGCTGTATTTGCTTGTATAGAATCAATAATACCTGCAGGTTGTGCATTTACTTTAAATCTTATTGGTTGTGTATCGGTAGTACCTATAAAACTTGTAGCTGTAGTACCTGCATTGCCAGTAGTGTTCCAATTATTAGCTATGTTAGTAGTGCCTTTTAAAAAATACCAAATACCTCCTGTGTGGTAAGCAAAACAAGTACTATCAATATCATACACTAATAAACCATTAGCAGGAATAGGTAATGCTATTCGGCTAAGTGCTGACATCCTTGGCACAAGCATACCTTTTGTGTTACTTGCTACCTCAAGCATAGCACTTGGGTTGGGATTTGTAATGCCTATGCCCACGTTTTGTGTTTTTGCCACAAAGGTGCAAAGGCATAAAGTTGCACAAAAAAGGAAATGTAATTTTTTCATGTTGATATTTATTTATAATTTATATTTTTAATTATGTGTAATAATT
>JAYVID010000136.1:0-5621 GCA_043770525.1 Ferruginibacter sp.
TACTCACCTCACAACCTCCACCCATCTTCCACCACTAGCTGCCGAAATCGTATTATCGTACATGGCTCTACAATCCGTAGCTGCTAAAAAATAACGGCCGGGGTACGATGCATTTAGTTGCACATAATACGTAAGCGTTTCATTTTGACGAATACCGAAATAACTGTAAACCCTGTCATCACGTACATCTTGGTATTCGCTTGCAGATGATTTGAAAGCACCTTCGCCATCCATCATTCTAGGATTTAAAATTTCCCAACCACTTGGAAAAATTTGTGATAGTGCCATTTGCGATTGGTATTTACTGCTTGTATTTTTGATGGTAACTTTTGCAATAAAATCTGTGCCTTGTTGTAATTTAGAAATATCGACCGCTGTTCCATTTTGTGAAATGTAAGCAATGTTCATACTCAACCCTGCGGAACTATTGGCAGTTTTTAATGTATCGCCTGTAAGCGGTTGGCCTTGCGTAATAATTTTTACATACAAAATATTAGTACCGCTGTTTGTTATGGAAGCCGCATTGCTGCCATCTTTCAATGCAATGGGCAATTGCTTCACATAAGAACTAGCATTGATACTTTCGACCTTACCTGCAAGGTTTGCAGCAGCTATTATTTTTGCACCACTTGCATTTTTACCACAATATTTTGCAATGGCTATTAAACTATACGCAGTAGTTTGTGTGCTGTACCAACTATCTTCCGAAAGTTTTGCAGCTACTTCCGTAAGTACCGTTGCGGCTTGTTGTTTTCTTCCAAGTAGGGTGAGTGTTTCTAATACGATTGCTTGGTCTCTCAAATCTGAACCATACGTAAAACCTGCTGTGGCTCTTTGTGTAAATGTAGTAGGTAAGCCTGCAATTAAATCTACTGCAATATTTTCTTGTCCTGCTAGTTTATAGGCGGCAGCTAGTTTCCATTTTGCTTCGGGTGATAAATACTTAAACTCACGCAACCTATTCATAGCGCCCATTTCGGCAGATTTAGATAAGGCCAAAGTATAGAGTCTGTATGCTTGCGCTAAGTCGCCACCATAAAAATTGGTGGTGCTAGGCGCCCATGCATTTGCTTTTCCTTTTTGATAATTTTTCCATTGGTTAAGCAAATTATCGCTCACTACATAACCATTGTTTTGTGCTTCTATTAAAAAATGTCCTGCATAAGTACTGCCCCAATCATCACTTTCATTTGCGCCTTGCCAATATCCAAATCCACCATCTGCTCTTTGAAAATTATTTATTTTAGAAATAGCCACTTTTACATTTCTATCAATATTTGCTTTTTGAAAATCCGATAAATCCGTTAATTGATTCAACACCAATTGTGGGAAAACAGATGATGTTGTTTGCTCAATACAACCATGCGGATATTCAATTAAATAACTCAATCGCTTTTGTAAATTCATAGATGGAATGCTAGAAATTTCCATAACCGATGTACCCGCAGACGCAATACCAATAGGCGATACCGCTGCATCCCATTTCTCACCTGGCTGTAAAGTTATTTGCTGCACATTGGTAATAGTTGGGTTCGGATTGCGCACATCTAATTCTATTTCATCATAAGCATTTTCTCCATTACTATTTGCACTTATTTTCATTTTACCAATACCTACTGCATTTTTTACACGCACATCAAAGTAGGCCAATTGCTCACCTACTTTTTCAAACGTTAATGTTTGTGTAGGTGCGCCAACAATTTCTAAAAAATTATTAGGCTCCATTTTTACCGTTACATTTTTGATGTTATTTTCCATAGCAAAAACAGTAACGGGTAATTTTATTGTTTCACCTGGCGACAGCACACGTGGCATGGTAGCCAATACCATCAATGGCTTTTTTACTGTTACTGTTTTTTCTGCAAAACCATACGTACCGCTGTGAGCCGCTACCACCATGGTTCTTACAGAGCCAATATAATTTGGCATCATAAAAGTTTGCGTTTGTGTTTGTCCGCTACGCAAGGTAAATGGCCCAATATATTTTACCACAGGTTTAAAACGATTGGCTTTTTTTTCTTTCACTGGCCCTGCATCTTCATCGCCACCTATGGTTAGTATTCTTTCCAAATCGCCGCCCCAAGCGCCTATCACTTGGTCAAACATATCAAAACTTTTTACACCCAATGCTTCTCTTGCATAAAAAGCAGCATGTGGGTCAGGTGTTTTAAAACGAGTAAGATCTAGCAAACCATCATCTACCACTGCAATGCAATACGTCATTTCTTTACCATTTTTCTCACTCACTTTCACCGATACATTTGTTTCGGGCCGCACACTTGCATCCATATTTATTTGTGGCGTAAGTATGGTATTTTTATCTTCTACAAAAATGGGAATAGCGCCGTACATGCGTATGGGTAAGTCGTTCACGGTTTGTGCATGTGGCTGTAATAAGCTTATGGTTGCATAAATATTAGGCGCCATGGTTGGCTCTGCTTTAAACTTTACTACGGTTTGTCCTTGTGTAGTTTCTTGCCAAAAAGATTTTATAACCTTGCTACCACTTTCTAAACTTACAAGCATACGCCCACCCTTTGCAGAAGGTATCGTCAATTTTATTTCATCGCCTACATTATACTTTGTTTTTTCTGCACTAAACGAAAGCATACTTGCCGCAGACTGATCCGCATCTTCGCCACTTCTACTTTGCCAACCTGGTTCATCTACATAAAAAGTGCTACCCGTAATGTGTCCACTTAGTTTATCTTTTACCAATACAAGGTATCGTCCCCACTCTGTGCTGCCTGTTTTAAAACTCCACAAACCCTTACCATTATTCAGTGTTATGTCTTCTTTTTTTATTAATTTATTGTATTCATCTTGCGTAAAATTGCTAAAATTATCGCTACCTGCATCCCACCACCAACGCCATTGTATTTTATAAAATTGTATTTCCATGGCTTGGCTACCTTGTTGCAAATTTCCTTTTGCATCCACATCTACAATTTCTACATTGTGGCTTTTGCCTGTAAGCAAATAATTAAATGGCTTTTGCCCTTCTGGCATTTTTATACCTGCATACGATTTGTATGGGCTGTATTGTATGCTCATATTATCTATGCTAAAACTTCCGCCTGGCTCAAAAACTTTTGTAAGCAAATTGGCGGTAAGCATACCCGGTGCAGAACCATCAATTTGAAAATCGGGTTTTATGTTTGCATCCCCATTATCGTCTAGCGTACCATCAAAAATTGTTTTTACTTGTGTGCTGTAGTTGGATGTTGGGTTATCAAAATCATAATTGGCAAATTTTGCAAACTCTGTTTTTCGTGCAGAAAGGGAGGCATCTATTTTTGTTTTCAAACTTTTGCCTGGGCTACCAAACAACCACATGGCATTTATTTTACCTTCGTTTGTGCTGTTCACACCAAACATAGCATCTGCACCAAAATCCATTTTTATTTTTAAACGGTTGGGCATTACCGTTTCTACTTTTACTCTTTTTTCAAAAACAGCACCACCTACTTTTATTTTTACCAACCAATTTCCTGTAGGCGAGGCTGCATCTGTATTTGCTTTAAACACATTGAAACCATCTACAGCATTGGCTTGTACCATTTTTTTAAACAACTGCCCTTGTGGTGATATCAAATTAAATTCCACAGGCATATCTTTTGGTAGGTTACCTGTTTTATCTTCCACAATACAATTTATATACATGGTATCTCCTGGTCTCCACACACCTCTTTCACCAAAAATAAATCCTTTAATACCACTTTTTATTTCTTCACCACTTACATCAAACTTACTAAGTGCAAGCGAATTACCATCGTCCACTTTTAAGTACCCACGCTCTGCTCCTTTTTTTGCAATTAATAAATAGGGTTTTTGTTTTAGTTCAATTGTGCCAAAACCATCGCCACCACTGCTTCCTTTTCCTATCACTTGGTTTTGATAATCCATAGCTATCAAATCTACACCGCTCATTGGCTCGGTAGAAATAATGCTACTCACCGCAACCATTAACGAATTGTCGTTTCCTTTTTTTACAGTAAGCCCAATGTTACTTGCTAAAATATTTCTACTACTCCACCTATCTTTATTAAAATACGAATTGCTTGTAGGGTCATCTCTTCGCTGCCAACTATATCCTCGTGGATAATAATTATCGTAGTTACTCCAAAATTCGTCGTAATCATCTTTTCCATTATTATCGCCATAGCTTCCCTCCTCGTCATAATATTCTTCACTTACATTTTCTTCTTCACTCAATGTATCGCTAGCCATTTTACTGTATAAAGAATACGATGGTCTAAACCCAATGGTAACCCTGTAAATAGCGCCTGGCTCGGTTTTCAGAAACTTATCTATATCCAAAGAAAAACGTTGCTTGGTATGCAAGTCAAGGGTTTTATCATCATCCAATCGCAATGTTTTTTGTACAATTGGTTTTGCTACACGGCGTAGTTCTTGGTCGCCACCCAATTCATTTTGTTGTAAAAACTGTGGTACATTGTTTTCATAAATTTTAATGATGCTAATGTCCACTGCATTCAAATTAATGGCATCAAATGGTAAAACCAATTTACCTGATGTAGGCAAAATATTTCCCTTGCCTAAAATTTTTGCAGAAGGTTTTTTATTTTCAAAAACAATATTTGATTTAAAACCCATGTTCAACACATTGCCCCAACTGTCTTTTATACCTGTGTTTACATTCACCGTATAATTTCCATCCAATGCTTTACCCGAAAATAATTTCACCTCACTTCCATTGATGGTATAAGAAACGTCGCTTTCGTTTGCTATCGTTACTAATCCTGTAAGGTCTTGTCCTACAGCAATGGGCTCACTAAATTGTACCGATGCATATTGTTGTGCATCGTTTACAGGCGTTACATTTAGCACTTTAAAATCGCCTGCGGCTGGCACATCCAAAGTTTGATTTCCTGCCACATCCATACTCATGGCTTTGCCGTTCCACTTCAAATCTAAGGCAGATTCTACTTTATCACTACGTTCTATTCCACTTACGGTATAGGCGTGGGTTTTGCTTCCGTTAGAATGTTGCCAAGTGAGTTTTAAATTTTTATTGCTTTGCGATGCGGTTAATATTTTCTCTACTTCCTTATCGTTTTCCGCATCGGCTGTCGTTAATTCTCCACTCAAGCGCATCTTATTTTTTACGGCTTCGCTACGCAAGCCTGTGTTCGTTACTTTAAAAGATGGCTTGGTGGTTTGAAAGTTAAATTGTAAATCTTCATACTTAGATGGTACTTTGGTAACCTTACCTAAATTGAAATTTACTTTATATAATTTATCTGCATCAAGGTTTTTCTCTGGTTTAAATTCTATGGTACGGGCATCTATCCATGTTGCTTTTCCTTTTACGCTTGGCGATAGTTCAAACAACTTGTCACTTACTGCTTGCCCTACACTATGCGTTGTAGCTGCATCTGTGGAGAGTTGTACACGTACACTGCTTGTTTTAGAAACAATACCTGTGGTATAGGCTTCTACATATTTTGCAAAAGCAGGATCTACATCCAACCATTTTTGGTTATTGTTTTTTTTACAAGAATTGGTGGTGAAAACAATGGCGAAAAGGCATAACGCTGCTTTCGCAACAGCATTGCGGCTTCTAAATAAATTGAAGGCTGACATGGTAGATTGTTTAT
>JAYVID010000137.1:0-21398 GCA_043770525.1 Ferruginibacter sp.
CCAAAACTAATAGAAAAAATATTATTTACACAACAATTAATTGCGGTAAGTGGCGGTCACGAGCCCGTAATAGCAGCCCTGCAAAAAGAAAGCAAAGTAAATACAGTAAAAGACTTGGTGGCATTGCCCGAAGCAAAATGGAAAGACATTATTACAAAAACGGGTGTGCCAGATTACATAAAAGCAGATACTGAAATAGAACGAGTAACAAAATACAGCAATCAAGTACAAGCATTATTGTATGCTGCCTATCCTACACAAAAAATTCAATTGTTGCTAAAACAAAAAGAATTGCCGTTACAGGATAAGAAAGTGGCACAAGGGATTGACCTCTTTATGGCACAAAACGAGGAGTTCGATTTTAAGACTTCAACTATTGATGCTTTTGACAAACAAATTGTAGCAGCCGCACCACTGCAAGCCGAAGCAATAAAAATAGAGTTAAAAACCATCCAACGGGTTTTTCAGGTAAGCCCTGCACCCAATGCTATGAAAGTGTTGATGGAAAATAATTTAACCTCTGCCTACAGCATTGCCAATATGCCTAAGAAAAGTTTTATGCAAATGCATAGTGCGGCTTTGGGTGGCGAAAAAATGGCAGAAGCGGTGTATCAAAGAGCAGAACATATTAGCACTTTAGCATCAGAGCGAGCAATGGTGATACACGAAATGGCTTATGCCGAAGCGCCAGAATTGGCATACTCGGCAGCTGATTATAAAAAGGTGATGCAAGTAATGCAATCAAAATTTCCTAACTATACAAATCTTTTTGGAAGCCCAGATATATGCGAATGTGAACATTGCCGAAGTGTATATAGTGCTGCTGCTTATATGGTGGACTTACTTCGATTTTTATGGAAAGGTGTGCCTAACTCAGATGGCAAATCGCCTTTAGATATGTTTGAGCTTCGACGACCCGATATTCTTGCTTTGCCATTAACTTGCGAAAACACCAATACCATTATTCCATACATTGATTTGGTAAACGAGGTGATGGAATTTTATACAGTACATAATACCTTAACTGTAAATGCAGCACACGATACTGGCAAAACTAGTGCGGCAGAACTAAGAGCCAATCCTCAATATGTAGAGAAAGAAGCTTACCGAACATTGAGTACAGAAGTATATCCTTTTACACTTCCCTACCATCAGCCATTAGATGTTATTCGTACTTATGGCGAACATTTAAAATTAGAACGATATGAAGCTATGTTGGCAATTTCTGCCACATCTAATATAGCAATACAGGCTGAAAGCCTACAAATTTCGGAAGAACAATTTATTGCTTTGACTGGAGAAAAGTTTGATGGTTCTACCGTTGCAAGACCACTTAATGAATATTTTGGATATGCATCTCTAAGTGAGGTTGAAAATATGGCTGGCACTGTGTCAAATGGTATTCACGAATTTTTGCATCGAGCAGGAATTCATTATACTGATTTGATTGCATTAATTAAAACAAAATTCATTAATCCACATCAAGATAAATTGGAGTTTATTGAAAATTTATTTGCAAGTTCAAGTAATAAGTCTGATGTAATTTATAATAAACTCAAACAAATAAAAGCAGGTTCTTTAAGTCCTTCCGCAGATGCGATATTAATGACCTCATTAGGTGCAAAAGGAATAAGTGATGTTGCTTTTACACAATGGGTAACAAATAATTTTGATGATTTAGATAGTGTAATTAATTTGTATCAATCCAATTCTCTTTGTGATTTAGATACTACCTATTTGAGAACCATAAAAAATGTATATGCCCCTTTATCAAAGTCGGGAATATTAGACCCACAATGGTCAAGAATACATCGTTTCATTCGTTTGTGGCGTAAGCTGGGTTGGAAAATGAATGAAGTAGATTTAATGCTAACCTCATTGGATGAAACCGATATTACTAAAACCACCATAGAAAAATTATCTTATGTGGTATTGTTGAATAAAGAACACAAACTGCCTATAAATAAACTTGCAGTATTATGGGGGAATATTGATATGGTGGGTGAAAAATCGTTGTATGCTAAATTGTTTTTGAATAAAGCAATTCAACAAATAGATGATGCTTTTTTACCTAATTCTTTTGGAGTTTATTTCTCTTCAAGCAGCTTATTGTCAACCCATAAATCGGCAATTTGTGCAGCCTTCCAAATTTCTGATTCAGATTTAAATACACTGTTAGATCATATCAGTTTTACAACGCCTAGTCTTTCAGATTTAAGTATTCAATACCTCAGTATTATTTATCGCTATGTGATTTTAAGCAATGCATTACAATTAAAAATTAAAAATTGCTGTCAATTAATAACGCTGTTTGGAGTAAATCCATTTAGTAACATTAATGCAGGAATGGTTTTTATAAATATTTTTCCTTCAAGAACATTTGAGTTTTATGAGCTCATTCAAAAAGTAAAAAATGCTAAATTTAAAACAGAAACATTAGAATATATTTTTACAGGAATTGACTCTTACGAAATTTCAGTTGGCATAAAAAACGAAAAACTAAAATCAATTACGGAAGAGGTAGTAAAAGGATTTCAGGAAATTGATGAAAAATATCCTCTTAATATAACTTCTACTATAACCAAAGCAGAACTAAGTAACTTACTTTCTACAATTTATCCTTTAATAGATGATGCAGTAAATGCTAATGATATTAAAATATTACTTGGCATTGCAGGCTATATGCAAAACTTTGAAGTGCAAACTGACAAATCATTTACACCAACGACAACCCTACCTGCAAGTATTGCTTATGACACTATATCTGGAAAACTTAGTTGTAAAGGAATAATGAAGGAGTATGACAGAACTACTTTGAATAGCTTAACTGGTGCCACAGATAAATTCAAAAAATCGATTGAAAGTTTATTTATGCAATCTCGAACCAATGACACAGATTGCCCAAGTTTTAGTGAAACAAAAAAAATAGTCTCTGCCATTACTATTAATATTCCTGACGATATTGCTTCAAAATTTTCTTATGATAATACTATTGGCAAGTTAACTTGTTTGGGTGTAATGTCAAATGCCGAAAGAGTTAAATTGATGGGATTGAATCCCAATGCTGATTATAAACTGTCTGTAAAAAATCTTTATAATGCTCCCTTTTTATTTGTTCAAAATAAATTTAGTGCAATTCTTTCAAATGCAAAAAGCATTTCAGCCAGCAATCTTAGTAAATCATTATTAAATCATCCTTCACAACCAATAGAAAAAAAACCTTATGAGAAACTTGTTTTTATTTATAAGTATTTCATTCCATTACTTCGAGAAAAATTACAAAAAAAGTTAATCTTACAAAAGATTGCTTTATTAACAGGGCTTAAAGAAAACACCACCAGCTTGTTGATAGAAGACAAATTGAGTGCAATTATTAATTCCACTACACCAATTGACAGTAGTTTTTCTTCTTTGGTTAAAACAACACATAGAGCAGCTTTGTTCATTCTTGGGCTTAAATTGACAGATAAGGAACTCAAACATTTTATTGAAAATAAATCGAATTTTGAAAATATTGATTTTAGTAATTTGACTAATTTGCATTGGATAAAAATTAATCAATTTGTACAATTACGAAATGCATTAATACAAACTCAATTATCACTTATTGATTTATTTGAGCAGGCAAATACAACAACAGCAAAAGTTGCATCACTTACCCAGACCTTGCAAAATCTTAGTAATTGGAATTCAGTACAGTTAAATGAACTCGTTTCTACTTTCAGTATTTCTGTAGTTGATTTCAAAAATTTGGATAAGTTAGAAAAACTAGATTTAGTAATTTCTATTTTATCTAAAACAGGACTTTCAGTACAAACTTTATTAAGATTAGCAGATGTAGATACAAGTTTTGATGTATTGCATACAACAGCAGTTGAATTAAGAAATGTAGTAAAGGCAAAATACTATGAAACTGCTTGGTTAAAACTAGCAGGAGAATTGAATAACAAAATAAGAGAAAATCAAAAACAAGCACTTATAAGTCATTTACTTACAAAACCAAGCTTAATCGATTGGGGTGTAACAGATGCAGATGGATTATTTGAATATTTTTTAATAGATGTGCAAATGGGTGCATGTATGGATACATCTCGTATTGTGCAAGCTAATGCGGCTATTCAGATGTTTGTACAAAGGTGTTTTTTGAATTTGGAAAGTAACAAAATTGGCACAATTGAAAAAGGGGTTTCGCCAAATGCTATAGATAGAGATAGATGGGAATGGATGAAACAATATCAAATGTGGGCAGCAAATAGAAAAGTATTTTTATATCCCGAAAATTGGTTGGAGCCAGAATGGCGTGATGATAGAAGTCCTTTCTTTAAAGAACTAGAATCGGAGTTAACACAAAACGATATTAGTAATAGAAATGTAGAAACAGCATTTAGAAACTACCTGACCAAAATGGATACTGTTTCTAATTTGGATGTGTGTGGTATGTATCAGGTAAATGATGATGCTGGAAAAATGAAAAAGCTACATGTATTTGGAAGAACACATAATGCACCATACCAGTTTTTTTATAGAGCCTGTAGTGAATTTTACAAATGGGGAGCTTGGGAAAAAGTGCCTGTAGATATTAGAATGGTTGAAGATGGAGAAAATAGTGGTGTACATTTAGTGCCAGTTGTTTGGAAAAACAGGTTGTTTATTTTTTGGCCTGAGTTTATTGAAAAGCAAGAAGATAAAGGCAATAATAATGGTACAGCAATTAAAGATCTTGCAAATCAAACATCAGCTTCTTTAAAGTCAACTAAATATTGGGAAATGCGGTTGGCTTGGTCTGAAAATATTGATGGAAAGTGGCAGCCAAAGCAATTGAGTAAAGAGTTTATAAAGGTTGAACATAACACTTGGTATAAAAATCCAAATGAGCAATTAGGTAAAATTATAATTAAAAGTGTGATTATAAACAATGAACTTCTATTAATACCTTATACATTAGGCACTTTAAGAGCTGATTGGATTAAAACCTGGTTATCTTACCCTCATTTTAAATTAATCGATATCCAATCCATAATCGAAATTATAAATATAGGTATTCATTATTCAATTGAAGGCAGATCATCATCGGTAGGGGAAAATAATTTTGAAAAACATAATGCTAATTCCGCTTTAGAGTTTTGGGATATGGGCTATTTGCAAAACAACATTAATCATAATCTTCTATTCTCAAACAATATTTTAGAAAAGGAGTTGGCCCCATTTAATCCATTTTTTTATTCAGATAAAGTAAGAACCTATTTTGTTAGAAACACAAATGTGAATGAAAATCTTTTTACAGGAACAATGTATGAGATAAATAGCAATTTTGATGAAAATGATATGAACTTATATCTCGATTTTTACAGAAATAAAGGATTTGAATTTCATACTTTCTATCATCCCTACTCAAGTCAGTTCATAACCAATTTAAATAGAAAAGGTATTAAAGAATTAATGGATTCTGATACACTAAGAGATAAGAACACTAAGAAACTAATTTATAATGATAGCGGAACCGCATTTGTAAGTAACTATAATCCAACTATAAATTATGGGATGGTTACACAAGCACCTTTATCGGAAAATTATAATTCTAAAAATCAATATACTTTCTATAAAGAAAATATTTGCTTCGATGTATTTGGTGCCAATAGTTTATACAATTGGGAATTGTTTTTCCACGCTCCATTATACATAGCAACTCGTTTAAGTAAAAATGGAAAGTATGAAGAAGCCATGAATTGGTTTCATTATATTTTTGACCCTACAACAGATGAAATGCCCGTTGCTGGAGAAAGTGACACAGCTCGTTATTGGAAAACATTGCCATTTAGAACAAATCAATCAGAAAGTTTAGAAGAGTGGTTTATTAAACTAAGTTCAAATACACTTAATGAAGATGAAATAAAAATAATTGCCGAATGGCGAGATAATCCTTTTAAACCATTTGTGGTTGCTCGTAATCGCCCTATTGCATTTATGAAAAATGTGGTGATTAAGTATGTAGAGAATATTCGCCTTTGGGCAGATTCATTATTCAGGGCTTTTACCAGAGAATCGGTAAATGAAGCTTTGCAACTGTACGTAATTGCCAATCATATACTAGGTTCACGACCAGAGTTTGTACCCAAAAGAGGAGAAGTAAAAGCAGAAACCTATAATTCGTTAAAAGATAAATTGGATGGTTTTTCTAATGCATTAGTAGAAATGGAAAATGCTTTTCCATTTAGTAGTGCCGTACCAACTAATAACACATCTTCTAGTCCAAGTCTATTAGGAATGGGGCAATCCTTATATTTCTGTATTCCATCCAATGAAAAATTAATAGAACATTGGGATATTATTGCCGATAGATTATTCAAGATTAGACATTGTATGGATATTGATGGTAATGAAAGGCACTTGGCATTATTTGCTCCACCAATTGATCCGGCAGTTTTAATTAATGCAGCAGCTAATGGACTAAGCCTTGGAAATATACTATCCAACTTAAGCAGTCCGCCACCTATTTATAGATTTACTTATTTGCTTCAAAAGGCAAATGAATTTTGTGGTGAAGTAAAATCATTAGGCAGTTCATTGCTTTCGGCAATTGAAAAGCAAGATGGAGAAGAATTAGGTAGAATAAGAGCTACACACGAATTGAATATGTTGGATTTAATGACTGGTATTAAAGAGCGACAAATACTGGATGCTAAAGTAAGTAAAGAGGGCTTGCTAAAATCAAGAGAAACTGCTGCCTTGCGATTGGAGTATTACAATTCTTTATTGTCATTAGAAGGTATTGACGTACCTGCACCACCAACTATTGATGCCGATTTGAATGCAGATAGTCAGTTGCCAGCAGATACTAGTATAGCAAAAATTGAAACAGATGTAGATGTTAAATTGGTTGATAGTGGAGAGAAAGGAGTGAAAGTAATACCAAGAGAAAAAGAAGATATGGAATTAAGTAATAACGCTATAAACTTAACAAGTGATGCAGGCTTTACAGACTTTCTTGCTGCATACTTGAAAATTATACCACAAATTGAGGGGGATGTAAAACCAGTAGGAGTTGGTGCAGGTAGTGGGTTTGGAGGAGAGCAACTTGCAGGTATGCTTTCTTTAATGGCTAATTCAATGCGTACAAATAGTTCGATAAGTTCAATGCAAGCATCAGCAGCGCAAAAAATGGCTGGTTACATTCGTAGAGAACAAGAATGGACATTACAAGCCAATCTTGCAGCCAGAGAAATTATACAAGTAGATAAACAAATTATATCGGCAGATATTAAAACACAGATATCACAAAAGGAATTGGCTAATCATAAAAAACAAATAGAAAACTCAAAGCAAGTAGAGCAATACTTGAAAGATAAATTTACTAATGAAGAATTGTATCAATGGATGAAAGAGCAACTGTTTACTGTCTATAAAGAAAGCTATAATATGGCTTATGATATGGGTAATAAAGCTGAAAAATGTTATCGCTACGAATTAGGAATTGAAAACACAAATTATATTTCTTATGGCAATTGGGATAATGCAATGAAAGGCTTATGCTCTGGAGAGAAATTACAATTATCGCTTCGCCAGCTAGAAAAATCGTACATAGAAGAAAACAAACGAGAATACGAATTGACCAAACATATTTCTTTAAATATGCTTGACCCATTGGCATTAATTAAATTAAGAGCAACTGGCGTTTGCGATTTTGATATTCCAGAAGTGTTGTATGATATGGATCATCCTAGTCATTATTTTAGAAGAATAAAATCGGTAAGTATTAGTTTGCCTTGTATAGCTGGGCCTTATACTTCTGTAAGTGCAAAACTTTCATTGGTAAATAATAAGTACAGAAAAAACATTGAAGGTTTAGATGATTATCCAGAAATTTTAGGCAATGATTTAAGATTTGTTTACAATATTGGGGCTATACAATCCATAGCAGTAAGTTCATCACAAAACGATAGTGGTGTTTTTGAATTAAACTTCAGAGACGAACGCTATTTACCATTTGAAGGTACAGGGGCTATCAGTAGCTGGAGATTAGAATTACCTACAGAAGTTAGACAGTACGATTACAATACTATTGCTGATGTGGTGATGCATATCAAATACACAGCAAGAGAAGGCGGTTCAAGTTTAAAAACAATAGCTAATAATTCTCTTATTGACAGGTTAGCAATTATTAAACAACAACTAAGTGAAGAAGGTTTACACGTTGCTATAAATATGAAAAATGATATGCCAAATGAGTGGCACATGTTGAAAAATAAAGGAACGGTGGATTTGAAGATTGATAAATCGAGGTTACCTTACATGGCGCAGGGGTTAAATGCCAAGGTAAGAGAAATTCTTTTTATTTCAATAAGCTTGATTGAAATAAAAACCCTTACTCTTGTTACTAACCTTGGCTTATCAAATGAAGCAAGTGATTTAATTAAATTATTGCAAATAAGTAGCTTAGATAAAATGTGGAAGGGTAAGAATACAAACCCCATAACAATAAATAATGACTTTAAAATGTTAATTTCAAATTTAGAAAAAATGAATTAGAAGATTTAATTATGGTAGTGAAGTATAGCTTTTAATGTTTTGTATCCTTATTTGGGTAAGTTTATTCTTGGTAATTATAGAGTTAATGTTATATAATAGAAGCTATTTCGATAAACGAATTAGCTTTTATTACCTACCCACCGCTTCCAAAAAAGGTATTTTCAAAAAATTTTTATCTCCGTATTTATTTTTTTCTAGCAGTCCAATATAATCAGTGTGTGATTTACCATTGTTCATCTCTGCCATATATTGCTCTTCTATGTAGCTATCCATATCTTCAGAACAACAAAGCGCTTTATAGTTATCTGAAATGCAAAATACTCTTTCCCAATTATCTACTTTATCTTGAGCTAAAGCATTTGTAAATGTTATTTGCATATCATTTGGCTCAATATTTCTGTCATACTTTTTTAAAAAATTTATATTGATATCTATGGTATGCTTGGTTTTAGAAAATGGGTAAAATGCTTTTACTTTTGTTTCACTTATAATTTTTGTTCCTCTTTTTTCAGTTATCAACAAAGTATCGGTTGCAAGTTTGTATTTACTATTACAAGTATCGCAAATAGGCATTAAGTTTTTAAAATTAATAGAAACAAAAGGGTAAACACTTTTTGGTAAATAGTGGTCTAAGGCACTTCGGTGTTTATGGTATTTATTTAGTATTGTGCTTACTCCACAACAATTGCAAATTGTTTTTCTTCCAACCAAGAATTTATAGTAAATATCTATATCTTCAAATTGTTTATAAAAGCAAGCTATCCCCAGGCACTTGTCATACAATTCGTCACAGAAGATTTTAATGTGCTTTGCTAAATTTTTATTTATTTTCTTGATTTCGTCATATCTAACTGGCTCAATATCGCCATTACACAATTCTCTTATTTTGTTATTGTGGTGTACAGCCCTTTTAAGTGTTTTAATATCTCTATGGTGTAAGTGCTTACAAATAGAAAAGATTTCTTTTAAAGGCGTTAAAATATAATTCGTATTCGTGGCATCTATTAGATTTTTATATTTTGGTAAAACCAAAGCCGAGGTAAAATCTACTGCAACATTTTTCTTAGCATTAAATACCACTTCTAACATTACATGGTTTACAAAAGACTGTGCATTGTGTATGGCAGAACGTTTTAGTTGGTAAGGTATAAGCATATTTAGATACTCAATTCTTTAATGGCTAATAATTTCTCAATAGAGTCTCCAAATTCTATATTTACAGCCTCGATAAATGCTTCTGGATTTTTATTATCCTTATACTTTTCTTTTAAATCGTTTAATTTTTTTAAAGCAAAATCGCCAATGGTATTTTTATTCCCAAATATTTTATTCGTTAAAATATTTACAGATGTACCATAAGTATCTATACCCAATTCACTTGCTTTTTTTGCAGTTACATCTCCATCTTCATTCTTCTTAAAAAGAATCACATTATCTGGCAAACAATCGGAAATGATAAAAGGTGAATGTGAGGTAAGTAATATATCTTTCTGTAAATAATAATCAAAATTATTCGGAGCTGGAAGGACTTCAATTTTTAACTCATCAACTGAAAATGATTCAGTGGGAATTGGCACAGAAGCTGCAATACTATCATTTAAAGCTTTTATAAATTTTGCTCTCCAAGCAGGATTAAAATGCGTTTCTGGTTCATCTAATAATAACAATACCCTTCTTTGTTTTAGCATTATACATATACCCATTGTATGAATAAATTGATGCTCTCCATCACTAAACTCTTTTAACAATAAAGGTTTTGAATTTTTAGTACCTGACAGATTTTTATGTACAAAAAAGTCAGTAAATGCAAAAATATTACTCTTAGGGATTAGCTGTGGCAGTTTCCAGTCCGTATAAAATCCTTTTGATTCATACACTTCTTTTTTTACATATTCTTCAACTGTGTAAGCGTTTAACTCATATAGCAATCTGAATAATTGAAATAACTCAAATGAATCTTTAAAGTATGCTTTAAATGCAGTTTTAGTTGTTGGTGTAACATAAAAATCTAAAGCTAAAAAATCGTCATTTTCATAAAAACAAGTTGCACAATTTTTTAAATCTTTAATTTTTTGTTCTAACAATTGCACTATTACTAGTTCATCATTACTATTCTTTTTAAAGTATTTGTTGTATGCGTTTAAAACCTGTTTCGATATTTTCGATTTTTCTAAAGTTGCCAAATTAATATTCATACGAAAGCACTGCAATCCCATTATACCTATATCTTGAGCAAACGATTTTAACGCACCATCTTTTTCTTTGCCATCTACCATAGTTTTTACTTCTTCAAAAAGAAGATTGGACAATAGTACAGCTTGGCTCATATTACTGTCAATATAAATAAGGCTATTTTCTGGCTCGTTGTATTCTTTAATGCCAGTTTCTACAGCATAAATATATTCGTCATAATGCACCAATCTCGATTTTATAAAAGGTAAGCTCAAGGTTTCATTCTCTCCACTACTATAGGCTACTACATTATCGGGCAAATATTGTTTTGCAGGGGCTGATAAATCTTTACTCATCATTTGTTTCATAGAAACCTCCTCCATTATTCCTTTGCCTTCTAGCCATGATGTATTTTGCTCTATGTGCATAGTTGGCGCTTCACCTTCCTTTTTTTTAATGAATACTTTTGTCATATTTGCAATTCCAACCAATACTGCATCGTTTTCAGAAATTAAATATTCGAGTGTATAAGCATCTGGGTTACCTAACGCTCTATCAAAATGCTCTTTAAAACTTTCTGGTAAATACCTTGCCACACATATCTCCAAATGATAAAAAATATTTGCCAAGGCTTCTAACACATTACTCTTACCACTACCATTTAACCCTGCAAAACAAAACGGACGAAACTGCTCCATAGCCTCTCTATCCTCCAAGCTATGAAAATTTATTTCAAAACCTTTTTGCAAGCTTCTAAAACCGTTTTCGTTATCTATGGTAAGTTTTAGTAGTTTCATTTTACAGATAACTTTATTTGTTTTGTTTTTTTATCAAACACCTGTTTTACTTTTCCTTCTTTTAATAACTCAAATACAAACCCTTTGGCTTTATCATAAGTATCTTGCTCGTAAAATTTTTTATCGTTTAACTCGTCTTTATCTAGCCTTTCTATTAAAAGTTGTATTGCTTTGGGATTACTATTTTTTTTAAAAAAATCGTAATCATTTTCTAATAGAACTTCTAAATCTACTGCAGTGTTGAAATCTAACTCTCCTTTAAATGCTAATTGTGATATGGCATTCAATAAATTACTTGTTTTTGTTTTAGCTTGAATTAATTTTATTTTAATTTTTTCAATTTTTATAACAATTTCTGAAAATGTTTTCTGTAAAGCTAATGGAGGGATAATGATTTCTAATTCCTTAATTGCCGATTTTGTAATTGATTGTGTTGCAGCCCCCCGAGTTTTACTCTTAACAATTGACCTTCCATAGTCTGATGATAAAAAGTGAAACAGAAATAAATTTTCTAGATTTTTAGGTCTAATTACTAACTGATTTAAGCCTAAGGTTACTGGGGTATTTAATATAGGCATTAACCAAAAATCCCCAGCACTTCCTATTTTATTCATTATGATTTCACCTCCATAAATTTTGGATTTTTTAAAAAACTCATATGTTTCCTTGGAGCAATATTTTAAATTATCAGTAAAATTATTTTTGCTTAAATTTACAGTTCTAATCATAATTGCATAATCTTTCTCGTCCAACATTTTAAGGTTTTTAGTAATCGTAGCGTTGCTACCATTTGAACCAATATCACCTATGAATTCTAGATAATTTCCAAGCTTATCAATAACCCATTTTTGGGGATTAATAAATGGGTCTCCAAACATATCCAAAAAAGTAGCCCTCAATAACTCATCATACATCACTATAGTTCTCTCTCGTTTTTCTAATATGCTTTTAGCTTTGTCTAATATAGCTACTATTTTATTTTGGGTTTCAAGGTCTTTAGGAAAACTTAATTCTATTTCTTTAAGGTTTTTATTATTTAAAATTGAAACAACGGCTTGTTTAGATTTATCCTTAAGTTTCCTTTTGTTATGTAAAATTAAATAGTTAAATAAATATGGATTAATGATTTCTTCATTCACTAAGACACCTGTAATTTGTTGATTGGAAGATGCTTCTTCTTCAATAATACAACTATTGCCAATTTCACCTATGCAAGTAATTAAAACAGTTTTTGGTTTAAAAATTGTCGCAGAATTATCTACTGCATATTGAGAGATTTTTCTTTGGGCTTTTCTTAATATTATTTTTGATTTCGCAAAATCTCCCGGCGTGTACCAATTATAAGTAGCATCTTCAAAATTTAAAATATCGCTAGTAAGTGGTGTAGAACCTGTTTTAACTTGAATTGCTAAATCGCCTATTTTCATTAATGTCATTTCCATTATCCAATCAAGTTTTTAAGTTCTTCCATATCTATTTTTATTTCATCTTCTAGTGTAAATAAGGCTTTTAAAATAGCTTGTGGTGGCTCATAAGTTTGCTCTTCGTACTCAAATTTTTTGTAACGGTTGTAGCTTAGGTCTAGGTCATTTTTTTGTATTTCAGCTATGGGTACATAAAAGTGGTTGGTTCTTTCTTTAGGTGTTTTTTTTGCCCTATTATGGTATGCTTCCACAGCAATGGGCAAAGGGTTTTCTGCCAATTTTCTTCGGTTATCATCTAGGCTATAGCCATCGTTTTTTAATTCGTAAAACCATACTTTATCGGTATGCCAAATTGTGCTATCTTCTTCTACTTTTGTAAATATAAGTATGGCAGTTTTTACTCCTGTGTATGGTTTAAATGCGCCGCTAGGTAAAGATATTACTGCCTCTAGTTGGTTATCTTTTAGTAATATTTCTCTGGTGGCTTTTTGGTTTTTGCTACCACCAAAGAGTACACCCTCGGGTATTATTACTGCGGCTTTGCCACCAGCTCCTAGCATTTTACTTATGCGTACCAAAAAAAGCAATTCACTTTGTGTGCCATCTATTTTCAGCCCATCACTCATACCACCTTTATCTGTTCTACCAGCAAAGGGTGGGTTTGCCATTACTACAGAGTAGCCACCATCTTGGTATTGTTGGTCGTATTTTTTAGAAAGGGTATCTATTTGTTCTATCTGTGGTATTTTAATATCATGTAGGATGAGGTTCATCAAACCTATACGTACCATATTTTCATCGGAGTCAAAACCAAAAAATGTTTTTTGGTGCAAGCTGTCCCACACTTCTTTTCTAGATATAGTATCGCCACCATATTTTTTAAAACGTTTTAATCCATTTTCGTCTTCGGTTATTTCTTCTTTGCTGCTATACTTGGTAAGTATATGTTGGTATGCCCCTACCAAAAAACCACCTGTACCACAAGCAGGGTCACATATTTTGTCTGTCCAATCGGGGTCTATTATTTCACACATCAATTGTATTAAATGCCTTGGTGTACGAAACTGTCCGTTTTTGCCAGCAGAACCTATTTCGTTTATCAGGTATTCATATACATCGCCTTGGGTATCTTGAAACTGCTGCCCAGCATCTTGCTGTATTTTTATATCGGCATATATTTCATCAATGGCTTTTACGGCTTCATCTAGTAGCGCAGCATTGGTAATAATAAAATTGGCATTGTGCATATACCTTGCATAGGGCTGTGTAGGGTCGTTTATTTTTTTTATAAATGGAAATGCTTTTTTAGCAACAGTTTCCAGCATCGTATCAGGGTCAAGTTGCGAAAAATACGACCATCGGCATTCTTTATTTTTTTCAAAAATAGATTTGTATTGCAGTTCCGAAAAGTTTGCTTTTGCTTTATCCAATATATCTGCATCATCTATCCTCCTCATAAAAAGCAAATAAGATATTTGTTCTATTGCCGTTATAGGGTTTGCTATACCTCTGCTCCAAAATTTATCCCAAAGCTTATTTATTTTCGATTTTAATTCGTTTGATAACATGTATGTTTTTTATTTATTCTTCAATTAAATTTTGCAAAGCTGCTTCCAATTCTTCTTTTTTGGGTAGGTATAATTGGTATTTTGCTAGTAGTATTTTGTTGGTAATGCTCTCCGTAGCGTACTCTACCAATATATGATTTTTGTATGCACCTAATACAATACCCACGGGTTCATTATCGCCTTCGGTAGCTTCTTCTTTTTTAAAATAATTAAGGTAAAGGTTCATTTGTCCAATATCTTGGTGGTCTATTTCTCCACGTTTAAGGTCTATCAATACAAAGCATTTTAAAATACGATGGTAAAAAAGCAAATCCAACCTAAAATGTTTTCCGCCTATGCTCATTCTATATTGGCGTCCTATAAATGCAAAACCTTTTCCTAATTCTAAAATAAATTTTTGCAAGTTGCTAATTAGTTTTTCTTCTAATTCGTTTTCTAGGTATTGATGCTGCTCTGGTATGTTTAAAAACTCTAGTACAAATGGGTCTTTTATAAGGTCTTCTGGTTTTTCTATTTGGTTACCTTCTCTGGCTAGTTTTAATACGCCTTCTTTGTCTCTACTTAATGCCAATCTATGAAAAAGCATGCTCTTCATTTGGCGTTTCAATTCCCTTACGCTCCAGCGTTCTACCTCAGTTTGTTTGGTATAAAAATTTATTTCAAGTTCACTATCTGCTTTTAATATTTCTGTATAATGGCTCCAAGACAATAATCCAGACAGTGTCTGGATTATTGGGAATTTTGTATAAAACAAACGGATTTGAAATAAATTGGAACGGCTAAAACCTTTTCCGTAAGCAAGAGAAAGGTCTTTAGCCAAACGATTTAATAGTTCTGCCCCATACTCAGCTTTTTCATTTCCCTTTTGCTCAAATTCTACAATATATTTTCCTATTTCCCAATAAGTTTTTACCAAAATAGTATTTACTTGCTGGGTTGCCATTTGCCGCCCATTTGATAGTAAATGTCCTATTTGCTCTATTAGTTGGGTATATTGATTTTTACTGATATCCATTTTTATTAAATTTAAGCTGCCACTTTTTTAATAATGCTAATTATTTCTTCAATTTCTTTTGGAGAAAAAACACCCATTATACCTTGTGGATGTAGTTGTGTAAATGGCGGATTAATTAAATCTTTCTTTTCTATTTTGCCTTTATCCATCAAATATTTTTTAAGCACTTTTAAAAATTCAATTTGATTGTTAGATAGGTTATTGTGTTCTCTAATAAAAGTATCAAAAGCTTGTGTAACGGTTTCTTCGAAAGAATGCACAGCCTCTACTTGCAAAATATGCTTTATAAATTGTAAAAACTTGGCATGCTGGTTACCATATACCCGTTGCAATAATTTTTCTGTTACAAATGGGTCTTTATCGTTCATCATTAATGCAAGCTCATTCAATTCTTCTGTAGAAATAGATTCGCCATTTTTTATCTTTTGCAAAATTGGGTTCTGGTCTGCCAATTGTTGTACCATAGCTTCTACCATTTCTTTGTATCGGCTTACACTTACCAATTCATTTTCTGGGCCAAACTCAATCATTTCTTTTTTGTAGGTTACATCTTTAAGGTTTAAACTTTCTTGTTCATCGCCTCCATCAAACCTATTTCTAAAACGCATTAAAGGAGCAATTTTATCAATAACCATTTGCAAATCGGCTTCGGATGTATTTACCCAAAAACTATTTTTTAATGTCTTTGTAATGATTGCTTTTTCTTTAGCAACAATACCAATGTTTAAAGGTAATTCTGCAATTTGAGTAACAATAAGTTCTCTCATATTTTCTAAGTCTTGTGCCTCGTTATTCAATTGTGCAATAGAGTATTCTACAATATCTTTTTCAAAGTGCATAGCTTTAAAATCTACAGAAGATAAAGCCCTTAATACGGGAGCAATGGTTTGGTCTAAAAATGTAATTTTATCTTCGTCTAATTCGTTCCAAAAATCAACTTTTACCACTTTTTCTACATCCGTTAAATTATCTTGAACAACCACATTGTTTTTTGGTAAAGCATTTACTAGTTTCTGCAAAGCTATTTTTTCAGTAGTTGCTATTTCTACATTTCTATCCTTTGCTAATACTAATTTTTCCAATCGCATTTTAAACAAACGAACAGGTAAAGCAATTTGAGATTTATTTTCTTTGCCTTTTGGATTGAGTTTAAAATATTCAAAATTATCCCAACAATCAATTACTAAAAATTTATCCTTTTCTTGGCACCAGCTTCTTCTTTGGTTTACATTTAAAACCCTTGTTCCCCTACCAATCATTTGCCAAAACTTTGTATAAGAAAAAACAGGTTTTGCAAATACCAAATTCACTAATTCAGGAATATCAATGCCAGTATCTAACATATCTACACTAATGGCAATTCTTGGAAAGTCGTTGTTTTTAAATTGGTCTAGTAACCCTCCTTTGCCATATACACGAGGGTCATCTGAAACAATCACTTTAGCTATTTCTCCTGCACCTTGTGGATAAAACTGGTCAAACACTTCTTTAATACGTCTGGCATGTTTCATCGTCATACAAAAGAAAATAGTTTTGCCAGGCAAAACGCCATTCACATCTTTTATACTTTCTTCCCAAAATTCTCTAACTATCAAAGCGTTTGTACCTTTATTGGTTACAGCTTTTTCAATATCTGTTCCTTCAAAATTTATTTCGATAGGGTCTTTCCCTTCTGCTATTAATTTCTTTTGGTCGTCTTCGCTTATAGTGCTTAAATGAATACCTTCTTGTTGAAATTTGGTGGTCAATTTCATTACTTCAAAATTGCACAAGTAGGGTGGTTTATTATTTACTGCATCTTCAAAACTGTAGGCAAAAGTAGGAAGCCCATCTTCACATTCAAATAATTGAAAAGTGTTATGGTCAATAGCATCCGTTGGTGTAGCTGTTAAACCAAGTACAATAGTATTAAAATAATTCAATACATTTTGGTACACATTATAAATAGAACGATGGCTTTCATCAATAACAATCAAGTCGAAAAAATGAGGCGATAAAGCATCTTTTTCATTTTCAATAATGTTTAACATTGTTGGATAGGTAGAAACATAAATTCGTCTATCAGTTACAATCTTGGTTTCGCCTGTTTGAGGCCAAACAGAATATTGTGGAGCATTATCTTTAAAAGCTTCTATAGCTTGGTCTCTCAGAGCTATTCTATCTACTAAAAACAAAACCCTTGAAATCCAACCAGCTCTCATTAATCCATCAACCATAGCAATACAGGTTCTTGTTTTGCCAGTACCCGTTGCCATTATTAAAAGAAATTTTCTTTTCCTTTCTTCCATGGCTTCAAACACTGCTCTTATGGCTTGTATTTGATATGGTCTTTCAGCTATGTTTGTATTTATTAATTCTTCTGCTAAAGGCTTTTTATTTTTTCGAATAAAAGCCATTCGTTCAAAGTCAGACCGAGTAGGAAATGCAAAAATCTTTCGTGGGGTATAATTGCTTAAGTCCCAAAAATAAATATCGTTACCATTTGTGTACAAACAAAAAGGTAAATCACAGCTATATTGCTCTTGTATATGGTAGGCATATTGTTTGGCTTGCTCTTCTCCAATTCTTGCATCTATTGTCGATTTTTTTGCTTCCACTACAGCCAAAGGATTTCCATCTTTGCCAAGTAAAACATAATCGCTAAATTCTACTCCATAGGCAACATCAGGTTCACTTACTATGTTATTAGAATTCTGTATAAAAAACTCTTCTGTTACTTGTGTACGGTCACTAACATTCCAACCTGCTTGTTTTAAGCGGTTATCAATTATTTCTTTTCTTGTTAGTTTTTCGTATAGCAAATTCTTATAAATTTCTTATTGTCTATTTGCATAAAGTTTCTATTTGCAAATGAATAATACAGTTTAGTGCAAAATATACAAAAATTATTTAAGTTGAAATGATTATTCAATTTTGCAACGAAGCGTTGCAAAATTGTAACTATTTCATTTTTATGAACTTGTTGTTTGTTATGACTTCTTGCAAAATATTAAATTTAGGGTAAGACAAAGCAACATTTGTATAAAACGAACAATTCTAAAAGATAAAACGTTTGTGTAAAAACGAAATATTTAGTAGCAATTTCTAAGGAAAAATTGAGTTAAAGAATTTGTGTGGTATATAAAATACTTTTTACAGCCATTTTATTGTAATACGCACATGGCTGCCGCATGACTACCATATGCCTATCACATACCTATCGCATTACATACACATTACCCTTGCATGATGTACATCATGCAAGGGACATTCCTATCGCATTATCTTTATTTAATCTATTTTTTTGTATAAATCATTTCTAACTGTCTTCGAATTTAACTACTCTTCAAACCCTCCCCAATCATTCCCTAATCTTTACGAGCATTAAGCTACATAAAATTTAATGTTTTCAAATACTCCTTAAGTGCTCCCGAATCCTATCATAAGAAAAATGATAAAAAATACAGGTTGTTATACAAACATCATTTCCATACACAAAGTAGAATTGGTTGGCATTTAGTGGAATTGTTTTGCAAAACTGTACATCAACTTACCTAAGTAGGAAAGTAGGTTTTTGAGCCATATTATGTTTGCATAAATATTTTATTACAAACAAAAATTTAAAACATGAAAACAATAAAAGTAAAAGAATTAGAAGTGCCAATAGGCTTAATTGCAGAAGTGGCAGAAATCTTAGGAGATAACGGAATTAAAAATCGAATACTAGGAGTAGAAGAAGACCTAGATAATATTTTGATAGAAATTGAATACGACAAAGACGATGAGGATGAAAGACAAACCGTTCATGATATTGATGATGTGATTAACGATTATGATGATGAGGATGACGAAGATAGTAATGATGATTAATTCAAAAATATAAAGATAAGGGATAAAGAAAATGAAACATAAAAGAAAAATCTATGAATAACCAATCTCAAAATTCCAACGAAAGAGTTGGATTTTTTTTTACAGATGATGATATAAAAAATATCGAAAAAATGAATCCTAATCAAGTGCCATTAACTGTTGAAAAACTAAAAACTTTTGCAGGATGTGAAAATTATGATGCCAAAGAAGCAACTGAAATTGTAAAAACAATTAGACAAATAGCCCTTGTATTGTTCCAATGCACTTATACTGAAAAAATATTATCAATTGATAATCAATTAGATGTAGATTTGTGTAGCAATGAAGCAAAAGTCATTCAACTTAAACCAAAATTAAAAGCAGCATGAATAACGCAAATAATACATTTTCAAAATGGGCTAAATATTCTTCTAATCAAATAATAACAGGTAAGACAAAACAGGCTCTCATTTATACTCGTGTATCTTCAAAAGAACAAGCAGATAAAAACCTAAGTCTCGACTTTCAGAAAAAAATAATTGATGAATATGCAAACAAAAATGATTTTACCGTTCTAAACTATTTTGGTGGTACTTATGAAAGTGCAAAGACAGATGGAAGAAAAGAATTTGGGAGAATGCTCGAATTTATTAAAAAGAACAAAGGGAAAATTACCCATATTTTAGTTTATACTTTAGATAGGTTTAGCAGAACAGGTGGTGGAGCAATAAAGCTTGCACAAGATTTAAGGGAAAAATATGGTGTGTCCGTTTTTGCAGTAACCCAACCTACCGATACTTCCAATGCAAGTGGTGTATTTCAACAAAACATTCATTTATTGTTTAGTGAGTTTGATAATCAACTACGCAAACAAAGAGCAGTTGCAGGAATGAAAGAAAAATTTGAAAGAGGAATTTGGTGTCTTAAACCGCCAATGGGTTATGATATTACAAGAACAAATGGAGAAAGAAAAATTGTTGTAAATAAAGAAGGTAAGCAGATTAAAAAGGCATTTATATGGAAAGCCGAAGGGATGAAAAACGAAGAGATTTTAGGAAAATTAAAATTGCTCGGACTTACTATTTATAAGCAAAAACTTAGTATGATTTTTTCCAATCCTTTTTATTGCGGTATTATTTCTAATAAAATGCTCGATGGAAAATTGGTAGAAGGGCAGCATGAAAAAGTTATTCCCCAAGAATTGTTTTTGCAAGTGAATAAAATAAGAGAATCTGCAAACAAATTTGGTGTGCCTCATAGAAAAGAAAGTTGTGAAGTACCGCTAAAAGTATTTATGAAATGTGAAACATGTGGGGAGGGTTATACAGGCTATATAGTAAAAGCTAAAAACCTATGGTATTATAAATGTAGAACAATTGGTTGTTGTTGCAACAAAAATGCAAAGGTTGTCAATAATGAGTTCATAGAATTTCTTCATGGCTTCACTATCAAAAAAGAATTTATTGAACCAATACTTTTTGAAATGAACCACCTATTCGACAACCAAAATAGCAATCAAAAAGAAGAACTTAAAGCCATTGAAAATAAACTCAAAGAAGTAGAGGTTAATATGGACAGGATTGAGAAAAAGTTTTTCATTAAAGAAGAAATGCCAAAAGAAACATTTGAAAAATTTATGAAAGATATGAAGGCAGAAAAGGATTCTTTATTAGAAGTACAACAGATTTGTAAATCTTCCAGTTCGAACCTTAAAGAATATTTCTCATCCATCCTCACATTTTCGTCAAAACTCCCAATGGTATGGGCTTCTAGCGATGCCAAGGCAAAAGAAAATCTTCAAAAACTCATCTTTCCTAATGGTGTAAGGTATAATAAAGAAAAAGGGTCATTTCGAACCGAGAAAGTAAATATGGTTTTTAACCAAATCGCAAGCGTGGTGGATGTTTCAGAAGATAATAAAAATAGACAAGGTGGAGTAAACTCCACCTTGTCCATGTTTGTCGGGATGGCAAGATTCGAACTTGCGACCTCCTGGTCCCAAACCAGGCGCGATAACCGGGCTACGCTACATCCCGAACTTAAAAAATTGTCGTAGCACCAATTTAGT
>JAYVID010000138.1:0-2687 GCA_043770525.1 Ferruginibacter sp.
TCAAAACTAAATGAACGCTCTTATTCTCTTGCCACTTACTACACTGTTTTTGTGCTTTATAGTTTTTTATAGAGATGAGAAAAATGTATTTGATACAAAAAACTCGCTAAGAATGAGTTTTTTGTTGAGCTTGGTTGTTATGGGTGCACAAGTACTTATTTCTACTGAAATACTTAGCTTGTTCAATGCTATTAACTTTTACGCTATACTTATCTGGTGGATAGCCTCATTTTGCTGTCTTTTGGGCATTATTTTAAAAAACAACAGAAACAATAAATCCCAAAGCATTAGTCTTAATTATCACTTCATTAATTGGACTAAAATAGATAAATTATTGCTTAGTATATTACTTTTGAGTTTGATTTTTTTGTTAATCAATGCTATTTTTACTGCACCCAACAACTGGGACGGCTTGACTTATCACATGCCAAGAGTGATGCATTGGATACAAAACAAAAATTTAGATTATTATGCCACCAATATAGAAAGGCAAATTTCTTTTCAGGCTTTTGCAGAATACATTATTTTACATACTTTTCTGCTTACTGATAATGACTATTTTGCCAACTCGGTACAATGGCTTTCAATGCTTGGTAGCCTTGTGGCAGTTTCTAAAATAGCCGCATATTTAGGATCTTCCATCAGGGGGCAATTACTAACCGTATTTTTGTTGTTTAGTACGCCAATAGCTTTATATGAAGCCGTATCAATACAAAATGATATGGTGGCTGCTTTCTGGGTGATAAGCTCTTTTTTGTTTTTATTGAAATTCAAAGAAAATTTCTCTTGGAAATGGGCAATAGTGATAGGCGCAAGTATGGCAATGGCACTACTCACCAAAAGTACCTCTTATATTTACCTAACACCGTTGGTTTTTTATTTTATATTCTTACTAGTCCAGCATCGTTCCTTAAAAATTCTCTATGCAGGCATAACCATTAGCACCCTTATTTTAGTGCTTAATATGGGCTATTATGTGCGTAATGTGCAATTGTACAAAATGCCACTTCCATTAGCAAGTGAGGCTTCTAGTAGTGTAAGTAATCAAGCGTATAGCTTAGAAGCTATTACGGGAAATACTGTAAAGTTTTTTACTTATAATTTTGGAATTCCTATTGACGGAGCAAACAATACAATGGATAACTTTGCTCGTGGCACGCACAGGTTATTAGAGATGGATATTGACTACAAGGCTACTAATTTTTCTCCATTTGCAATGCCCTCAAGAGTAGAATTTTACTCACAAGACTACGCATCTAATCCTATTCAAATGTTGCTTCTTTTGGTTTTAATACCACTATTATACCTATTTAGAGAGAGATTTAATAAAGACTTTTTTCTTATATTTTTTATGGGTGTGATAGGTGTGTTTCTGATTATTTTCCTTTTGAAGTGGCAGCCTTTTGGCACACGTTTTCAGATACCTTTTTGGGGGATAGTTGCTATATGTGTAGCAACTGTAGTAGATAAGTTGATAAATGAAAGGATATTACCTTTATTTATGCTTCTGTTATGTTTGGAGGGTAGTTATTACTTTTACCATAGCCAGAATCTAGCTTTCAGAGGAGAAAAAAAAATATTTAATACTTCTAGAAGTGAAATAGATGCTAAATTACGTGGCGAAACTTCCAGAATATATATAAAATTAGTAGAAGACATAGAAAAGTGCAAATGCAGAGAATTTGGGCTAACCATTGCTCTTGATGATTGGGAATATTATCTCTGGACACTGCTCAACCAAAAAAATATAAAAGTGACCATAAAATCCATTTATGCAGATAATATTACTGGCAAACTCATAGATAAAAATTTTAAGCCTTGTGGCACTATTTCAATCAACCAATCTTCACAAGTAGCTGAATTAAAGCTATTGAATAAACAATAGATATATATCCTAAATATTTGATTTAAAACTCTTGATTTTCAAATGATTATAAAAATAAAAAACAGGTAAAAACGAATTTTCCAAAAAACCCTTATTTTTTAAATTGTTTATAATCAAACAATTGCAATATTATAAATTTATAACTCATTGATTATCAAAGTTTTATTTTAATCCAAATAATATTTTTAATAATTTGATTATCAAGTAGTTATTTCAATTATTTAAGAAAGATAACTAATAGATATCTATTTCTTAATTTCTTTTAGCTTTTTTTGCGCTTCAACGTAAATAGCCACTTCTCTATAGATAATGTAGGGTAGTGGCATTTTCTCTTGTTTAGCTAGTTTTTCCATAGATAATCTAGCCACCTCAACCTTTTGATTATAGCCCAAACCACTATTTACCTCTGCTGAATTACTTTCTATTTTGCCATCTTCAAAAATTGTAATGCTATCTTTTTGATACATAGGCAGTACTTTTATGAGTGCTTTTATCTCACTAGCTGTATAATTTAGCTTTATTTTTTTCCCTCCTGCCACATAAGACTGACTTCTCAAAATTTTATTCTCATAAATATTGATGATACTTACTATTCCAATAATAAGTATAACAATAATACTTACCAAAAAAATACGCTCTTTCATTGCCATTTTATTTTAAATTTATAATGTTTACCTATAACACAAAACTACAAAGAATATACAAATATTCAAAATATAGTTTCTTTTTGTAAAGGCACAAAAAATAGTTGATATTCGTTTTTATAACTAGGCTTTTAGCGCATAAAATAATGCTTTTATTG
>JAYVID010000139.1:0-40808 GCA_043770525.1 Ferruginibacter sp.
GGTATCGCCTTGTTTTTTTGGCACCCATATACGTCCATCATTACGCAAACTTTCACTCATGAGCGTAAGCTTGCTTTGATGGTCGCCACTCACAGGTATGCAGGTAGGATGTATCTGTGTAAAACATGGGTTTGCAAAATACGCCCCTTGCTTATGCGCTCTCCAAGCCGCTGTCACATTGCTTCCCATAGCATTTGTACTCAAATAAAATACGTTGCCATATCCACCAGTACACAGCAAAACAGCATGCGCACCATGTCTTTCTAGTTCTCCCGTTACCAAGTTTCTTGCTATACTTCCTTTCGCTACACCATCTATCAATACTACATCTTGCATTTCGTGGCGGCGATGCATCGTTACATTACCCAAAGCCACTTGTCTTTCCAATGCACTGTATGCACCAAGCAATAATTGTTGCCCAGTTTGCCCAGCAGCATAAAACGTACGCTGCACCTGTGTTCCACCAAAACTACGGTTGCTCAATAAGCCACCATACTCTCTAGCAAACGGCACACCTTGTGCCACACATTGGTCTATAATAGCCGTACTCACTTCCGCCAAGCGATGCACATTGGCTTCACGAGCACGGTAGTCGCCACCCTTTACAGTATCGTAAAACAAACGGAAAACCGAGTCTCCATCATTTTGATAATTTTTTGCAGCATTTATACCACCTTGCGCTGCTATACTATGGGCACGGCGTGGACTATCTTGAAAGCAAAAGGCCTTCACTTTATAACCCAGTTCTCCCAAAGATGCAGCCGCCGAAGCACCTGCAAGCCCTGTACCTACTACAATTACTTCTAGTTTTCTTTTGTTAGATGGGTTTACAAGTTGCACATGCCCTTTGTAATCTTCCCACTTTTTTTCCATTTCGCCTTGCGGAATTTTTGAATTCATAAACGTTTTTTTACCTCACCCCCGCCTCTCCAAAGGAGAGGAGCTTGGTTCGTGAAATTTTAAAATCTATTTTTAATCAAATCTTTTTACTTTTTTTTCTTCCGAACAAAAAATTCTTTTTGTCCGAGCAAGAACAACAGCTATGGTCATCATCGTTGTGTCACTCACTTCATCGGCATACCTTTATTCATCTTTTATCGAAGCGTATTAAGAACTCCATTTGCGCCGGGGTTTCACACTTGAACATTGAAAATTGAGCATTGAATATTGATTATTTCTTCCGCTACAATCTTCGCTAATATCCTCGAGCACACCCTCTACACGAAGTGGAGAGGGTTAGGGTGAGGTCACCCACCCAAAATGCATTGCCACCGGCATACTAGCAAACAACAATGATATACCTACGGAATAAACCACCCCTATCGTTTTTATCATTGGTGTATATCTTTTATGATTTACACCAAATGTTTGAAACGCACTTTGAAACCCGTGCAACAAATGCCAGCAAAGCGATACACAACCTAACACATAAACCAATACAATTATTGGTGAGTAACTGCCTGTAAACACATTCAACATTTCTTGATACAAATTATGTACGGGTTGATTATTATACTCAGGAGTAAGCGAAAGAGTAGTTTTTCCCAACTCATGAATATTTGCCATACCACCAAAACGGCTCGGTACCCAAAAATGGTAAAAGTGCATTATTAAAAAAATCAAAATTAACGTACCAAGCAAACCCATGGTTTTACTGTACCATTTGCTTTTACCATCACCTTTTTGCACAGCATATTTTACAGGGCGAGCATTGTGGTTTTGTCTCCACAAACTAAGCCCTTGGTATATGTGTAACAATAAAAAAGCCATTAAGCCTATTTCCATTGTACGCACAATTAAATTGCTACCCATAAAATGCCCCCAATGGTTAAAGGTTTCACCACCATCGTTAAAGAAAATCATGGCATTAATACCAGCATGTACTATTAAAAACGTAATAAGAAATAAGCCCGTAGCGCCCATTAAAAATTTCTTACCTATAGAAGAAGTGAAAAAATGTTTCCAAGTCATAAAGAGAATATTGTTGAATAAAATTTGGTACTACAAAAATAAGGCAGGAAATGGCAAAATAGGAATTTAATTTAATTGCTATTATGATATAACTTTCAATCCCTCTGAAACGTACTTTTTTACATTCTTATCATCAGAAATAAATGTAAAATCGTTTTTAATTGCTTGCCAAATGAGTATTCTATCAAATGGGTCTTTGTGGTGAACATTTTTTAAATTATTAAAGGTTGCCGTTTCTCTGATTGTTAAGTCAATCAAATCAATATTCATCTGTTCGCATTCAAATACTACATCGGTAGGTAATTTATTTTCAATATCTAATTTACCTAACGATATTTTAATGGATATTTCCCAAATTGAAACTGCACTAACATAAATTTTATTTTTTCTGTTTTTTACTATCTCGAGGACGTTTTCAGACAATGATTTTTGACTAGTAAGTAACCAAATAAGTACATGAGTATCTAGCAAATATTTCATTGTTTAAAATACTTTTTTGCTGTCATTCCGTAAAATTCTTTTTCTGTTGTATTATGCCCACCTTTAAAAACGGCAGTTACTTTCCCCTCCCATGCACCTAACACTCTCTCCTTTTTTATTTCGGTACTCGGCACTAACATAGCTTTTACTTCTTTTTTTCTGCCATAAGTAATGGCAATCTTCTCTCCTGCCTCAACTTCCTTTAGCACGGCAGAAAAGTTTGTTTTAAAATCGGCTACTGTCATTGTTTTCATAACAAATAATTTTACCAAATATACAACTTATTGACAAGTTGACAAATTGAAAGAGTCAATTTATAAATTGCATATTTTATTTTAACAAAGTCCAATATAGGTGCCTGAAACCTAATAAAAAATGTAATAGATTATAAACTAAACAAGAGCTCTTTTACACATTTAATGAACTACTTGAATTTCTAACACTAATAATTGTAGAGCCTTATTAATAGCAATGCAATTGGGATTTTCTGTAGAGGATGAGTTTCTTGTAGATTGTGCAAAGTGAAAACTGTACAATTAAAATTTTACCTACAAAGAATAAATTTATATTTAAAAAATTTCCCCCTCCAACAATTGCAACAAAAAAGCTTTTGATTTATTGGCCTCCAACCTAAAAGGTATTGAAACAAGCAAACAACCAAAAATGAACATTACAAAAGGTACAATCGTAAAAAAATTAAAACTTAAAATACTATTTATGTTTAATAGATAATAGCCAATTACACCAAAGCAAGCAAAGCCCACAATGCCTAACCAAATAGCCATAAAAACAATTACCATCGTAAAAGGTTTCATTTTTATTGCTATTTCTGTTTTACCTAAAAATGTACTTATTGTTCCATTTATATTTGGCAAAAAAGAATTTTTATAATTTATCACCCTGCTTATCTCAAAACTATTGGCTAAAATTATTCCAGTATAAGGTTTACTCAAATCTCTGTTAAAAGAGAATAAATTGGTACTTTTTGGAGATACATTTTTTGTAAGCCTATCCATTACTACATTTAATGGAAGCTTTGAAGTAAAAGTGAAATTTTCGTATGGGAGTATTTTTGCTAATTTCATTGAATGTAAAATAAGCAATTCAATTCATTGAAAAAATAAAACACATTCTATTGCATAATAAAAGATGAAAAATGGTATGCCGATGAAGTGAGTGACACAACGATGTTGCCCATAGCTAAAGTCGTTTGGGCAATCCCGACACAAAGTGTCGGGATTGCCCAAAATAAAGGAACCTCACCCTCTCCGAATGAGAGGAGCAAGTCAAGTATACTTTATAGTTTATGAAAATAGCAAAGGCTTTGCCACGAAAAAAGTCAGAAATCAATAAATCAGAAATCTTGAATCTCTCCTACTTCTCCCTCATCATTAAATCGCTTGCTAACTGCCTTAGTAAAACTTTTCTATCACTCAACACTGCCACTTCATCTAAATGTTTCAATGCAATGTTATAATATTTTTCTTTTAGTTCAGTAGCCCATTCATCAGCTTTACAATCTCTAAATATTTGGAGTACTTTTTCAACTTTATCAGCAGGATTATTTTTTATGAGTTCATCCAAGGCTGCATTTGCTTCGGGTGTGCAATACTCCCGTGCATGTATCATGAGAAAAGTTTTTTTATTAGCAATAATATCTCCTCCTTGTTGCTTACCTGTTTTTGTTGCATCACCAAAAGCATCTAAATAATCATCTTGCACCTGAAAAGCAATGCCGAGGTTTTTACCAAACTCATACAAATGATTTTGATTACCCAAACCTGCACCTCCTAATACTGCTCCCATCTGCAAGCTAGAAGCCACGAGTACAGATGTTTTCAGCGTTATCATATTTAAGTATTCTTCAAAAATCACCTGTTCTTTTTTTTCAAAATCCATATCAAGCTGTTGCCCTTCGCATACTTCGGCAGCCGTTTTATTAAAAATATCTATGCATCTATGCAAGTATGTAACATTTATTTTTGCCAAGTTTTCATAAGCTTTTACCAACATTACATCGCCTGCAAGCAAGGCTGTGTTATCTCCATATTTTTGATGCACGGTTTCTATACCTCGTCGCAAAGGTGCTTTGTCCATTATATCGTCGTGTATCAAACTAAAATTGTGAAATAGTTCTATGGAAGCAGCAGCATGGTATGCATCGTCATTAGTAGGCGCAAACATATCATTGGCCAAGTACACACAAATAGGGCGAATACGTTTTCCCTTTATGCCCAAAATATATTGTGCTGGATCGTATAATGTTGGCGTATGTGTGGGGAAATGACGTACGTTAAATCGTTCTTCAAACTGTAGGGTAAAATCTTGAAATGAATGCATTGAATCGTATAACTATTTTTTTGAACTTACATTTACGTTTTTATGTAAAGTAAGGTTTAATCATTTTATTATTTGAAAGGTTATTTATTGCTTTAGAGTGATTATGTACTCAAAAGTATCATTACTAGTTTCACTATCTTTCAATTTTGTCACTCTAAATTTCTCTTTAATATTCTCCGTTTCTTTAACATATTCTCCATTTTTTAAAATTGCATCAAAGATTTTTTTATCATTCAATTGTTCAATATACTTACTCATTAATTTTAAAAGTTTTTCAATATTTCTTTTATCGTTTTCAAAATCAGCATAAACCGAACAAGTGAACTTAGTAATATTGTTTTTATCGGTCTCAATAAATAATGTAGGAAGATACTCCCCATTATTTAATTTTATAAGTGGTTCTCCTAAAAATAAAAATACATCTTTTCCCGTAGAGTCAATTTTATCATCATTATCAGCCATAGCTGCCCATTGCCAATCAATAATTTTTTCGCTAATTTTATAATCTTCACCAATCGAAATTTTGTAGTTACTCTTTTTATAATCAACTAATATTTTTTGTGGAAGTTTTGAAGTTGTATCAATCTTTTTGAGGTTGCTATTATGTAATTTATTTTTTGTTTCCTTACAAGAAAGAAAATGGAAAGCTAAATTAAAAATAATGAACAGCCTTGATATTTTTCTCACTTAAAATTTTATACGCTTTTATTTTTATAAAAAAACATTTCAATAAAACAAGAGTAAAAAAGTTACTAAATAATCAGAATTACTAAACTAAACTATACTTTACCCTATTAGTCAACTTTCTTCACTTTTTCTTTACTGCTTTATTAGCCACCACCTTCTTCTTCCCACCAGCCTCTTTCGCCTTCCCTTCCACTTCTGTCACCCATGCATAATCCAATTGTCGCTTATCTAAATTAGCTGCCACTACTTTAATCATTACATGGTCACCCATTCTAAAAGTTTTACCAGTGCGCATTCCTACGAGTGAATAGTTGGCTTCATCTTGTCTAAAATCATCATAGTCGCTAAGGTCTTTTACAGATACCAAGCCTTCGCATTTGTGTGCCACCGTTTCTACCCAAAAACCAAACTGAGAAACACCACTAATAATCCCCTCAAATTCTTCTCCTAAAAATTGCTTCATGTACTCTACCTGCTTGTATTTGTTACCTGCACGTTCTGCCTCCATAGCCCCACGCTCTCTATCACTGCAATGTTTATTTTTTTCTTCCATTGCTTTATCTATCATCAAATTTTTATCAATGATGCTCTGCATTACACGGTGCACCATCACATCTGGGTACCTGCGTATAGGCGATGTAAAATGACAATAGTTTTCAAACCCAAGTCCATAGTGACCTATATTTTCAGTAGTATATTTTGCTTTAGACTGGGTGCGTATACCTAATTGCTCCAGCACATGCTGCTCAGGTTTTCCATTTACTTCCGCCAATAATTTATTAAATGAAGCGGCAATATCTTTCGGATTTTTCGCATCAAATGTATACCCACATTTTCTTGCAAAAGCCACAAAGGGTGCTAGTTTTTCTGGGTCAGGATCATCGTGTGTGCGGTACGAAAATGGTAATGGCTCTTTGTTCACTTTTATTTTAGATACATATTCCGCCACGGCTTTATTGGCAAGCAACATAAATTCTTCTACCAATTTATTGGCATCTTTACTTTCTTTTATCATGATGCCAATTGGCTTGCCTGTATCATCCAATTTAAAACGTACTTCTTGGCTCGAAAAATTGATAGCACCGTCATTAAAACGTTGCTCTCTAAATTGTTTTGCCAATCCATCTAACAATAAAATGGGTTTAAAGTGAAGCCCGTCTTTGGTTTCAATGGTTTGTTGCACTTCTTCGTAAGTGAATCGGTGGTTGCTATGTATCACTGTTCTACCAATCCATTTGTGTTTTATTTCTGCACGGTTGCTTATTTGGAAGATTACCGAAAAGCAATATTTATCTTCGTTTGGTCTTAATGAACACAATTCGTTCGATATTTTTTCAGGTAACATGGGGTTTACACGGTCTGGCAGGTACACACTTGTAGCACGCTCATAAGCGCTCTTATCCAATATGCTACCAGGCGTTACAAAATGGCTCACATCTGCAATGTGTACCCCTATTTCATAATTGCCATTATCCAAATTCCTTATAGAAATAGCATCATCAAAATCTTTAGCATCCACAGGGTCTATGGTAAAGGTGAGTATATCTCTACAGTCTTTACGCTTTTTAAGTTCCTCTCTTGTTATGTTAGGACTTAGTGCAGCAGCAGCTTTTAGCACTTCTGCATCAAAGGCCAATGGAAAACCAGCATGCACCAATATTTCTTTCATAGCCATATCGCCTTCATTTTCGGCCGTCATTATGGCTACAATTTCACCCTCGGGTTTTTTATCACTCTTATCCCATTTCAAAAATTTTGCCACTACCCTGTCGCCATCTTTTGCACCGTTCAGTTTGTTCATTTCTATGTGAAAATCGGGCATCGGGTTATTGCCGCTTACAATAAAAAAAGCCATTTTAGCTTTCACTTGCACATTGCCTATAAACTCCGTTTGCTTACGCTCCACTACACTGCTTATTTTTCCTTCTACCCGCTTGGTTTTATCGTGTGCATTACTCACCGTTACCTTCACTGTATCTCCATGAAAAGCCTTACCAAAGTCATTGGGTTTCACAATAATATCCTTTTCCCTGCCTTCCACAATTACAAAGCCCATACCACTGCGGCTTATCTCAAGCTTACCCTTCAATATCTCCGATTGAGATGATTTTTTACCACTCCCCGAGCTGTTCTGTTTACTCATAAAATTTTTTCTAATGTATTAATTGTTTGCAATGTACAAAATATATTTTGGAGGGGAATTTTTGAGACTGAGAAAAAATACCATATTTGCGCATTTATAACGGCTGTCTGCGCTTCTCCTCGCTTCACTGTGGGGAAGTACTACCCAACGCCTGTCTTTGTGCAGTAAATTTCTATCATCTTTTATTTAAGAGTAGATGGAAGCATATATATTAGAGAGAAGTAAAAAATAGATAAAGTTTCATAAAAACAAAAAGACAAACTTTTTATTATCTACTTTTGATTAGAACTCAAGTTCAATCAATAAATATAATTTCAACGTTAAAACTAACCAAGAAAAATAAAGATTTAAAAACCACCGTTTCAGTTTTACTAGTTTTATTATTTGTTAATAATTTATATTACTTTATAAAAAGTTTTTTTCAAGTAGGTATACTTGCTTTAAACTATCGTAGTATAATTTCTTATTTACCCATGTTTATTGGCATTACGGGTGTTATTATTTTTATAACTTCTCAATATAAAAAATCTAGTTTATTAAGAATATATTTTTGTTATGTAATAGCTTTATCTCCCATAACTTGTTGGTATTATTTTAAATTATTTTTTATAACTACAGAAATGAGACCAGGTAGCTTTACACAAATTGATGTATTTACCTATATTTATTTTATTATTTTTTTAATACACATAACAACGGTTATAGTTGCATTAAATTTGTTAACAAAAGAAAGGCAAGTAAAACTCGCCTTCACAAATATTTCTGGTGAATCTATTGCAGAGTTTAACCCTACGATAATTGGAATTAGATTTGCAAATAGATTAATTGATTTATTAATAATTTTATTGTTAGTATATAATTTTATAGCTTTCAACACAGATTATTTTACTTCTGAAATTTCAAGGCAATTTACTAACCCTATTACTCTAACGCTTTTAGAATTAGTAGCTTTAATTTATTACTATTTGTTTATGGAAGTAATTTTTAAAACCACTGCTGGCAAATGTGCCACCAATACTATAATTGTAAACAGTAGTGCAAATAAAGCCAGTATCCCACAACTTATAGGAAGAACCTTTTGTAGGCTCATACCTTTTGAGCCTTTTAGTTTTTTAAGTAGCAGCAGCAGGGGCTGGCACGATAGTATTACAGATACTTATGTGGTAGATTCTGTTTTACAAGAAGAAAAAATGTATAAAAATTATAAGTGAAAATAAATATTGTAATAACAACTTTACATTGTATTTAGTCCAAACAAATCTGTGTAAATCCTTTAAATCTGGGAGCTAAAGATTTTTTATTGGATTATTCTTTAAATCAAATTGGTATTAGTTAATTCTTAAAAAAATTAGAATAGTAATTCTTAACTAAACTTAAAACAAATTGTAAAAAAATATTTAGGGAAATGATTTACTCAAGCCTTGATTTAAATTTAAGCGCTTTTTTATATTATGACTTAGACGATCCCTCTTACTACCCTCAACAATATTTTGTCTAATATTTTTTATACAAATCAAAAATAATTTTCTTATCCGCCTCAGTAAGGTAGGTACTATTATCTTGCTGTACAAAGTGTAATTTAAAAGCTTTTATTGCTGCCAAAGAATCTCTGGTATCATATCCAATTATTCTTAGCGCTTGTATGGCGTTAAAATTTAATGGCACATTTATATTTGCAGTATCGTACCAATTTCCAAAATTATTTTTAGCAAGCTCCTTCCATGGAAAATATTTGTTAGGATCATTTTTACGTTTTGGCGCAATATCGGCATGTCCTATAAAGTTTGCAGTAGGTATATTATTATCTTTTTTAAGTTTGCTTAGCAATAGTAAAAGGCTTTTCATCTGTGGTTCTGTAAAATTTTCAAATCCGTTATTATCAAGCTCTATTCCAATACTCACACTGTTAATATCGGTTACATTTCCCCATTTGCTATTGCCCGCATGCCATGCCCTAAGGTAGTCACTCAGCATGTGCTGTATGGTTCCATTTTTGCATATTACATAATGTGCACTTACTTGTGTACGAGGCAGTGTAAATGTACGTAAAGTAGTATCACAAGCATTTTGTGCAGTATGATGTATTATTACAAAGTTTGCTTTTCGCATACCAAAATTAGTTGTACCTACCCATTGGTTTGCCATTAATAAACTATCATATCCTATAGGTTGTTTACGTAGTTCTTTTGCATAAGCTTTAGCCTGCCTTTTATAACTTTTATTAGTGCTTGCGTATTTATTATTGTTACAACTGCAAACTATAATAAATAATATGAAATAGTATTTAGTCATTTTACATTTATTAAAAATGAAAGGTAGCTAATAGAAGTCAATATTATTTTAAAAGCAATTAGAATAAACCACAAAAAAAACCACCAGTTAATGGTGGTTATGAAGAATATTAAACTAATTATTTTTTTGCTTTTACTTTTACTGGAGTAGCTTTTACTTTTACTGGTGTAGCTTTTGCTGTAGCACCCTTGGCTGGAATACCTTTTACCTTTGCTGGAGTAGCTTTAGCTTTTGTCGCCGTTACTTTTAATTCTACTTTTACAACTTTTTTGGAAACAGGTTTCACAACTTCTTTTTTCTCCACTTTTGCAGGTTCTGCTTTTGCCACAATAGTTCTTTGTCCAGCATTTTTACTAGATTTTCTAGCAGGAATTGGTTTTCCTTTTATTCTATCTGCATAAATTGGTTTAGCCCAATCTTCATTTTCTACTTTTGCAACAACTTTTACAATAGGTTTAACTGGCATAGGTTTTCCTTTCCCTTTGTTCTTTAAATTTTTAATAGCTTCTTCAATTCCTTTTTTAAGATCTTCATAGCTATGCTCTTCCATTTTCTCCCCATTAATAAAAAAAGTAGGAGCTGTTTTTACACCACGGTCTATACCTTCTCTCAAATCTCCTTGTACCTGCCAGCCGTAAGTAGCATTTACTAAATCATCCAAAAAACGCTTGTTGTTTACACCAGCTTCTTTACTATACAATTTTAAGCTTGTGGTACCTAGGTTTTTTCTATTGGCAAACAATATATTGTGCATTTCCCAAAACTTACCTTCTTGCCCAGTTGCCACAGCAGCTTCACCTGCTTTCAAACTACGTTGGTGTATGTTTGTTAGTGGAAAATGCCTAAAATTAAAACGTATAATACCTTCGTATTCAACTAATAAACGCTTTACTGATTCATTTGCTTTAGCACATGTTTCACTTTCATATTCTCCAAATTCTTCTAGTGTTATTTCTGCTTTTGAATTACCTACAAAAATGTCTCTCGGTTCAATTATTTCAACCACTTCTTTTTTAAATGCCATTCTGTTGTTTTTTTCGCTAATTTAATTAAACGATTTTGTTTGTTGATTTACAATTATTTGCCAATACAAATAAAATATTATTTATATATATTCCTAATAAAGGTAAACTATTTTTTTGATAATCTTACTGCCACTTGTGTAATGGAGCTTTTTTTATAATATAAATAAATCAAAATCAAACTATTAAAAATAATACCAAGTAATTCACATATATTTTTAACATAATGTTATTTTGATAATTTGCTAAGAAAATGTTTAAATTAATTATAAAAACTTTTCAATTAAAAAGTTTGTGTTTCATCAATCATTTATCAACCTTTCATTTCTAAATACCACCATACCGTCAAACACATCTACCATTACAGGTATGGTTCTATCAATATCTCCACCCAGTATTTTCTTACTTAATAAGTTCACCACTTGTTTTTGAATCAATCTTTTTAGTGGCCTAGCACCAAATTGTGGGTCGTAACCATTTTCTGCCAAGTAATCCAATGCATAATCGGTAAACTGCAAATCAATACCATTTTTGGCCACTAAATTTTTCAATTCATTTAGTTGAATGGTAATAATACCTTTTATCTCCTTTTTCATCAATGGCTGAAACATGATTACTTCATCTATCCTATTCAAAAATTCAGGGCGAATAGTTTGTTTTAATTCTTCCACCACTTGCTCTTTTGTTTTTGCTACAATCTCCTCTTTATTTTTCTCGGTTACATTTTCAAAATTATCTTGAATAATTTGGCTACCCATATTACTCGTCATAATGATGATGGTGTTTTTAAAATTTACCACACGTCCTTTGTTATCCGTAAGTCTACCATCATCCAACACCTGCAACAAAATATTGTATACATCAGGATGCGCTTTTTCTATTTCATCAAGCAACACAACAGAGTAAGGTTTTCTCCGTACGGCTTCTGTTAATTGTCCACCTTCATCATAACCCACATAGCCAGGAGGCGCTCCAACAAGCCTACTCACACTATGCTTTTCTTGGTACTCACTCATGTCAATCCTTGTCATCATACCTTCATCATCAAACAAATACTCTGCCAAAGCTTTTGCCAATTCTGTTTTACCCACACCTGTTGTACCCAAGAAAATAAAGGAACCTATTGGCTTGCTCACATCTTGCAAACCTGCTCTGCTCCTGCGTATAGCATCACTCACTGCTTCTATAGCTTCCTCCTGCCCTACTACTCTTTTATGCAATTCATCTTCTAAGCTTAATAATTTTTCACGCTCACTTTGCAGCATTTTGCTCACAGGTATTCCTGTAGCTTTTGCTACAGCTTGTGCTATATCTTCTGCATCCACTTCTTCTTTTAGCAATCTTCTTTCAGATAATGCACCTAGTTTTTCTGTAAGCTCCACTATCAATTCTTCTTGTGCTTTCATTTTACCATAGCGAATTTCTGCTACTTTTCCATAATCGCCATTACGCTCTGCTTGCTCTGCTTGCACTTTCAAATCTTCTATAGCTGCTTTGCCATTTTGTATTTGCTCCACCAATTCTTTTTCTTCTTTCCACTTGGCTTTGTAGGTATCTCTATCTACAGAAAGGTTGGCTATTTCTGTATTCAACACTTTCAATTTATCCTCATCTTTCTCTCTTTTTATGGCCTCTCTTTCTATTTCCAATTGGCGAATTTGCCTTTCCAGCGTATCCAATTCCTCAGGCATCGAATTCATCTCTATCCTAAGCTTGGCAGCACTTTCATCCATTAAGTCAATAGCTTTATCAGGCAAAAAACGATCTGTCATGTACCTATTGCTCAACTCCACCGCAGCAATAATAGCTTCGTCTTTTATGCGTATGTGATGGTAGGTTTCATAACGCTCTTTCAACCCACGCAAAATAGAAATTGCATCTTCCACACTAGGCTCATTGATCATTACTTTTTGAAAACGCCTTTCCAGTGCTTTATCTTTTTCAAAATATTTTTGATACTCGTTCAATGTGGTTGCACCTACTGCACGCAATTCACCACGGGCCAATGCAGGTTTTAAAATATTAGCAGCATCCATTGCACCATCGCCTCCGCCAGCACCTACGAGCGTATGTATTTCATCTATAAATAAAATAATTTCTCCGTCGGCAGATGTTACTTCTTTTACCACTGCTTTCAATCTTTCTTCAAACTCTCCTTTGTATTTTGCTCCAGCTATCAATTGCCCCATATCCAATGCATAAATCACTTTGCTTTTTATATTCTCTGGCACATCACCATTTACAATTCGTATAGCCAAACCTTCTGCTATGGCGGTTTTACCTACACCAGGCTCACCTACAAGTATTGGATTATTCTTTGTTCTTCTGCTTAAAATATGCAGCGTTCTACGTATCTCTTCGTCTCTACCAATTACAGGATCTAGCTTGCCTGCACGAGCCATTTCATTTAGGTTTTTTGCATACTTATTTAACGCATTAAACTGTGTTTCATGCGTAGCACTATTTACTGTTTCACCTTTGCGCAAATCTTTTATGGCTACTATCAATCCTTTTTCTGTAAGCCCAGCATCTTTCAATAATTTGGCCGCATTATCATTGCCTTGCAATACCGCTAGCAGCAAATGCTCGGGTGTTACAAACTCATCGCCAAATGTTTTTAACGCAGCGGTAGCACGCAGCAAAATGTTGTTTGCTTCTCTACCCATTGTTTGTGCAGGCTCTCCACTTACGGTTGGCAATTTTTTTATAAGCTCTGCCAGCTTGCTATCCACAAGGTTTACGGTTACATTATTTTTCTTCAATAAATAATCTACCGAGGAGTCGTCTGTATCCAATAATGATTGCAAAATATGCTCCGTTTCTACATTCGGATTTTTATTATTAAATGCAATTTGTTGCGCTTGTTGCAGGGCTTCTGCGGCTTTTATGGTAAGGTTATTTGTACTCATGATATTATGTGTGTACACTCTGCATGTGAGAAGGGCTGCGCCCTTCACACATGTCCACGGGTTGCACCCGTGGTTACTCAAAGTGAACCCCGTTGGGGTTCGTAGTTATAAATTAAATTTCTTTTTTCTTTAGAGCTGTGGACTAAAATCATTGCTCAACTTCTGTTCGGGCTATCCGTTGCAATCTTTTTTGCCTCAAAGGCAGGCAAAAAAGGATTTCCACTTCTATCCCGCAGCCTTTCATCATAAAATCTTTTTTCAACTTTTATTATGCAATAGATTATGCAGAAGATTATGTAATAGCCTATTTGGTTAATTATAAAATAAAATCTTAAAACTCATCTTCTACTTAATCTTCCAGATTTCCTCCCCCTGCGGGGGAGATAGAGGGGGGGGTTCTGAGATTTCCTCCCCCTGCGGGGGAGATAGAGGGGGCTTTACAACCAACCTTTCACTTTCTCAACCAATACATCCACCTCTATTTTTTCCATACAATTAAAATGTTCTTTCGGGCATTTTTTTAAGCCATACTTGCTGCAAGGTTGGCAACTAAGGTTAAGTACTACATTTTCGTAAATAGGCTTTTGCTGGTTACTCATATAATTACTACCATAGTAAGGTTCCACATCCAAATCTGGTGTAGTGCCACCCCATAGCGCTATTACAGGCCTTTTGAGTGCGCAAGCAATATACTGCATACCAGTATCATTGCTTATTACCAACTTCGCTTTTTTTACAATATCTGCACTTTCACTTATGTTAAACTTACCACAGGCATTGTAAATCTTCAACGTATTTGTATTGGCAATAACTGCACCATTTTCCGCATCTTCCTTGCCACCAAGCAGTATAATAGGGTGCTCTATTTTGCTACACAATTCTACAATTTTATATACTGGAAATCGTTTGGTAAAATACGTTGCACCTATTACTATCACTATGTATCCAGCCAAATGCCCAGTTGGAATATCATCAGGAGAAACCTCATCTTTTTTGGCTATAAAATAATCTAAACCGCCTCCATCATCTTTAACATTTAATGACAAAACAGCATCTAGACTACGCTGTGTGATATGTCTGTTTGGCATTACATCTATGTTCAACTGTGTCAAAAAGAACTTTTCGTAGGTAAGTTTATCAATAGTATGCGTATCTTTTTTAAGCGCACGTTTTATTTTATTGCTTCGAAAGTTGTTATGCAAATCAATTACATGATCGTAATTTTCTGCTTTTAGTTTCACAATAAGTTCTTCCATATTATCATCATAATAAAAAAACTTATCAATGTATGGGTTGGCAGCTGTTACAATTTTAAAAGAAAGTTTAGTTAGAAAATGTACTTCAACATTTTCTAATTGTTTTTTTATACAACGAAATACCGGGCTTGCCAGCACAATATCTCCAATTGAAGAAAAACGGATGACAAGTATTTTTTTTTGTTGAACCACTAAATAATAAAGTTAAAAAAATTTATAAAAAATTATATTTATAAGCTATTGAATGTATTTTTCAAAAATTAAAATTTACTATTAGTCCAGCTATTAATGCTATACCTACACTTAGCAAAGTACCTATTACCAAATACTCCGTTTTTATTTCTGGACGATCTTTCTCATTAAATCTTATAAGTCCTTTTGCCGCAAGCAGCAACCCTATTGCCGCAAAATCATTCTTTAAAACAAATATCAATACTATTATCCGCTCTATTATCCCTATCCATTTACCAGCATTGGCAAGGCTATCCGCATTTTCAATTTTATCTTGCCATTGTTTTGTAAACTGTCCTATTAATATACCCGCAGGAGTAGTTACAAACACAAATGCAGCCAATATTTTCCAAATGTTTTTATTTTCATTTAATAATTTTACAGCATTACTTAGTTGATCCCAATTTAAAAAAATAACATACCAGCAACAAACAATTACCATTAAATGCAAACCTTGATCTACTAAAAAATAAGCTATTGATTGTTTTTGATAACTCTTCCAGCCGTCTATTAAAATATGAGTAATAAGTATAACCAAGGTTACTTGCCAGTAAATAAAGCCTGTGCATACAAATGCAACTATAGCCGTTACAAGCCCATGTAGGTATAGTTTTGGTGATGCAAAATGCTTTGCATTTCTATCTTCTACCCAGCTTTTTGGTTGGAGTATAAAATCACTTATCAAGTGAGCCAATATTAATTTAGTAAGCCATATTGATGCTATCATCATTACACAAGTTTAATGATATTATGGTATTGCTGCAAGAGCTTTTCTATTTGAGGCCACTGCCCCGCAGTTGTAAGTTGATGTACAGTACTCTTTGTTTTTTTTATTTTTTTGGCAACTGCTTGCTGTGTTTCTCCTTTTAGTAATTCAAATAAAACTTCCGCTTGCTTACCACTTATTTTTTCAAAAATATGATTTAGGTGATCTGCAATTACAGCTAATCCTTGGTTTGCTATTGCGTTATTTATATTGATGACCAAGCGTTGGTTGGTTTTAGCTATTTCATCAAAAGCCCTACCCGAAAGCAAAAAGGCCTCTCCTTTTGCTATTGTCAATACTTTTATGGGCAGCTTTACTTCGCCAATACCAATACTTATACGCACATCTGCAATTGCTACTTTCTGTTCTTTGTATAACTTCATAGCAGCAATTCTACAAAGCAATGATAACTTTAAAGCAGTTTCTGGATCTTTAATGAAAACTTGAAAACTATCCCCTCTAAAAAATTCAATTTTATGTGCTACAAATATTTCCTTAATCGCTGTTACTAATTTCTTTTCTTTTGCAGGAGTAAGTTTTGTAGAGTTTACTATATCACAAGTTAATATTCCCTTTATTGACATTTTGTAATTGTTTGTATGTAAATGTACGAACTTTTAAATAGTTCGTATAAAATACCGAACTTTTAAATAATTCGTATAAAATACCGAACTTTTAAATAATTCGTATAAATGTACGAACTGAAATAAATTGAAAATTTAATAGAAAAGTGGTATTATTCTTCTATAAAATTCAAATCTTTACCAAAAGTTTCTTTAGTAAAATATAATGCCGTAATGCTTATTATCATAACAATTACACCAAGCCAAATAGCAGATTTTATGTATGCATCAGCAGCGCCTGCATTCATACTTTGAAACCAATTAAACAACAATAACATAATAGGCAGAGAACCTCTCACCATATTAGGAGCTGTGGTGGTAGCAGTTGCCCTAAGATTTGTACCAAATTGTTCAGCCGCCATGGTTACAAACAATGCCCAAAAGCCAGTAGCAAAGCCAAGGAAAGCGCATATAGCATACATGCTTGAAGCTGTACCCCCATGTTGATTAAAATACAAAATCATACCGCATACTGTAAGAAAATAAAATATAAAAATTGCTTTTTTTCTACTCTTTAGCCATTGGCTAATTAACCCAATAAGCACATCTGCAATAGCTATAAAAATATACGCAAACATGGTAGATTTTTTGGGCAATACTGCTTCGGATATACCAAATTTTTCAGCAAAATTATTAGAGAATGCCAATAAGATTCCGATAACATACCATGTAGGCAAGCCAATTAAAATAGCACAAATATATTTTTTGAAACGAGCCGCATTGGTAAAGAACATTAATATATTTCCTTTTACAGCATTGCTATCTTTTACTTGCTTGTACATTCCACTTTCAAAAACAGATACTCTTAAAAACAACAAGCAAAAACCCATACCACCACCTATAAAATAGCAAGTACGCCAATCGAAAGCTAACGAAATAAAATATGCAAACACAGCCCCAGTAAGCCCTATACCAGCTACCAAAGATGTAACAATACCTCTTTTCTCTTTTGAAACCAACTCACTTACGAGTGTAATACCTGCGCCTAACTCACCCGCAAGCCCAATGCCTGCAATAAAACGAACGAGTGCATATTGATTAGAAGTTTGTACAAAGCCATTTACAATATTGGCTACACTATATAAAATAATTGAACCAAAGAGTACGCTAAGCCTACCTTTTTTATCGCCTAATATTCCCCAAAGTATTCCACCTACAAGCAAGCCTATCATTTGAATACTGATGATAAATTCACCTTCTGATTTTACCATACTTTCTGATAATTGTAGCCCACCAATTTTTGTACCAAGGCTATCTACCCTCACAATATTAAACAACAACAAATCGTAAATATCTACAAAATAACCAAGTGCCGCTACCAATACTGCTACACTAAATATGGAGTTGGATTTATTGTTTTCCTGCATTTTGTTTTGCTTCTTTTTTTGATTTTATCATTTTGTACATAATAGGTAAAGTTGAAATTAGAACAATGCCTATTACAATCAATTCCAACTTGGTTTGTAAAATAGGAAATGCTTTATTTAAAAAATAACCAGCACTTACCATAGTGATAACCCAAGCAAAAGAACCTACTACATTGTAATAAAAATATTTCTTTTTTTCCATACCTACAATACCTGCAATGATAGGCGCAAATGTGCGTATGAAAGGTACAAAACGAGCAACAATTATAGCGAAGCCACCATTCTTATCATAAAAATCTTTTGCTTGATGCAGGTATTTTTGTTTGAACATCAAAGTATCTTTTCGATTGTATAATGCGGGTCCACCTTTTCGCCCAAACCAATACCCTACTGAGTTTCCTATAATACCAGCTATAGAAATCAATACAATTAAAACAAACAAATCGAGCCACTGATTATCCACACCGCCTAATCCTATTACATTTAAAAATTGATGTGCAAGCCCTGGCCCAACAGTCCCATCAACTTGCATTATTTTATTGGCATAAATACCTGTTACAAATAATAATGAATCGCCAGGCAAAAAGAAACCTGCAAACAATCCTGTTTCTGCAAATACTACAAATAACACTAACCATAAGCCTCCATTAGCAATGTACCATTGTGGTTGTAACAATTGTGTCCAATGAAATTCTAAAAGAATTTGTAAAATCATAAATTATTTTTTTGTTCTGAATTCAACTAATTTTTCTTCCAAATCTAAAACACTAACAGCATATCTTAAACATGCTAATATTTCTTCTCTCTTAATATGCGGATAACCTTCTATCATTTCTTCAATTGTAGCTTCCTCGCCTAAACTTCTTATAATCATTTTTACTGAAATTCTTGTACCTTTTATTGTTGGCTTTCCTATTAAAATTGCAGGGTTACTTGTTATATATTTATTAAAATGTTCCATTTAAAAATATATTAAAAAATTATTACCCATGTTCCAACGCCCCCTCCCACTTACTCACCGCAGCCGTTGCTAATGCATTACCTAGTACATTTGTCATTGTTCTTCCCATATCACAAAATACATCTATAGCTAAAATTAACCCCACTCCTTCTGGCGGTATACCAAACATAGACCCAGTAGCTAAAACTACTACAAGTGAAGCCCTAGGCACACCAGCAATACCTTTGCTTGTAATTAAAAATACCAAGAGCATTAATATTTGTTGAGATACATCTCCAGTAATAGCAGTAATATTAAAAGCTTGAGCTATGAACATACTTGCAAAAGTCATATACATCATGCTACCATCTAAATTAAAAGAATAACCAAGTGGCAATACAAAAGAAACTATTTTATTATTGCATCCAAAGCGTTCCATTTCTTCTACCAATTTTGGATATACAGCTTCACTACTTGCAGTACTAAATGCAATAGACATAGGCGATGCTATACGCTTTAATAAAATAGGCAACCTGTCTTTTAATATCAAATAACCTACCAACAATAATAAACACCAAAGTATGAATAAACCAACATAAAAATCTCCAATATACTCACCAAAAGTGGCTAAAATACCAATTCCATTTTTTGAAATAGCAGCGGCCATAGCACCAAATACACCAAGCGGAGCTACGTACATTACATACCCTACCATCTTTAAAATTACATGAGACAATGCTTCTAAAGCATTTATTATGGACTCTCCTTTTTTGCCAATGGCTGTAAGCCCCACACCAAACAAAACCGAAAATACTACGAGTTGCAATATTTCATTTGTAGCCATTGCTTCTATAACACTGCGAGGTACTACATGCTCTACAAATTTTGCTAAAGAAAACCCTTTTGATTTTTCTAGTAAATCTGTAACGGCAGTCATATCTGTATTACTAATATTTGCTCCAACTCCTGGTTTAAAAATATTTACCAATACTAACCCCAAACCTAATGAAACCAGAGAAGCAGTTATAAACCAAAGCATTGCTTTTCCGCCAACTCTTCCTACAGTTTTCATATCGCCAAGCTTGGCAATACCTACTACTAAGGTTGAGAAAACTATTGGAGCAATAATCATTTGCACCAAACGCAAAAATATGGTCGTTAATAGTTTAAAATTATCTGCAAATACTTTTCTAGCATCTGCTTCATAATGATTAAATACATAGTAGCCAACTACTATGCCTAAAATCATTGCAAACAATATATATAAAGTAAGTTTCGATTTTTTAGGTGTTTGATTTTTTATTTCCATAAACAAAATAATTGTAACGCAATATAATATTTAAAACTTTATAATACCATTTACTAAAAATTTTAAAATATACTTATGTTTAGTTAAGATTTATTGTGTATTTTACGATTTCATTTTCAACAAAACTATAAAACGATATGGGTTTATTTACTAAAAAACCAATGCACCTGTTACTTGCAGAAGCGGCAGATTCAGAAAAAGGTTTAAAGAAAACACTAAGTGCAGGTTCTCTTGTTGCTTTGGGTATTGGTGCTATTATTGGGGCAGGTTTATTTGTAAGAACAGCTATTGCTTCTGCACAAAGCGCAGGACCTTCTGTAACAATTGGATTTATATTAGCAGCTATAGGATGTGCTTTAGCAGGTTTATGCTATGCAGAATTATCTTCTTCTATTCCAATTTCTGGTAGTGCATATACTTATACTTACGCTACAATGGGAGAATTAATGGCTTGGGTTATAGGTTGGGATTTGGTATTAGAGTATGCTGTAGGTGCAGCAACTGTAGGTATAGCTTGGAGCGAGTATTTGAATAACTTACTTGTAAATGTCGTCCATGTAAAAGCGATTGCATATGAATGGTGTCACTCACCATTTCAACACCAAGATGTGCTTGAGTTAGCTAAAGACACTGATATATCTTCATTAAAAGGTTTGTTACCTGCAAATTCATTTGAATCTTTGAGTAAAAATTTTAAACTCATTTTAGATGCAGATGCTTTGAAAGCTATTCCTGAAACATTAAAAGGTAGCATTCATCATTACAGTGGAATGATTAATTTACCTGCATTATTTATAGTTTCATTATTAAGCTTATTGTTGATAAGAGGAACACAAGAATCTGCTTTTGTAAATGGAATTATTGTCATAACTAAAGTTGCCATCGTAATTATGATTATCATTTTAGGTTGGGGCTTTGTACAATCTGCAAATCATACTCCTTATATTCCTGATGCAACTACATATACTGATAAGCTTGGGGTTAAACATAGTTTTGGTGGATTTTGGGGTATAATAGGTGCTGCAGGTACAGTATTTTTTGCTTTTATCGGTTTTGATGCTGTAAGTACAGCAGCTCAAGAAACTAAAAATCCAAAAACAGCAATGCCCATTGGCATTTTAGGTTCATTAGCAGTTTGTACTGTTTTATATATACTTTTTGCCCATGTATTAACAGGTTTAGCTCCCGTTGATTTCTTTAGAAATGAAGGTGGAGAAGCTTCTGTTGTTGCAGCTATTAATAGCTTTATGCCAGGTTATGGGTGGCTTGCTAATTTAGTTACTGTTGCAATACTTGCAGGTTTTTCTTCTGTAATCTTAGTAATGCTACTTGGTCAAAGTCGTGTATTTTATAGCATGAGTAAAGATGGATTGTTGCCAAAAGTATTCAGTGATGTACATCCAAAATTTAAAACTCCATACAAAGCAAACCTATTTATTTTAATAATAGTTGGCTTATTTGCTGCGTTTGTACCTGGAGATGTAGTAGGTGATATGACAAGCATAGGGACTTTATTTGCTTTTGTACTTGTTTGTATTGCTGTTATTATACTTCGGAAAACTGACCCAGACTTACCACGTCAATTTAAAACACCTTGGGTACCTGTAATTCCTATACTTGGAGTGCTTGCTTGTGGTTTAATGATGGTGGGGTTAGGTTGGACAAACTGGCTTCGTCTCTTAGGATGGCTAGCTATCGGTTTTGTAATTTATTTTGGCTACAGCAAAAAGAATAGCAAATTAAATGATGATAATCAAAAATCATAAATCAATCAAAAATTTAAACAACAATGCCTCAAAGAAATTTGAGGCATTGTTGTTTATAAAATACTTTTAAAAATCTTAAAATAGCATTTCTTCATTCATCATTTTTCCCTTAAAAACATCTGCAAAAATAGCTCTATTAGCAGTACTACTTAATGCCTGCATGTGCCTATCATGATGAAGATCGGTGGCTGTAAATGATGCTAAATTGTTTTTTATAATATAGTTTGCTGCTTTTGCTACTGGTTTTCCGTAATAACCTGTAAGGGACAGTAAGTTTACTTGTAGTAAAAAACCAAGGTCTTTTAACTCAGCATATTCTTTTAGATTGTTGTGGTAATAAGAATAACGCTCTGGGTGGGCAAGAATTGGTTGATATCCCTCTGTAATTAATGTAAAAGCCATCTTTTTTGCATTGTAAGGTTTTTCAGCATAAGAAAACTCTGTAAGGACAATGTTATCTTTTAAAGTAAGCAAAGGGGTTTTGGTTTCCAACAAATGAATGAAATAATCATCCATCATATACTCTGCTGCTGCGTGTAATTTAAAATCGATATTATTTTCCTTAAGTGTTGTCTTTAGCAATTGTAAAGCAGTATTTATAGTTTGAGCATTATTTCTATACATATCACCAATAATGTGCGGAGTAGCAATAGATTGTTTTATGCCCAATTGCATTAGGCCTTTTATGAGTTCTAAAGAAGTTTCAATATTAGGAGAACCATCATCTATACCTGGAAGGATATGAGAGTGTATATCGGTAGTAAAAGGAAAAGATCCTTGAATATTTGTAAGGCTAGGTTGTTTTTTTTTAAAGAAGGAGAACATTAAAGTATACCAATGTTTGTACCTATATTAAACTGATGCATTTTAATAAGTGGCTTTAAAATAGAAACCATAAAAGGCATTGGTATGCTATTTACTTTCATAGCAAGATAATCTCTTCTATTAGCTCTTATTCTTTGGTTAAGATTTTTATTACTTGCACCACCAGTTCGCATTTTTACAATAAGCTGAGGTAGATAATAAGACGAAACTTTATGTTTGTATAAATATCTTGCCATAAATTCATAATCGGCAGCAGTAAAATAATGGTTTTCGTACCCACCAAACTTATCTATTGCTGATTTTTTTATATAAAATGTAGGGTGACCCGGCATCCAACCCATTTTAAATAAACTACGCTTATAGGTTTTTCCTTTCCATACTCTAAAAACCCTATTCGTATTTTGCTTATCTACATATTGCAAATCTCCATATACTGAATCTACATTTTGCTCTTTAAATGCTTTTACAATATTTTCAATTGCATCATCAGTAGCTAAAATATCATCGCTATTTAAAATACCAATTACTTCCCCAGTAGCCTGCTTTATTCCTTTGTTAATAGCATCATACATGCCTCTATCTGGCTCAGAAACCCAATATTTTATTTTTGACTCGTTTTCTTTAATTATTGAAACTGTATTATCGGTTGATTTTCCGTCGATAATTATATGCTCTATATTATCATAAGTTTGATTGAGTATAGATGCTATACACTGGGAAAGGTATTTCTCTGAATTATACGTAACTGTGATTAGGGTAATTTTCATATCAGCTTAGTTCTTTCATAGATTAATGATGCAAAAGTAAGGTTCTTTTTTTACTTTTTGATTTACTTAGTATTAACTTAAAAAAAAGCTTTTTATTATTTTCTTTTTGTTAAATAATTAACTTTCACAAATATAAAGATGTAATATATCAATAAAGCTAGTAGAATCTGCTCTTTTTTTTAGTAAAAAAGCTACGAAATGTAGCTTTTTGTTTTAAAAATAATATTAAGTATTATTAATCAGTATATTAATTAAGATTCCTCAATAATCCTTTCTTTTACTTTAATTAAAGGATTTCCAGCATAAATTGAAAACCCATCAAAAATATTTGTAACCAAGCTAGCTGCTGCAAATACAGAATGGCTTTTGCAAATAGCTCCCCCTACTACTATACTTTTAGCACCTAGCCAAACTCCATCTTCAATAAGTATAGTTTTTACCATTAAATCGAAACTTGGCTTTGTATAATCATGGTTGCCACAAAGTAAAAGTACACCTTGCGAAATGCATACGTTATCACCAATATTAATTTGAGCTAAATTATCAATCCAAACCTGCTCTCCAATCCATGTATGGTTTCCTATAGTTAATAACCAAGGGTACTTAATATTTACATTCGGTTTTATACAAACCCCCTTACCTACTTTTGCTCCAAATATTTTTAATAATGATACTTTTAACCCATAAAAAGGAAAAAAACTTGATTTAAAAAACAAAATATTTACCCAATACCACAAAGCTCTTTTAAATAACGAACCAGGGTTGTACCAACTATTATTGTAAGTAGAAAGATCTACATTCATGAAGATTTTTTTATATTTTTTTCAAATAAAAACATCATTATAAATATAGCCAAATAAGCTATAATATTAAACCAAGTGTGATGATCCCAACCAAAAGGGAATTTCCATCCTGCATTGCCTGCTAATAAAACCAAACTTATTCTTACTATATTTATAATACAAATTGTTATTAAACCTACTAACAACCAATAAATTTTTTTTGACAAAATTGTTTTTGTTGCAATTATATAAGCCGACCAAAAACTTAATACAGCAAAACCCAAGCAAGCATATACAATTCTAATTCCTCTTCCATTTACTGCTCTTAATACATATTCATCTATCCTTATAGTTTCTGTTCCTAAAATTGATAAAAACCATTTTGATGAAATCATTAAAAAACTACGAAACCATGCTGTAATATTGAAATACTTTGTTAGAAATGGGCTATACATTCCACCTGGTACTGTAATACCTGTCATAAATTTTAATCCAAAATAAAGCAATAAGAAAGTAACTCCAAAAATGAAGCAAAATCTAATAAAACTATTTTTAAAAAAATTAGCTAACTTCATCTAAAGAAAATAAAGTTTTATATTGTTGTTTAGTATAGAGTAAATCCGACTTTAACGTAACATACTCTTTTGCCCCTTTTACAAAAAGTGTGTATTGATCGTTATTCATATTTATAAACTCATTTATCGCAAAAGCAATTTCAGATTCATTATTATCTACATTAAACCCAGCGTTTTTGTCTTTTAAATTGTTCTATGGAGTATGATTACTTGTAATGATAGGCTTAGCCGCAGAAAGTGCTTCTGAAAGTGCATGACCAAAATTTTCACTCTTACTGGGCATTATAAAAACATGATTTTCTGAAAGCTTTTCTTCAATTAGATTGGGTGCTATTTCTCCACCATAATTTACTTTTATATTAGCTGGCAACAACTCAATTTGCTTTAAACAATGGCACCAATACATTTCATCTTTTATAGGACCATAAATGTTGTATACAATATTTCCTTTACAAATAGCCAATGCCTTTAAAACCAGTAAATGATTTTTCATTGAGCTTATGAGTGCTATGGTAATAAGATTTAAGCTACCAATTGTTTTTAAAACTATGGGAGCTGTAATAATTTTTTTAGAAAAATTATTTGCTACATATATTTTAGCTTTATGACCAAACTGTGCTTTTATAAAACCTGCTTCTTCATTATCGGTAGCATGAAAGGTAATTTTTTTGATGAATCCTGATAATTTAAACAATAAGAGAAATATTTTTTTCTTAAAACTTTTTTGAGATAAAGCACCAGGATGAAGCATACCTCTAACAGAAAGAATTTTCTTTTTTGCTTGGCAATTTAGTAAAGGCAGCATATTATACTTCCACGAAAATAAACCAATAGCATATAGCACATCGGGTTTTAAATGAAACGTATTTTTTACTAGATTTAGCCTTGTTTGAATACCGGAATCGTACCATACTTTAGTATTCTTATTAAAATATATCCATTCATTAAATGCAACACTTTTTACTAACTCACCGTTTAAATCTTTGTTGCTACAAAAAATATAATATTGTATATCGTCATAATAATTTGAAACCAAATTAGCTATTGATTGTATGGGACCACCAGCTTTATAAGCTGGTAAAAACCAAGGTATGGTAATGAAAATAATCAATCCGAAGTAGATTTTACAGACATTTGGATGTAAGTAATCAATTTTGGAAAAAGAAATCTTTTTAATAAAAAGAAAACAAATAGATTTACATACAACCTGCCAGAAACAAAAATATTATCTGATTCAAAAGCAAATAACTCCATATAAATTGAACCAGCTACTGCAAAATTAAAAACAAAATTATTAGATGAATTTTTAACGAAATAAAAATAACTACCACCATAAATGAAACCTAAAATTAATAAAGGTATAAACATACCGATATAACCAAAATCAATAAAACCATCAGCAAAATAACCTAAGCTTACAGACACTCCTCTTTTAATACCAGAATACCTAATACCAGTATATTTAGTAGCTTTAATTGAAGCATCGTAAACTCCTTTATTAGGATTTAATATACGTGGGGTAAGCACAAAAGAAAGTGTAGTAAACCAATTGGTACCATATTGATATGGAATTACAGAGGGAACTCTATCCATCGTTTTGGCAAGGTGATAGGTATATTGTAATCTATCTAGAAAATCTTCTGTAGCTTGTGTAAAATTATTATTCGTTCTTGTTTCAGAAATTTCAATCAATTTGTTTAACGCATCGCTTTTTTCTACTCTTACAGTTTGTGTATTAGTTCCTTGATTTAAAAATCCTCTATACTCACCTTTTACACTAGTCCAAAATATGCCTCCATAAGTTAGAGAAGCAATTATTATAGCAACATATATTATTTTCTTAAACTCAGCAATATATAAAAAACATAAAAATAGGGATAATATAAAAAATATAATGGTTTTAAAATCGGAAAAGTAACTGTAAAAACCAGTAACAAATTCTAATAAGCAGAAAATATAAAACTGTTTTCGTTTTCTATTTTTTAATATGCTTTGAAAACCAAATAGTAAAAAAAGAAACCATTTAATATTACCTAAACTCACAAAAATTTGAGCAAGCGATGGAATGAGAAATGCTATACCAGTAAGGGCATTCATTGCAAAGAATCCAATTACATATACTCTAAATGTTTTATCAATGGATAATCTATCGGCATGTATTTTAAATTGCTGAATGGATAAACGAGGAATTTTATTTTGGTAATAAATTATAGGTAAGAATAGAAATAATAAACCTACATAAGCAGCTATAGTTGCATAAATTGTACTTGGAGATCTAAAGTTAATATCTTCATTTAAGTAATTACTAAGCCACACACCAGCAGATATTTGAATAAAGTGATAAAACAACATTATTGAAAATACAGAAGGTTTATAAGGTTGCTGCAAATGATACATAAGTATAAAAAAAATTGCCATTCCACAAATCAAAATAATGCCATTTGTAAAAAAGAATTGTGCAATTAATAATACCATTAAAAAACCTTTAGCACCTTCATCAAATTTAATTTTAGCTCTCATATTTTGTTTTTACAAGTTTCTAAAATTACTTTTTCTAAAATTGTACAATCATTTTCAAAGCTATAATGCTTCACTTTATTAAAAGAATCGTTTCCAAAATAAATTACTTTTTCGCTATTTCTAATACAAACTTGCATTGCATTTTGAAGACTACCACTGTCATTTGTTTTAACTACAAATCCATTTTCATTATTTTTGACTAGATCAAAAGATGCACCACACTTATCACTTACAATAATTGCATTATTGGCAGCCATGGCTTCATTAATGGATAACCCCCAGGTTTCGCTTTTTGATGGTAATATGAAAACATTACTTGCTGCATAAATAACGGGCATTTTTTCTTGATTTTGAAAACCAAGAAAGTGAATTCTATTATTATGCTTGTATTTTGCAATTAATTCATTTAATAAAAGTCCACTACCTGCCACCAATAAATGTGCTTCACTTTCAATACTATCAAATACATTTAATAACAAGGTTATATTTTTATTATTATCTAATTTGCCTGCAAATAAAAATACCAAATCATCTTTTTCGATACCAATCTCATTCCTAAATAATGACGCCTTTTTAATTAGTAGTTCATTCTTAAAAAACCTTTCGTTTTCAATGGCATGTGGCATAAAAAAAAGCTTCTCCTCTTTAAGACCATGAGCCTTAAAATAAGCTTTGTTAGCTGTACCAGCATACATTGCAATACCTACTTTTCTATAAATGAATTTAAGATAAAGCCTTCTTAATATTTTTTTTAAACCATATTGTTCATCTAATAATGTAGAGTCCCCTCTAAATAAAATTGGTATTTTTCTATAAAAATAATTTATTGCACTTTGGTGACCAATAAAATTCCAACCATAAATTAATAATGCATTTGCACCCCAAGCTTCTACTTCCTTGTTTAAATTAGGATTAATAATTCCTCTCTTGTGATTAGAACCAGGTTGCTTTGAAACATTTTCTGAAAAATGATAATCATATCCATCAAGCAATGGGATATCCCATTTAATATTTTCACCAAACCCTGGATCAAATTTTAAACCATTTTCAGATTGACTCCAAGTATAAAATACTTTTATAGTAATGACAGCTCGCTTGTTTAACATTTTAAACAATGGAGCGTTATATTGAATGGGATGCGTAGTAACGATTGCTAATTTCAACATATTGCTTTTTCTAAAAGCTCACTTAATTTTTTTGTAATGGCAAAAGCTGAATACTCAGAAAAGAGTTCTTTGTTTACATTATTAGGATTAAAAGTTTTGTAGAAATTTAGAAAATTAGTAATCGAAAATTCAAAATTGGCTTCAATAAGATCAAGCTCCTTTTCACCATCATAAGTAAGAATTGTACCAGCATTGGAATCTTTAATAACAGCAACAGCAGTACTTTGTTTATGCAATACTGCAAATAATGGTTTTTTTGAAAGTATACCTTGGTATACTTTTGATGGTGTATAATGTGGCTCAGTACTACCTAAAACAAAAACTGCATCGGCTATTTCTAAATGCATTAAAACATCTAGATAAGGAATACGAGCAGGATACTCAAAAATAATTTCATTAAATAAATTATACTTTTCAGCTAATGGCTTTATATTATACCCATTTGTATCATTGGGTGTTTTTCCTGTTCCAATAAAATGAAATTCAATTGCTTTGTAAAAATCTTTATTTGCACTTATCGATTTAAAAATTCTTTCTAATGGTTCATAAGCTTTTGGCAACATTGCACCAGCGTATACAAATTGAAATTTCTGTTCACTTTTTTCAAAAATAAATTTTTCTGGAGTTATTGTAGCTGCCATCTGATGGTCTTTTATTTCTGCTCCATAAGGCATAGCACCAGTTACAATATTTTTCAGATGTGGGTTTCTATCCAATACAGGTTGATAATAGCCTTCTGCAACGCCAGTTATTAAAGAAACGTTTTTGATTGCAATTGGTTCTAAAAACTTTGCAAGTTTTGAACTTAACCAATGTCTACTAAATATTTTTTCACTTCCTGGAAAATGATGAACCCAAGGATCGATGTAATCAATACCATATTTTATTATAGTAGTTCTATGTAACAATCTACCCAGCAATGCACAATAAAAAGAAGGTATAGGAATATATAAAAAATGGAATTTTTCGTTTTTAATTAATCTTTTTGCTTCTTTATTTAATTGAAAAAAACCTCTAATACCTATATCGCCAATTAACCTTCTTTTCCCTAAAGGAATAGCATTTACTTTTAAAATACGTAATGCAGGAGGTAATAATTTTTCTAAATTATAATCAAGTTTTTCTTCATAAAATTTCTCATGTACGGTGAGTATTGTAGGCTCCCAACCAAAAGCTGGTAAATGCTGTGCAAATAATCTTGCTCTATGTACACCAGCTAAATTAGAAGGGGGGAAATGTGGATATAGAATTAATATTTTTTTCAATTTACTACTTCTAATATTTTTTTTGATTCAACTTCCCAATTATATTTATGCTTAGCAATATTATAATTGTATTCTCTTTGAGAAATAAGATTTTCAGTATTTAAATAAAAGCGAATACATTCAATCAATCCTTCAAGATCATCCACATCGAAGCCAACTCCAGTTTTTGTAATCTCATTAAACTGCATTTGCATTTTTGTGTTGGAATAAATTATTGCATTACCAGCCAGTAAATAAGTGAAAACTTTATTTGTTAAACAAATATCTCTATTCACAGGTATTATTGGCTCAAGTGCTAAACCAACATCAAATGTGCTTGTAAAAGTAGGAAGCATATCTGGCTCTATCATCCCAGCAAAGTGGATTGTACTAGATAAAGAATCGTATTTATTTTTTAGAAACAGATAAAAATCATCATCAACTCTGCCTACTAGTGTAAGTGTTATTATTGGATTGTTTATTTTAATTAGCGCTTCCATCAAAATTTCTAATCCTCTATTCAAACCAATCGTTTGACTAAACCAAAATAACTTTAAAGAAGTTTCATTTTTATTTTTTATAATAAAATCTGGTTGCAAACTCAAAGGAAAGCAATTATCGATAGTAATTGTATTGCCAGAAAAATTTGCATGATTCTCTTTAGTAATCTTAGCAATTAAATCGCTTGCTGTACTATAATAATTTAAATAGGGTACATACTTATTTTCAAGATAAGTATACTTATTAATTAATGCAGTATCATTGGTTTCGCCTCTATGATAATCTTCAAAATCGAAACCTGCTTTTGCATTATTATGTTTAGCTGCATTTACAGATATTGCCAAAGCTCCAAGATTATGCCCTATATACCAATCAGCTTTTAATTTTTTTGCTTCACTAAGCATTTCATCATATACCCTTGCTTGAGATCGTTCTGCTAATAAAAATTTTTCTCCTAATAAGGCATGGAACAATCTTGAAAGTTTAAACCTTACCCTTGTAAAATTATAAATTAGCTTACCCTCAAATGGACTTCCACCTACCATTTTATACTTCCACTTTTTTTTGCTTAATAATATTTTATCTTTCTCCAAAGCCCAGCTAATAAAAAAACAATATAACACCGTTACATCATATCCTGCATCAAAAAAAGCATCTGCTTCTTTTACAATACGTGGGTTTACGCTGGGTTGGCCAATAGAAATAAGTACTATTTTTTTTGCCACTTTATGAAAAGTAAAAAAATATTTTTTTGGAAATAATTTTCAAGTATAAAAGCAAAAATACCAACTATAAATAAGGATAAGGTTAAAAATAGAATCGGATTTGTAACCCAAGTTGCTAATACAAATAAAATAGGAAAATGAATTATATAAATAGAAAAAGAATATTTTCCCATAGTAGATCCAAATTGATTAATCATACTTTTTAAAGTATTAGAAAAACCAAGGTATTGTAATCCTTTATAAAAAAGTATTGAAATTATAGGTAAAGCAGCATAAAGCACTTTACTATACAATCTTGCATTTGATAAATAAGCTAATAAAAATAATAAAACAATGTAAACTGTAAATATATATATAAACTTAATTTCTTTACCTAGCCTTCTTTCTTGTATACAATATTGAAAAAATGGAATAGAAATTATTGCAAAAATAAAAAACTTAAATGGATCGTAGATTTCATTAGAAAAATGAAGCCTAGAAACCAAAGGAAGTAATGAAATTGAAAAAATAGCTGTGTAGATATTTACTGTAAAAATAGACCTATAACGATAAATAAAATATCCTAATAACCAAATACTAGAAAATGACAACATAGCAAGAATATGCTGCAATAAAAAATTGTCAAGTTTTAAAAAATATAATGGTATTGAAATTAAAGAAATAACAAACCAAGCAAAAATAAAAGTAACATGATATTTACTTATACTACATGCAAAAATAAAATAGAAAAACATTTCAAATGTGAGGCTCCAAATAGGACTGTTGGTAATAAAAGTTTCAAACAAATAACCTTGTAAAGTACTCAACATGAAAATATTTCCAACTATAGTTTTGAAAATTGGGATTTGTTTTTGCAATAAAATAAAAGCACCAATAGCTAATAAAATGCCTATTATAAATTGTGGAAAAAGTCTAACTATTCTATTTAATAAAAATACATTTCTACTTTTTGGATTTTTATGTTGCGATAACCCAATAACCAAACCAGATAAAATAAAAAAAATCATAACAGACTCTGTACCCCAGTTTGCAAAAAGATTAAGCCCCATTTTATTAAGTACAGGATGTAAGATTACAAAGTGTGTAATTAAAACCAAAAGAGCTGCTGATCCTCTTACAAATTCTAGGTAATAATTTTTTTTCATTAAAAAGTAGCCAAATATTGTTGAGCAATAACTTTTACATCAAATCTTTCCTCAGCTATTTTTCTGCAATTAGCTCTATTTAAAAAATCTATTTTGTTAACTGCATCTATCATTTCAATTGTATTGTTTACTTTTTTACCTGTTACATTTTCATCTACCACTTCATTTACCGATCCTCTATTAAAAGCAATTACGGGAGTACCGCAAGCCATTGCTTCTATCATTACAATTCCAAATGGCTCATTCCATTCTATGGGCATAAGTAAAGCTTTACTTTTACCTAGCCACTCATTTTTTTGTGCATCATTTACCTGCCCCACGTATTTTATTTGTATGCCATCAATGTTTGGTTTAATTTGTTCTTCAAAATATTTTTTTTCTTCATCTAATGTAGAAATATTTCCTGCAATAATTAAGCTATTACCCGTTTCTTTTGCTATAGCAATAGCGGTATGGCAACCTTTTATTTTTTCTATTCTACCAAGAAAAATTAAAGGCGCATTGGTAGCTATATTTTCAACAAGGTTATATGCACTAAAGTTTATAGCATTATAAACTGTATGCCAATTCCCTTTAGCCCTACTTCTACTTATCAGGTTATTGCTGCAGCCAGTAAATGCAATATTCTTATGAGGTAGCCTAAGCAATTTATTAATATTGCTTCCAGTTATTTCTCTACCGTAAGTCATTATTTTTTTTACCTTACTATTCCATACTGGTAATAAATAAATAAGCCTACCAAAGTTGTGAATTATATTAAATTCATTTTTATGTTTCCATAAAAATTTCCATGCTGTAAATATTGCTTTGTTAGCATCGTTTTTTTGGGGAGGAAAACCTGCTTTACCAAACCCATGAACTATACAGTTTGGTATGTAAGAACCATCCGTAATTAATAAATTAACCTCGTGCCCAAGCCTGCTGTATTCTTTAGCAAACATTTCTACCAAGCGTTCATGACCGCCATAGCCTGCAACAGGTATAAGAATACCAGGATCCATTACAATTAAAATTTTCATACCGCTGTTAAAATTTCTGAATACATTTTTTCATGTTCATCTGCCACAATATCAAAAGATTTTACAGGTAAAATATTTGCTTTTGCTTTTTCAATTAAAGATGGATCGGCAATTAACTGTTGTAATTTATTCTTAAGATCGAAACTGTCATCAAAATTAAAGAGCCACCCATTATGACCGTCCATAATTTGTTCTGCATTTCCATACACATTAGAAGCTAATACGGGTATACCTGCTGCGTAAGCTTCTTGTATTACCAATGGGCTCATTTCGCATATTACAGATGGAAGACATAATATATGATATGTAGAAAGTGTATGAACAATGTGTGAGGGTTCAATTACTCCCATCCAACGAATGGTGCTATAATTAGCAGAAAAAAATTTCCACTTTATAGCATAGTCTTCATCATTAATAGGACCATAAATATCAAGTTCAATGTTTGAAGATATTTCACTTATAGCCTTTAATAGTAAATGAAGTCCTTTTGATTCATTAATTCTTCCAACAAAAACAAGCTTTAAACCATTTTCAATTTTATTCTTTTTGCTAATTAAAGGAAGTCCTGGCAAACCTTGAGAAATGATTTGCAATTTTTTTGAAGGTATATTATTAAACTCTAATACTTTTTTGTACCAATTTGTAAGCACTATAATTCTATCTGCTAATGAGACCATTTCTAGCAAATCAGTTTTCATCTTATTTATAATAAAAGGATAGGATAATGCTGTACCAACGGTATTGTTCCAATTGCGGGTATTATAGTTTACTGCATAAGTAACTTTTGCTATATTATAAAGTACAGATTTTTTAAAGCCAATAATACCTTTGTTTGTATATACACATTTTGTGCATTTTAATGGATTGATTAAACCATTACAAGGCACCTTGTTTTCAAATAACAAATTACTCGTATTACAAGTATAACCTGCTAAATGAAATGTTATAACAATGGTTAATTTATTTTTTTTTGCAACTCTTACATGATGTAGGCTTATACCATTACTACCTCCAACGGTATGAAAATGAATAATATCTGGTTTTATATTTTTTATAATAGTTTCAAAACTTACAACTCCGTTAGGGATTACCTCTCCTGAAATTAATTCTCTACTCATTGCTGTAGTCTCTGCAAATTTGATAACTTTTATATTTTCATGATAATAAATTTCATCCGTAGCCTTACCAAAATTTGGGATAACAATGGTTACAATATTACCTCTTTCTTGCATAATTTTTGCAAGTGATAAAGTATACACTTCAGTACCAGCAACCTGCTGAGGCAAAAAACTATTTAAACAATAAATTATATTCACAAATACTTAAAGATGGCTTTTGTTACTAATAATAAATTTTTATGGTAAAACATACCAACAATAATTTCCTTTAAAAGAAGTTTACGATTAATATCACTTTTCTCTAATCTAATTGCAATTGCATACTTGTTAAGAAACTGATTTATAGCTATACAATTTTTATATTTTACTAATTGGTTTTGTTCAATTAAATAATTATAAACCAACTGTTTTTTTTTCAGTTGTTCTAAAACAGTATTTTTAGAATAACTGCCATCACTACTCATTCTATAAACAGCAGTAGTATTATTGATATAAATAGCATTGCCATTACTAAGTAAATTTATATAAAAAGGCCAATCTACCATTGGCAGGTTTTGCATACTAGATAAGGAAAAATTATATGCTGCTTTTCTAAACATTACAGAACATGTAGAAATACAATTATTGGTAATAATATCAGTAATACTAAAAATAGATATGTTAATAGTAGCCCAATTACTCAAAAATTTTTGCTCATTTTCATCAAAGCATTTTATATCTGTAAAACAAATTACTGCATCTTTTTGTTTATCTAATACCTGTATTTGTGCTGCAAGTTTATTTTCATCAATCCAATAATCGTCTCCCTCACAAATAGCTATAAATTCTCCACTACATTCATTTAAAACAGAAACAAAATTATTAAACATACCTACGTTTGTAGTATGCTCAATAATTTTAAAAATATTTGGGTATTTATTTTCGTATTCTTTGCAAATTTGAAGGGAGGCATCTGTACTTTTATCTACTCCAATAATACACTCAAAACTATCCGAAAACTTTTGTTTTAAAATACCACTAAAAAAATCTACTAAATATTTTTCGTGGTTGTATACTAAAGATAAAATACTAACTTTCATTAATTAAAAATTCCTTGTAACAAATCTTTAAAAGAAAATTTTGCATTTTTAATTATCGCAAAAATCTTTGCAAAGCTTTTATATTTTAGAAAGTATTTAAAAGTATTTACAATAAATCTTCTTTTATTTTTTCGACTAAAAAAAGATTTTTCTTTTTCTGTTAGAGACAAAGGCAAATCTGTTAAAGCATCGTTCATATACAAATACCCATTACTTACATAACTAGCAGGGTTATTTCTTTCTTGCCCTTCATGCTCCCTATAAAACAAAAAAACTTTTTCTAAACACTTTAAATTTCCAAACGATGCAGCTTTTAAATTAAAATACATATCATTTGCAGGACCATATTTTTCAGAAAAACCACCAATTTTATTAAAAAAACTTTTTTTTAATATAGTACCACTCGGCCCTACAGTTAAAAACTGCTTTTGGTTAAAATGATATTGTATGGACTCTTGAGGAGATAATACTTTACCAAACAAAGCTGGATGAAAGCAAAGCATGCCAATATCTGCATGCTTATCCTCCAACATTTCGTCTAAACAATATTTAAAACTAAAATCAAATGTTTTATCATCGCTATCAAGCCACATAATGTATTCAGCACTTGCAAAACTCACAATTTTATTTCTTGTAGCAAATTGTCCTAAATTATTTTCATTCCTGTATAATCTTATCCTTTTATCTAAATTCTCGAATTCACTTGCAATCTTAAAAGTATTATCGGTAGAAGCATCGTCTAGTATAATTAATTCGAAATTTACAAGTGAAGATGATAAAGCACTTTCTATAGCCTCAGAGATAAACACTTCCCTATTATAGGCAGTCATTAATATACTTAAAAGGGGCTTATCCATATAAAAAACTGCGTATTGTTTTTGTTATAAAATTTGGTATCCATGGTTGGTCTAGCCTACTACCGTATTTCTTATTAGCATTATTTTTTGAATTCTTTTCAATAGTCAAAAACAATGCTTCTATAGCTTGTACATTTTTTTGAGGATTAAATAAGTTATTAGCCTTTTCAATAGCTAACTGTCTCATTTCATTCATTTTTGATTCATTATTAGATATAGAAACAATCTCTCGTACAAACTCATCAACGTCATTATCTTTAATAATAAAACCAGTTTTATCAACTTCTATTAATTCAAAAACAGCTTCTCCCCAATTGTTTACAAATGGTATTACTCCACTTTTCATAGCTTCAATAAGACTTACAGGCATTCCCTCTGAAATTGAAGGAAGTAAAAAAAAATCCATATTGCTTAAGAGTTCTAAGACTTTTTTATTGTCAATACTTCCATAAAATTTTACTTTTACATTATTCGGCCAGATAAGTTCATCTTTTTTATTTTTACTTTTTTCTCCAACAATATGCCATTCGAAGTTTTTTGAATAAGCATTTAACTTTGTTGCAATTTGTGGTAATAAAAAATAGCCTTTTGCAGGCTCACACCTTCCAACAAAAACTATTTTATTTCCAAATTTTGTAGATTTTTCTAATGATTCTACATTTTGTACAGGAAAACGTAAATAAGAAATATCATTGATTCTATGTACAATCTTTTTTATTAAATTATTTTTTATACTTTTAGAAACTGTGATAAATGAATCTATTATGCTAGCGTTTTTAAAAGCAAGATTATAATAATACTCATAATCTCCATGTACATAATGTACTACTCGATTTTGTAATCCCAGATTACTAACCATGCCTAGCTCCATCCAGTCGTGCGCTACAATTAAAGCATCTTCATTAGGTAAAAGCTTTGCAAGTTGATTACAGGTGTAGTAAAAATTATTTTTACTTGAATAATAAAAGACTTGTTCTGTTATTACTTTTTCAACTTTCTCAATTTTAAATTCATTTTGCAAATCTTTATTTATTGTATAAATAATATGATTTTCAATTTTACTATTATCAGAAAAACTGATCAAATTTTTTATAACCGATAAAATGCCTCCACCACTACCATTGTGAAAATGATATACTTGTAATTTATCTGGCAATGGCAACATTTTTTTTGTATAAATTAATATACTGGCTTGTAACTACATCTCCATTAAATGCGGTAGAAATACTTTTTCTTGCAGCATTTGAAATTGAGTATCTAAAATCTTTATTTATTATTAATTTTTTAAGTGCTTCATAAATTTCTTTTTTGCTATTAGCATTAACCAATAGCCCACTATAATTGTGTAGAATTAAATCATCCATACCAGTTCCGCTACTTCCTACTACTGCTTTACCCGCAGCCATTGCTTCCGCACAAGTATAAGAAAAACTTTCAAATAAACTTGGAAGCAATGCTATGCTGGCATTAGAGATAGCAGCAGGTAATTTTTCATACTCTTGCCCATCATAAAACGACACATTATTTTTTACAGATTTTAATTTTTTTTGCATCCATTGCTTCATACTTTCCCCAGTTCTTGGCCCTGGTCCATCATCGCCTATTACTTTAAAACGATAATTAGGATACTCCACTAATATTTTTTTCATTGCAAGTGTTCCATTTACCAGACCTTTAAGTACATTCAATCTGCCAAAAAAAACAATTTCATTTTTTTCATCTTTTTCAATAATTGGAATTTCTAATAATGCTTTAGCAGGTATAAATGGGTTAGCTATTATAGTAATATCGTTTGGTAAAATATGCCACTGATTAACTGCCCATTGTTTCATCGTTTCTGAAGGTACAGTAATAGCATCAGCCATTTTTGTAAACTGAAAATCTGCATCATTTAAATAATTGTATTTTCTCCAGTAACCCAAATCAAATTTGCCACGTATTAATGCGCCTGCTACATAACGTAACTTTGCTAAAAAAGGAATATACATTTTCTTCAAACTTTCTACCAAATAATTTGGTGCATGCAATCTCACTATTAAAGGTATTTGTGGAAATACTTTTTTTATTTCCAATGCGTTTCCATGAATTTCGGCAGATTCCATAATTTGAAAAGCCTCTAAATTTTGTTCATCAGAAAAAACAGGAATTACTTTTGTTCTAAAATCAATAACATCAATACTACAAACTTTATGTACTTTAAAACCAGATAAATTTAATTTATAAGACGGAAGCTCAGTAGCACAAAAAACATGTACATCAAAATCTTTTGCTGCTAACAAAGAAGCTATTTGCAAGGTATAAGTACCAATACCACCTTTTCCGGTATCTGGCGGAAACTCATAAGTAATAAAAGCTATTCTCAAAAAACACTACTTTTACCTTTAAAAAACTGATATAAGCCAGAGCTCATAATAGAGGTAACTTTTTTTATTGCTCTAGAATTTTTATAACGATTTAGCTCTTGCTGTTGCTCTGTAAGCTCCGAAATCAATGCAGGATAAAATGCTGAAAAGTATTTTCTCAATACATTTTCTCTTTCTTGCTCATGCAATTTTATTGAATGGGCATTACTACTAATACCATTACTCTCGTAAAAAGTAACTTCCTTATTTATATATGCATAAGAAACTTTGTTTATCAATATCGTTTTTATAAAAAATTCCCAATCAGATACAATTTTATTTTCTTCATTGTACATACCATACAAATCAAATAATTGTCTTTTTATAAAAGCAGCAGGATGTCCAATGCTATCTCTAAAGAAAAAAGAAAAATTAAGTATTGCAGGAAAAGTAATAAGATTAGTATCAGTTTTTAAGTTTGCATACAAAATATCTTGATTTTTCTTGCTTGCAAAAACAACATCAAGTGCATCTTCACCTAAAAGATAATCTCCAGAATTTAAAAATAGTAAATAAGTACCTTCAGCAACTGCTATTCCTTTGTTCATAGCATTATAGATGCCAAAATCTTTTTCACTTACCCAATAATCTATATTAGCGGTATTCTTTTCAATAATTTGTTTACTATCATCATTTGACCCACCGTCTATAACAATATGTTCTTTTGCTACTAATTTTTGCTTTATTACAGATGCAATTGTTTTCTCCAAACCTTTTGCATTATTGTAATTAATCGTAATAATTGAAACTTGTATTCTACTATTCATTTAAGTTGATTTCATATTTTTTTGCTTCAAAAACTTTGAATAATACAAACCAGGGATGTATAATTTCATAAAACAAAACCTTAACAAATTTTTTGCTTTAATCATTATACCGTCGCTTGAGGTAATAAGTTTTGTTTTGTAGTAAGATGCCAATATTCTTACAATCTCTCTTTCTCTTTTTTGTATTTGCGTATGATATTTTTTATTAAAAGTAGCATCTATATTTTTAAACAAAAATAATAACCAAAAATAGGGATCAGCGCCCCATGTTCGTACAGACTCACCCTCGCTGTGCTTACGATACACCGCCATGTTATCAGGTAAATAACCAATTTTACCCCCATTGCCTATTATGAGCATTTGTAAAGCATAATCTGTATTAAATGCTTTTGTAAACCAAGTAGGAAAAACCTTTACTTCATTTCTAAATACCATACTACAAGTCATCATATACCAATGATCTATTAAATCAATCATGCTTGTAGTAATAGGCTGATCAGGCTTATTGGCATTTTCAGATTTGCCAGTATCTTCATAAACAATGGCTGTGTTATGAAAACAAATTTTATAGTCTTCATTTGCTTCTAAAAAATCAACTTGCTTTTGTAGTTTATTTATGTTTGTCCAATAATCATCACCTTCACAAATGGCAATGTATTTTCCTGTACAAGCCAACAATGTTTGTTCAAAATTTTTTCTAACCCCAAAATTATGGGTACGAGGTAGTAATTTTATTTTGTCAGGATATTGAGATGCATATTGTAGAATTATATTTTTTGTATTATCTGTAGAGCAATCCTCTCCTATCACTACATCAAATTCAAAATTGGTATGCTGCATTAAAATTCCATCGAGGGTTTGTGCTATATACTTTTCTTGATTGTATGTAATGATACAAACACTAAGCATGGGCAATATTGTTTGCGTTGTTATACTCAAATAACTGCTTATACATTTTTACCGTTTTCTCTTGTATCATTCCATAAGTTAAATTGGTAGCAATTTTTTCATAATTAATCAATGCAGCATTTTCTACCAATGCATCATTTGTTAATGCCTGCATCAATCTATCTGCTATCAACGCCACATCATCAGCAGGTACGATAAAACCGCCAACTCCATCTGTTATCCATTCGTCTGCTAAGCTTGTATCGGTTTGTATAGGAAAAGCACCCATCAGCATGGCTTCTACCATTGCATTTGGCAAACCATCG
>JAYVID010000140.1:0-15064 GCA_043770525.1 Ferruginibacter sp.
CAGTGATTTAAACAACTATGAAAAACCCATATTGCAAGACCAACAAATAATTTATAGAATGAATAATTCTTTCAACTCAATATTAAAAAAATAAAAATATGCCTGATAAAAACGTATTCAAACTTTGGCAGTCTATGGCCGACCACAATCAAACCAATTTATATGGCGGTTTAAATGACGGTATTGATTGGAGCATATTTAGAAACATTGGCGAAGGCAAAATGCCTGCAACTGATTATAAACCTGTACATCTAAAATTATCTACAAATAAAATTCTTAAAAAAGATTTTATTCAAGCTCCTGCAGATATTTATTTCATAAGCGAAAAGTTCAAAAATTATTTTGATGCAGCCGTTTTTGAAAATACACTTCTACTGCCAGCAACTATAAACGATGTACCTTATTTTGCATGGATTTTTCTCTCCAAAAATGATTGTTTAAACCGAGAAGATAGTCAATTAGAAGATTTTACATACGATGAAAATGGAGAGCAGATTCCGTATAATTTTGTTTTTGACAAAAGCAAAATCAAAGATAATCGATTTTTTAAAATGCCAAATGATGTGTACGAAGTTCCATATTGCGATGAAATCATTGGTAGAAAAATCTTAGCTAGCGATTTGAATATTATGGCTCAACCTTTGCTATTTGAAGAAAAAGATTTAAGAAAAAGAGTGCACTACCATAATCCTATTGTAGGTATTGCGTTTGAAGAACCAGAAGATTGGCATTTAGATTGTAAGCAAATAATAAAAATCATGCAAGAAAAAAAACTTACAGATAAAGATTGGGAAGTGAATTTTAAAAATGATGACGTTGATTTCCCCCTGCTTTCTATGTATCGAAAGCAACTACTAATTTCTACTAATTGGTTGCAAAAAGCAGAAATACATATTGGCTTAACCAAACGCTCTGCGGAGGCGATTTTTAGCGAAAGAAGTGCTATAACGCCTTTCGACTTTAAGCATCAAGACTTGCAATTTGAATGTAGAATTAATGAATATGAATGGGAAAAGACTTTAATAGCTCCGTACAAAGATGGATTAAATTTGTACATTATTATAGTAAATAGAACCCATCTAAAAACAGATGAAATGTATAAAAATGAAGCATTAGAAGTAATAAAAAATATGCGTTTTACGTATAATCTGAAATAATGAAAATCGCTAAACCTCTAAACGCTATGTTACAAAATATAATAGCATCCGAAAAAAATCATTATAAAAAAGAAAATGATACTCGATTAATTGAAGTAGAAATTCATCAACCCATTTCTAATGAAAACGTTTGGGAATGTACTTTAATAATGAATGGCTATGGTGAAGTAAATCAAACACTATTTGGGCAAACATCTATGCAGGCATTATCATTTGCAATGCAGCGTGCTAAGCAAAATTTATACTTAATGATAAACGATGGTTATTGCTATTATGAGGATGATGAAAATATTTTATATTCCAAAACAGAAACATTAGAATTACTGAATGCTACTTATGGAGTTGGTACAATGCTAGACGACGCTCATAAAAAAGCCACGCATTTACAATACATCAACAGATTACTAAAAGCTAATGGCACTGAAGAAGAACAAAATGCAGATATAATTTATTTAAGAAAAGAATTTAACGACCCAAAAATTATTGATTATATTTTTAATACAAAACCTGAACTTACTACTTTAGAAATTTATGAAAAAGCTATTATTTATAAATCAATACAATTGTAGTATTTGATGCTGATTTAAAATCTGTTTTAAAGAATAATAAAAAGCAATAGAAATGTTTACATCAGCGAAAGAGTTTATTGATTGTAGAAACAGTGAAAATCCTATTGAACAAGGGCGAGCCACAAATGAAGGTGCTGATAATATTGTTTGGCAAGAAATTATTGAAAACTATCCTGAATATAAAAAATGGGTTATTCATAATAAAAAAATTTCTGTAAAAATTTTAGAACTGCTAGCAACAGATACAGATGAAAATGTAAGAAGTGCAGTAGCTAGTAAACGAAAAATATCAACAGAAATAATAAAAAATTTAAGCAACGATAAATCTGAAAAGGTGAGATTTGCATTAATGTGCAACAAAACATTATCAAAAGCGCAAATACAAAATATTGAAGTAAGCGATTCTGATTGGTTGAGAGAAAAACTTACCGAACAAAATATCTTTAAAACTATTTAATAAAAATTTATAAAAATGAGTGCTACAAACACCAAAGAAGAAGAAAACTATTGGACCAATCGCTACCAAATAGAAAGTACAGGTTGGGATATTGGCGCACCTTCAACACCATTAAAAGAATACATAGACCAAATAGAAAATAAAGAAATAAAAATTTTAATTCCGGGCGCAGGTAATGCGTACGAAGCTGAGTACTTATATGCACAAGGATTTAAAAACGTTTTTGTAATGGACATATCTTCTATTCCGTTACAAAATTTTTTAGATAGAAATCCTCATTTCCCAAAGGAGCAATTAATAGAAACTAATTTTTTTGAACATAAAGGAAAATATGATTTAATACTAGAGCAAACTTTTTTCTGCTCATTTGAACCTACTAAACAAAACAGGCAATTGTATGGCTCACAAATGGTAAAATTATTAAACCCAAAAGGAAAACTTGTAGGACTTTGGTTTGACATTCCTTTGATAAAAGGCAATATGGATAAGCGCCCCTTTGGTGGATGTAAAGATGAATATTGCACTTATTTAAATCCATATTTCAAAATAAAAAAATTTGAAACTTGCTATAATTCTATTACACCAAGAGCAGGGCAAGAGTTATTTGGTATATTTGTAAAAAATTAAATCATGAAAATATCATTTTATAAAATATGTATTTTAATACAAGTTATTCTTATGTCTAAAATGTCATCTGCACAAAATGATGCTATAAAAAAAACGAATCCATTGTTGCAAAAAAGTACATTGCAATATCAAGCACCAACGTTTAATATCATAAAAGATGAACATTTTAAACCAGCATTTGATTACGGAATAAAAGTGCATGATGCAGAAATAGAAAAAATAGCAAACAATACAGCTGCACCCACTTTTGCCAATACCGTATTGGCTATAGAAACCAGTGGTGTAGATTTAGGAAGAGCTACTAGTATTTTTGGAAATTTAACAGGCTCTAATACCAACTCCACTTTACAAGCTATAGAAGAGGAATATGCTTCTAAATTCTCTGCACACAATGATAAATTATACTTAAATAGTAAAATATACAATCGCATAAAAGCGTTGAATATGGCTACTCTAAAAGGAGAAGATAAAAAGCTAACGGAATATTATTTGCAACAATTTGAGTTGGCAGGCGCTAACTTAAAAGAAGCAGATAAAGTAAAAATGAAAAAGATAAATGAAGACATAGCTACATTAAGTACACAATTTAGTAACAAACTTTTAGTAGCTAGAAAAAATGGAACCGTATTTTTTGATAACGAAGCAGACTTAGATGGATTGAGTAAAGATGAAATAGCCGCAGCAAAAGAGAAAGCTACCAAGGCAGGTAAAGAAGGCAAATATGCGATAGGTTTAATAAACACCACACAACAACCAGCTTTACAAAGTTTAAAAAACAGAGCCTCAAGAGAAAAATTGTTTAACGCATCTTGGAAGCGAGCTGAGAATGGAGATGATGGAGACACAAGAAGTATATTAGAGCAATTGGCAAAATTAAGATTAGCAAAAGCAAAATTAATGGGTAAGAAAAGTTTTGCTGAATGGAAACTGCAAGATCAAATGGCAAAAACACCAAAGCCTGCAATGGATTTGCTTGCAATGATAGCAGCTCCAGCTGTTGCAAAGGCTAAAATTGAAGCAAAAGAAATACAAGATTTGATAGATGCACAAAATGGTAATTTTAAATTGGAGCCATGGGATTGGGATTTTTACAGTGAGCAAGTACGCAAAGCAAAATACGATTTAGATGAAAGTGAAGTAAAGCCATATTTTGAGGTTACTACTGTATTAGAGAAAGGGGTTTTCTTTGCTGCAAAGCAGATGTATGGAATTACATTTAAAGTAAGAAAAGACCTGCCAGTATATAATGAAGATGTTGTAGCCTACGAAGTGTTTGATAAAGATGGAAAAAGTATGGCTATTTATTATTTAGATTTTTATACAAGAGATAATAAAAGTGGTGGTGCTTGGATGAATAATTTCGTAAACCAATCGCACTACTTAAAACAAAAACCAGTAATTGTAAATGTATTTAATTTTGCAAAACCAGTAAATGGCAATCCATCTCTAATAAGTTTTGATGATGTAATAACAATGTTTCATGAGTTTGGGCATACATTACATGGCTTGTTTGCAAACCAACAATACGTTACACTTTCAGGTACAGCAGTACCAAGAGATTATGTAGAATTTCCTTCTCAAATAAATGAACATGCAGCACTAGATCCAATAGTTTTAAAAAACTATGCAGTGCATTACCAAACCAAAGAAGTAATACCACAAGCATTAATAGATAAAATAAAAAAAGCCGAAACGTTTAATAAAGGCTATATCGTAACAGAATTGCTTGCGGCAGCTACATTAGATATGGCTTGGCACAGTGTAGAAAAAGAAAGTGATTTTAAACCAACACTTGAATTTGAAAAAAATGCTTTAACGAAATATGGTTTGCTTGTAAAGGAAGTACCAAGCCGCTATCACACACCCTATTTTGCACATATATGGGGAGGCGGCTATAGCGCAGGCTATTACGCATATACATGGAGCAAAACCTTAGACTACAATGTATTTGATTGGCTACAAGCAAATGGTGGTATGACAAGAGCAAACTGTGAACGTTTTAGAAAATACATTTTATCAGTAGGTAATAGTGTAGATTTAAATAAAGCATTTAAAGATATGATAGGCCACGAAATGAAAATAGAGCCTTACTTGATAAACGCAGGGTTGAAGTAGTTATAATAAATTCTCATATTTGCAATTAGCTAAACTACTTTTTGTAATTATCCAATAGTTTTGCACAAAAAATATCAAGATGCAAGTTAAATTGATATAATTAATTACTTTTAATTTATAATTAATTATATATAATGATTAAATTTTTTTTTGTACTAATAATATTTTCTTTTTTTTCATGTAACTCCAGCCATGATAGCTTAATTAGTAGAAATAAAAATTTTAAAGTTTTAGACAGTACCAAAAAAGTTACTATAAATTTACAAGAACAAAATGTTACTTTTATTGGTACAGGACATACTCCAGTAAATTGGAATTTGCAAATGAGTTTTGATGATACAGTTAGATTTGAAGCAGAAGAAAATAATATTAAAATTGCTTTTAATCGATTTGAGAAAAATAAAGTAGAAAACAACATACTTTATACTTGCAAAAATTTTAATATTGAAATACTTGTATCAGAAAAAAAATGTGCGTTAAGTAATGAGAAGAATAAAGTAAGTACTACTGTAAAATTCAAGAATATATTTTATGAAGGCTGTGGCTTTTTTTTGCAGGATACTAAACTGGAAGAAAAATGGATTTTAGATATGATTGGGAGTGAAAAAGTAATAATTAGTGAATACAAAAAAGTTCCATTTATAGAAATAAGTTTAACTAACAAAAAGGTAGTTGGTAATAATGGCTGTGCCAATTTTATAGCCAATATACAAGTAGAAGGGAAAAGAATACATTTTGATGCAGTTACAAGTAATTCAAAAAAATGCAAATCAAAATCCATCGAATCAATAGTGAAAAATTTAATTTCAAATCATTTTGTTGATTATTATTTTAAAGAAAGTAAATTGTATTTATACTTGGAAGATGATAGTATTCTAATTTTTAAGAAGGATTCATAAAAAATTGTTACAAAATATAACCTGAAAAAGTGTGTAACTTCAAAATAAGTAGCTATATTTATTTTTTAATCATAAAACCTAAAAACAATGTTTGAAGAATTATTAAATTTAGTAAAAGGTAATTCACAAGAAGCTATTGTGAATAATACTGATGTTCCAAACGAACACAATGAAGCTGTACAACATGAGGCTACAAATTCTATAATGAGTACTCTCCAAGGAATGCTAGGCGGTGGTGGTAATGGTGCTGCACAGGTTTTAAATTTATTTAACCAGAATAAAGCTGGTGCTGATATTAATAGCCATCCTGTAGCACAAAACATGTCTTCTAACTTAGTAGGCACACTAATGAATAAATTTGGCATTGGTGGCAACCAAGCTGGTGGAATAGCTAGTATGCTTTTGCCTATGGTATTAAATAAATTAGTTGGCGGCGGTGGCAATGCTAACGCTGGTAATGGTGGCTTGGGTATTCAAAGTATTTTTAATGGCTTAAGTGGAGGCAAAACTGGTGGTATGGATATTGGCAGTTTAATTGCACAGTTTGGCGGAAATGCATTAGATAAAAACCATGATGGCCATGTAGACTTGGCAGATCTTGCAGCTGCTTTTACTGGTGGAGGCAATACACAACAAGCACAACAGCAACAACAACCTCAGCAAGGGGGAGGTGGAATTATGGATGCCTTGTCTGGTTTGTTAAAAGGTTAATTTAATAAATTTATTAAAATAAGCTAGAAGGCGGTGTAACATATTTGTTGCATCGCTTTTTTAATTGGTTATAAATGAAAACTGCCTCACTAAAAGAAATTAAGACTGAACTTGAAAATACCCCTCCAGCAAAATTGTTAGAGCTTTGTTTACAACTCACAAAGTTTAAAAAAGAGAATAAAGAATTACTTACTTACTTAATGTTTGAAGAAAGTGATGAAAAATCATACATAAATAGTGTAAAAGAATTATTGAATGAACTTTTTGAAACCGTAAATAAAACCCAGCTGTATTTTGCAAAAAAAACAATTCGTAAAATTGTTCGAATTGCTAATAAATACATAAAATACAGCAATTCTATCACAACTGAGCCAGATATTTTAATACATGTGTGCGAAAAAATAAATGACTTAAATTTAGATCTAAAGCGAAATACAGCACTGCATAATATTTATTTATCTCAATTAAAAAAAATAAAAAAAGCAGTTAGTGGTATGCATGAAGATGAGCAGTATGATTACTTGAAGATGCTGGAAATTTTGGAATAATATTATAGTTTCCTAAAATTCCCCTTAAAACTCTTTATAAAATTTAAATATTCAGGTATTGATACTGCCCGCACATAACCTTGGTTAGGATTGTTTGCTACAAACTCTTGATGATAATCTTCTGCTGGATAGAATTTTGTAAACGGCACAACCTGTGTAACAATTTTACTTTTATATTTTTTAGCATCAGTCAATCTTTTTATTTCCGCTTGTACAATGGCTTTCTCACTATCATTTCTATAAAAAGCTACTGAACGGTATTCTGACCCTTCGTCATTTCCTTGTCTATTTAATTGTGTTGGATCCATACTGGCAAAAAATGCTGCCACCAAAGTAGTATAAGAAATTTTAGTAGGGTCATAATATACATTTACCACTTCTGCATGCCCTGTAGTTTTGCTTGATACTTCTTCATACGTTGGGTTTACTTTAGTACCACCAGCGTATCCAGAAACTGCATCTCTCACTCCTTCTAAGCTTTGAAAAATAATTTCTGCATGCCAAAAACACCCCTCTCCAAATGTAGCTACGGCTTCCCCTTTTATGGGCTTTGTAGATGTGGCCGTAGGAATTTTAAGTTTGTTATTTTGTGATTGAGCACAAGAAGTAAAAAGTGTAATTGCTATTAATGTGCTTACTATTATTTTCATTATATTTTTTTTTATGATGTACGTTTTTCAATAAATAAAAGTTTTTTTCTCAAATGTTAAAAAGATATCCAAGCAATTCATAAATACATTGGATATAGCTGTAAATTAGCGCATCAATAAAACATAACAATACTTTGGAACAAATAAAATCTTTAGACGGCATAAATAATTTCTTTTTTATAGGAGTGGCAGGAGTAGGTATGAGTGCGCTTGCACAATACTTAGTGGGTACTGGGCATAATGTAAGTGGTAGTGATCGGTATTTTGCAAAAGAAAAATTTAACGAAACTCAAGAAAAATTAGGAGCAGAGGGAATCATTTGTTTTCCGCAAGATGCTGGTGGGGTTACAAAAGAAATTGAACTAGTAATTGTATCAACTGCTATTGAAGATACCGTACCAGAAGTGCATGCAGCAAAGCAATTGGGTATTCCCATCATTATGCGAAGCGATTTATTGGCTTTAATAGCTGATACAAAAAAGACGATTGCTGTGGGAGGCACATCTGGTAAAAGTACCACGGGTGGTATGTTGTATCAAATATTAGAAACAGCAGGGCTTGAGCCTGGGATTATTAGTGGTGCAGGTTTGGTAAGTATTATTAATGAAGGAAAAATAGGCAATGCAAAAGTGGGAGCAGGAGAGTGGCTCGTTATTGAGGCAGATGAAAGCGATGGCTCAATTGTTAAATATCACCCTGAAATTGGCTTGCTGCTTAACATAGATAAAGATCATCAAGAAATAGATGAGTTGCTTGATATTTTTACAACTTTTAGAACAAATACAAAAAGTGCTTTTGTAGTAAATCGTTCCAATAAATTATCTGCTACATTATCTAACAATATAAAAAACGATTTTTCGTCTGATGAAAATGAAGCTGGTTTTGTTGCTAAAAACCTTTCGCAAAGCGGCATGAATATTAGTTTTACCATAAACGATGTGCCATTTAATTTAAAAACAATAGGTAAACACAATATGGAAAATGCTTTGGCAGCAACGGCTGTAGCAAGTATTATTGGTGTATCGCTAGAGGATTGTGCAAAAGGGTTGGCCGTATATGAAGGCATTTACAGAAGGCATCAATTGCTTGGTGAAAAAAATGGCATAAAAGTAATAGATGATTATGCACACAATCCTGCAAAATGTGCAGCGTCTATTATGGCTTGCCAACCAATAGCTAAAAAAGTAATTGCATGGTTTCAGCCACATGGGTATGGTCCTACACGTTTTTTGAGAAACGATTTTGTAAAAGAAATAGCAGCCTCCCTGCGCCTACAAGATGAAATATGGATGAGCGAAATTTTTTATGCTGGTGGTACTGCTGTAAAAGATATTTCTGCAAATGATTTAATTAACGATATAAAAGCCTTAGGGAAAAATGCTTTTTTTGTAGAAGAAAGAAATAATTTGTTGCAAGAAATGAGAGCACATATTACCGATGATTGTGTACTGTTGTTGATGGGGGCTAGGGATCCAGGTTTGGAGGGGTTTTGTAAGGAATTGTATGAAGAATTGTAACGGAATTGATAATTACAAACGGTAATTCTCAATATATCCTATTAAAAGCGTTCTTTGAATAATTTTATTAACTTTATTTTATAAAATAATAAAATATGGTAGCTGTAACAGGAACATATCAAAATGGTTATTTAAAACTTGATGAAGATTACATATCAAATATGCCAGTAAAAGTAATTGTAACTTTTTTAGAAGAGATTCAAACTGATTCTGATAAAGTACTTTCTTTATCAGATTTTTCATTTGCTCAAAGCCAAATTTTTTTAGAACATTTTAAAGGTTCTTTTAGTGATGCCGTAATTGAAGAAATAAGGTTATAAAATATTATGAGAACATTAAATGTTTTCATTTAGGATATTGAATATCATAAATTTGGTTTAAAAGGTGAAAAGTTTACTTGTACTGATTTTATTAATTTAATAAGTAAAGAATTATATCGCCAAAATTTAGATAAATGCTTGCAACTTTCAGAAAAATATGGCATTTCAAATATGACAATGGATGAAATTACAAACGAAGTAAAAGCAGTAAGACAAAATGCAAAGAATCGTAATTGATTGTTTTATGAAAATATTTTTTATTTTATTATTTATAATTATTGCAAATTTCTCTTGTAAAATAAACCAAGAAAAAGTTTCAGATGCAAAAGTTAATAAGAAAATCATTCACGATACAATTTATATTAACAATAATATCAAAAGTGATTGGCAAGATGGTTTTGGACTTACACATGATCCAAATATTGATAGTATTTGGCATAAGCCTGTGAGTTATTATATAGATGACGAAGAGTGTTCGAGAATTGGATATGAATTTTATTATGGATATTTTAGACCAACAGATGATGGTGCAACACATGAACTACTTAAATTGGTTACAACGGATAATGATAAACTAAGACCATTTTATAGATGGTGTTTAAATAAAACGATTTCAGTTGCGGATGGAGCTTTATGGGAATTGCTTGGGACACCATCAAGAGAATATGCAGAAAAATTTCCTAAAGAGTTTTTTAATTATATGGATACTGATACAACAAATGAAAAATACAAAATGTGGATTGAAGCTATTTCTTATAGTGGTTTAGAAGAGTATGGAAAGGCAGATAGTAAAGCACTAAACAAAAAACACATAGTAGAAAGAATGAGTAAAAACTTAAAACAAAAAAGTAAATAATATATAGATAGAATTAAACAATTTGCCTTAGACTGCACTTCCAATAATTAAGCTTATACCCATGCACCAACAAACCCTCTTCATAAATATCTCCCAACTCATAAACGTTCGCCAAACAAACGAACAACTAAGAGGAGAAGCTTTAGCAGAACTCCCAATAATGGAAGATGCATACTTATTGGTAGAAGATGGATTGATTGCAGATGTTGGCTACATGTACGAGTTGGAAATAAAAATACCACAGCTACCTAAAAATGTGCAAGATGTAAGTGGGCAGATGGTAATGCCCGCTTGGTGCGATAGCCACACCCATATTGTGTTTGCAGGTAGTAGAGAAAATGAATTTGTGGATAAAATAAATGGGTTAACTTATGCAGAAATAGCTGCAAAAGGTGGCGGTATTTTAAACTCAGCAAAAAAACTACAAGAAGCCAACGAAAATGAATTGTACGAAAACGCTTTAGCAAGAATAAAAGAACTAACCAAATTAGGCACAGCTTCAATAGAAATAAAAAGCGGATATGGATTAAGTGTAGAAGGAGAAATAAAAATGCTACGAGTAATAAAACGATTAAAAGAAAATAGCGATGTTTTAATAAAAGCAACATTTCTTGCAGCCCATACATACCCTATAGAATACAAAGAAAACCATAGAGGGTATATTGATTTAATAAAAAATGAAATGCTGCCCATTATTGCTAAGGAAAATTTAGCAGACTATATAGATGTATTTTGTGAAACAGGATTTTTTTCGCCTGAAGAAACAAATGAAATATGCAAGGCAGGTATAGCAGTAGGGTTAAAACCTAAGCTGCATGTAAACCAGCTAAACAGTATTGGTGGTATAGAAGTAGGTATTGCAAACAATGCTGTTTCGTTAGATCATTTAGAAACTTTAACAGAGGGAGAAATAAAATTGTTAGGCAATTTTAGTGGGGCAGCTACATTACTACCAACTGCTGCATTTTTCCTTCGCATGCCTATGCAACCTGCACGTGCGCTCATACAAGCAGGAGCGGCTGTCACACTCGCATCCGATTTTAACCCAGGCTCTTCACCCAGCGGCAACATCAATTTTGTAGCTGCACTTAGCTGTATACAAATGAAAATGCTACCCGAAGAAGTTATAAATGCAGCAACCATAAACGGTGCTTATGCCATGGAGTGCCAAACAGAAACCGGTTCCATTATGATTGGCAAAAGAGCAGATTTAATTTTCACAAAAAAAATCCCTTCTATTGCATATTTGTTTTACAACTTTAGCATGAATAATATTGATAAGGTAATGGTGAAGGGAAGGTGGGCGTAAAGGTTCAAAGTTCAAGGTTCAAAGTTTCATGTTGTAAGGGTAATTAGTTAGTTTATTCTGCTATGTACCATAAATACACATACAAACTTAACGAAGAACCCCAACGAGCTTGTCCCGATTTTTCGGGAGGTTCACTTTGAGTAACCATGGGTGAAACCCATGGATATAAAACGCCTTCACGGCACAAAAACAAAAGCGAAGCTTTTTAAACCATGAATCTGTGGCTACAATTTTGCGATGCAAAACAAAACAATATAATCATCTTTATCTTCATAATTTAATTGTTTTTTATAATATTTTCACCCTAAATTTATGTTCTAAACATTTTATGTGATCCTAAATTAATCAATATATGAAACACTTTAAATTTTACAGTAAAAAAGAGCTTATTGCACTTACAAATCCTCGACGTTTTGAAACTAAAATGGGAGAGCGTATACAAACCACCAAAGAAGGGGAGTGGCCAAATGTACTACAACAATCAAGTGCAAAATATGTAATAGTGGGGGTGCCAGAAGATATTGGCGTAAAAGCTAATCTTGGTGTAGGTGGAGCAGATAGTAGTTGGACATCTTTTTTACAAGCTTTTTTAAATATACAGAGTAATGATTTTTGTAGTGGAGAGGATATTTTATTATTAGGCCATTTTGATTTTGGAGATTTAAAATACCTAATAGAAAACAATGCATTTAACGAAGAAGAAAAAATAAATGCTTACCGCCATGCAGTAAATACAGTCGATGAAGAAGTAGAAACCTTGATGAAGATAGTTGCTGCTACAGGAAAATTTCCTATAGTAATTGGAGGTGGGCATAACAATGCATACCCTTTATTGAAAGGTGTCTCCAAAGGATTGTTTAAAAATAACGAAGTGCCACTAGCACAATTAAATGCCATCAATCTAGATGCACACACCGATTATAGAACCATGGAAGGACGCCACAGTGGCAATGCATTTAGATATGCAGAAAGTGATGGATACCTTGGCAAATACGCTATTGTAGGACTGCACGAAAATTATGTTGCACAAAATGTATTGGTAGATATACAATCGAACCCATTTATGCAATACACTTCTTATGAAGATATTTTTTTAAGAGAAAGAAAAAGTTTTATGCAGGCTGTGGGGCAAGCCGTAGATTTTACGCATGATACTTATACAGGCATTGAACTAGATTTAGATGCAGTGCAAAATGCATTGAGTAGTGCACACACCCCATCAGGCATAAGTGCTTTGCTCGCTAGGCAATACGTTACCTACACAGCTAGGCATGCACGTGCAGCGTACCTTCATATATGCGAAGGTGCATCACAACTGAGCGATGGAAGAAAAGATGAAAGCACAGGTAAGCTTATTAGTTATTTGGTAAGCGATTTTGTAAAGGGTATGAATGAAAGGTAAACCTCAACCCTTGTTCTTCCTCAACCCTTGCCCTTCTCTAAGAATTGGAGAAGGTAGGCTCGAAGAACTTAGCAAAGATTTAAGCGATAAAAAAAATATTTTTAAAAAATATTTTTGATTATTTTACCAGCAAAGAAGCAGCTATGTGGAACTTCATTGGCGACGCTCCATTCAACGGTATACCTTTATTCATCTTTTATTATGCACTAGATTAAGTAGTAGATTATGCACTAATAACTCCAACGGAGTTTCCCTTTAGTAACCATGGGTGCAACCCATGGATATGGTGCAACCCGGGAAGAGTGCAACCCATAGGAATGGTACAACCCATATAACTAACAATGAAACAATATTTACAACTGCAATACAAATTAATTCAGCGCCAACTAAAAGATTTTGGTATAGAGCCCTTACTAGGATTAGCTTTTGTATTTGTGTCTTTTGTACTTTTCTCTTTTTCTATATTTGTAAAACTTCCTTACCCTCAATATTTTTATGCAATAATATCGATCAGTTTTGTTACAATACTTGCGACAAAAAGCAGAAATGATTTTTTAAAAGTGGCTTATCCTAAAAATGAGTATTTAAAAATTAGAGTTGTAGAAAATGTATCTGTTATCATTCCTTTTATTATTTTTCTTTTGTTTAAACAGTTTTTTTTGGTTGCTTTATTGTTGCCATTTTGTGCTGCATTACTTGTATTTATAAAAACCAATAATAATTTTAATCTCGTTTTGCCTACTCCATTTTATAAAAAACCTTTTGAGTTTATAGTTGGCTTTCGGAAATCTATTTTAATAATTCTTGCAGCTTACTTTATAGCATTTATGGCTGTTAAAGAAAGCAATGTGGGTTTAGGGTATGCTGTTATTATTTTACTTTCATTTGTGTGCAGTACTTTTTATGCAAAGCCAGAGCCTGTTTTTTATGTTTGGCAATCAGCCATTAGTGCAAGAGCTTTTATACACAGGAAAATAGTAATAGCAGTTATGCATTTTTGCTTTTTAATATTGCCTATAGTAGTTTCTTTTTGTATTCGCTTCCCTCAAAGTATTTCAACAATTGGTTTTCTTTTTTGTGCAGGCTTATTTTTTGTACTCACCAGTTTGCTAAGCAAGTATGCATCTTTTCCAATAGCCATAAGCCCTACAAAGGCAATGGCATTAATGTTTTCTGCTTGGTTTCCACCGCTACTTATTGTTTTTGCTTTTGTATTTTATTTTCAATCCATTAAAAGTTTGCAGGCTATTTTAAAATGATTACAATTACAAATCTTTCAAAATCTTTTGGTAAGCATAAAGTGTTACAAAACATCAGCGTAGCTTTTGAACCAGGCAAAGTATATGGCATCATTGGAGAAAATGGTGCAGGAAAGACTACGTTGTTTAATTGCTTAGCTGGGTTAGAAAATTATGATGGAGCCGTAACATACAGCAATGGTATTTTAAAAAATGTATTGGGCTTTTTGCCAACAGATTTATTTTTCTTTAGTAAGATAACGGGTAAAGAGTATTTAGAACTAGTGTGCAATGCACGCAAAATAAAATTAGATAATATTGAGGATCAAAATATTTTTGACTTGCCATTAAACGAATATGCAGAAACATACTCTACTGGGATGAAGAAAAAACTTGCCATTACAGCAGTTTTATTACAACAAAACATGGTTTTTATTTTAGATGAACCTTTTAATGGTGTGGATATGCAAAGTAATTTACTCATAAAAGAAGTTATCCTAAAATTAAAATCACTCAATAAAATTATCATCATATCTTCTCATATTTTTTCTACCTTAAAAGAAACCTGTGATCAATTACATTTATTAAAAGCAGGGCAAATTGTAAAAAGCGTTTTTAAAAATGAATTTGATACAATAGAAGAAGATTTGAAAGATGTCAATTTTGAAAACAAAATTGACAAGTTAAAA
>JAYVID010000141.1:0-4910 GCA_043770525.1 Ferruginibacter sp.
GTAAAGAAAAAATACCACAAGAGTTAAAAGATGTAAACCCTGATGTAGCTTTTGTACAAGGGCAAGATATACCGAAGGGAATAGTAAAATGGCTGGTAGAAATTTTTGATGATGCAGATGAAGCGGTGGGAGTGGGAACGATATTGACGATGGTGGAAGCCTCCCCAAACCTTCCGATTTAGTCGGAACAGGCTCTCCGAAGGAGGGGCTTAAAAGCAGAGTATAAATTGTAAGAAAAAAATTATTGGATTCGTAAAATTGATATGACTGAACAAGAGCTACATAAAAAATTAAAACAATTACTAAGCTTACAAGCAGAAAATGAAATTGTAGAGTTTAAGGAAGCTAAAAGTGGATATGATTTTGGTAAACTTGGTAAATACTTTTCTGCACTTGCAAATGAAGCAAATTTGCAAAGAGCGGATTGTGCTTGGTTGGTTTTTGGAGTAGAAAATAATGAACATAAAATTGTAGGTACAAATTTTAGAACGAAAAGAAGTGAACTTGATGGCTTAAAAAAAGAGATAGCAGATAAGATTTCGAATAGATTAACTTTTATAGAAATACATGAATTGTTTTTAGAAGAAGGAAGGATAATTTTATTTGAAATACCTGCTGCACCAAAAGGCTTGCCTGTCGCTTATGATGGACATTATTATGGTAGAGATGGCGAAAGTTTGGGGGCATTAAATATTGTAGAGTTAGAAAGGATTAGGGAACAATCAAATATGGAAGATTGGACTGCCATAATTGTTGCAGATGCCACTATTAAAGATTTAGATGATGAGGCACTAAAAAAAGCTAGAATAGAATTTGCAAAAAGAAACCTTAAATATGCACAAGAATTGCCTACTTGGAATGATGCAAAATTTTTAGATAAAGCAAAGCTCACCATTAAAGGAGAAATAACTAGAACCGCACTAATATTGTTGGGTAAAGAAGAGTCTGAACATTATCTTGGCTCTACCGTAAAAGTAAGATGGAATTTAAGAACTGTTACAAATCAAGATAAGAGCTATGAAGTTTATTCTATCCCTCTAATACTAGCAGTAGATGAAGTTTACAGAAGCATAAGAAATTTAAAATACGTTTACCTAAGAGATGGAACACTTTTCCCTGACGAATTTTTGCGCTATGAACCATTTAATATTAGAGAGCCATTAAATAATGCTATTGCTCATCAAGATTATTCAAAAAAAGGATATATAAATGTAGTAGAGTTTGAAGATGACCATTTGGTATTTTCAAACTATGGCACTTTTTTACCAAAGTCTATTGAAGATGTAGTATTAAGAGATACGCCAGAAGAAAATTATCGAAATCCATTTTTAGTGGCAGCCATGAAAAATTTGGATATGATAGAAACACAAGGTGGCGGTATTCGTAAGTTGTTTAATTTTCAAAAGCAACGTTTTTTCCCAATGCCCGATTTTGATTTTAGTGATGGAAAATGCAAAGCGACGATTACGGGAAAAATATTGAATGAAGATTTTGCAAGAATACTTATTAAAAACCCATCGTTAAGCTTAGAAGATACATTAATATTAGATAAAGTACAGAAGCAGAAAGCAGTTACTGATGATGAATATAACTATTTAAAAAAAGAAAAATTTATTGAAGGAAGAAAGCCTAATATATATTTATCATCTTTGGTAATTGAGCCTACTGATGATGCAGAACTAAAAGCAGAATATATTCGTAACAAAGGTTTTGATGACGAATATTGTAAAAAAATGATATTAGATTATTTACTGAGATGGAAAGCTGCTACTAGAAAGCAAATAGAAGGATTGCTTTGGGATAAATTATCAAATGTTTTGGACGATAAAGCTAAATTCTTTAAAATCACAAATTTACTTCAAAGCTTAAGAATGGCTAAAAAAATTTCTCTTTCGAAAGGAAAAAAATGGGAATTGATTAATGAGAAGTTATGAGAAATTATGAGAACTTATGTGAACTTATGAGAAGTTATGAGAAGTTATGAGAAGTTATGTGAAGTGTTTTTTCTCAAGATATTGATTATGTATTGCATAGCTACTTGGTAAACCTAAAAATATCGCAATTAAAAATTCATAAAGAAAAATATAAACAATGGCAGAAACAACAACCGAAGCATACGTAACCTCCGAAACCCACGCAGGTATTACCACCATAGAATTTAGCCATCCGCAAAGTAATTCTATGCCAGCAAAACAATTGGAAAAACTAGCAAATGAAATACATTTTGCAGGAACGCACGATGAAACAAAAGTGATAGTATTAAAAAGTGCTGGTGAAAAAACATTTTGTGCTGGCGCATCGTTTGATGAGCTTACACAAATACAAAATGAAGAAGAAGGGGAACAATTTTTTAGTGGGTTTGCTAATGTGATAAACAACATGCGCCGTTGCCCCAAATTTATCATTGCACGCATACAAGGTAAGTGTGTGGGCGGTGGTGTGGGCATAGCAGCTGCCGCAGATTACGCCATTGCTGTGCTAGGTGCAGATATTAAGTTAAGTGAATTAGCTGTAGGCATTGGGCCATTTGTAGTAGGCCCGGCGGTAGAAAGAAAAATTGGTACTGCTGCATTTAGTGCATTGGCTATAGACGCTACAAGTTGGCGCAATAGTGAGTGGGCAAAGAAAAAAGGATTGTTTGCAGAAGTGCATGAAAATATAGACAACATGGACGAGTCTGTAAAAAAATTAGCAAATACTTTGGCGCATAGCAATCCTGAAGCCATGGCAGAATTAAAAAAAGTTTTTTGGAAAGGAACAGAAAACTGGGATATACTCTTGCACGAGCGTGCACTCATAAGTGGAAAATTGATATTGAGTGATTTTAGTAAAAATGCAATAAGTAAATTTATAGCAAAATAAAATATTGGATCTTTTTATTCTGCAAGCTGTTTATTCAATGCAGCCTGCCCCATCCTCATTTCTCCATAGCTAAAACTTGGGTGAAGCTCCTTCATTTCACTTAGTGTTTTCTCAGCTTTATCTTTCATTATTGCTGCTACTTCTTTAAATCTTTCTATCGGCATTACTTCCGTAATTTCTACCAATCCTGTTTCTATGCAAGCAGCTATATGCCCCTCTATTGTCGATAAAGTAAGTTTTCTTTCTGTAGCTATTTCTTGTAAATTTTTTCCTGCTTTAAATAAGTTATAAGTAGATTCTTGCGTACTTACACGTGGCTCTGCATCTGTACTTTTTTCTTTGCGTACTCTTTTTGGCGCAGCTTTTTTTGCATCAATATTAGTTTCAATATTATGACGTTCACAATAATCACATACGGCATCTATAATTTCATCGCCATATTTATCTACTTTGGCCTTTCCAAAACCACTTATCAGTAATAAGTCTCTTTTAGTTTTGGGTAAATAAATACAAATATCTTTTAGCGTAGCATGCCCACCTATCAAATAAATAGGAATATTTTCATCGTTACAAATAATATCTCTCCATCGTTTTAGTGTATCGTACAACTCAGGGTTAGGTGAGTCAGTCGTAGTGTTTCTTTTGCTAGATGCATACACAGATAGGTTAAATTTTGTTTGAGCATAATTTAATTTGTGTTGCAAATAAGTGGTAACTGAGAATGGCTTTTTACAATATTGCAAATTGTATTCTGCAGCATGTAATGCATTTATAGTATTCAACAAATGTTCGTTTACAATATCAGCCGTTTCTTTATGCTCCGTAATCATTGGCTGATTTTTTAGCACATCTATAAACGAACTAAATTTTTGTAAGAAGTGGTTAGCCCCAACAGAAATACGGCTTTGCAGCGATTCGTTTTTTTCTATTATAGGCTCATCTTTCAACAAAGTATTTATTTGCCTTATAAATTTTAAGCCATTCATTTTCTCTGTTGTAAACTCATGCAACAAATTTGCAATCCATTCCCTTGCACCATTATTTAATTTTCCACTTTCCGCATCTATGTGAAAACGCAATTGCAATAAGGCATCATCCACATCATAAAAAGCAAACGTTTCTTCTAATAATTGTAGAGTATATACCTGCCTTGCCCCCTCAAACCTATCTGCAAGCGAGCCCTTGTGTGTAAGGTTTTGCTGCCCCTTATTTACAAGCTCATTATCTTTTATAGCACTTTGTGGTATTTTATTTAGTAGCACAATACCACCCAAGCTCGTGCACCTACTCAATGCAACATATACTTGCCCACTACTAAATGCGCTTGCCGCATCTATCATTACTTTATCAAAGGTAAGCCCTTGGCTTTTGTGTATCGTAATGGCCCAAGCCAAGCGTAGTGGAAATTGTGTAAATGTGCCCACTACTTGTTGCTCTAGTTTTCCATCAGCTCTATTCAAATTATACTTACTATTTTCCCAAGTATCTTGCGACACATTTATTTCTATACCATCGCATTCCACTACAATTTTTTCAGCTTCTAATTTTTTTACAATGCCAATTTTACCATTAAAATATTTTTTTTCAACGGGGTCATTTTTTAAAAACATTACCTGTGCGCCCACCTTTAGTAACAACGATGGGTCAGCAGGATACATACTTTCGGGGAAATCATTTTCTACTTCAGCCTTGTAAATAAATGGGGCTGTTAGTAGCTTTTCTATTTCACTATTATTAATAATATTTGCTTGGTTATTGTGGCTCGTAAGTGTTATGTAATTATCATCATAGGCAGGCCTAAAACCTGCAATATATCTTTCATGCAACATTTCAAAATCATCTTCGCCCATATTGTTGGTACGTACATTGTTCAATAAATCTACAAACGACTGCTCTTTTTGTCTGTAAATTTTATTCAATTCAATAAGTACAGGTTGTTGTTCTTTTACCGCCAAGCTATCAAAGAAAAATGGCGATGCATAATACTCTTGCAAAATATTCCACTCATGATTTTGCGCAACAGGCGGTAACTGATGCAAATCGCCGAT
>JAYVID010000142.1:0-8671 GCA_043770525.1 Ferruginibacter sp.
GGGCAAGTTTAATAATTTTTCTTCCCACTCAAAAGCAATGGTTTTAACGTCATCATCTTTTAAACCTTTATAAAAATTATTATCCATTCTGTATAATGCACAACCTGTGTTTTTATCGTTTAAAAACACATCATTTACTTCATTAGCAGTAGGCACTGTTTTCACATTAAAAATGTGGTAAAACCCTACATCTGTTAAACCAAATTGATTGCTGCCAATAATAGCAGGCTTGTCTAATTCATTTTTAAATACTTCTCTTATTAAATTAATAACATTGTATTTTGTTTTTCTTTTTTTATTATTTTCGTTAAACATTTTTGCTTCAGCTTCTTTGTCCGAATTTTTGGATAAATATTTATCATATCGGTCTTTTTCTACTTGTGCTTCTTCATTTAAGTTATCTTCTAATAAATGTAAAAACTCATTTCTTGTAACAGGTATTAAAGGCAATTGATTCTTAAGTGATACTACCACGAAATTGCTCATGACATAAGAAACGGTTTTATCTTCTCTTTTTACAGTAGCTGTTAATCTTCTTATAGTAAAATAATTATCGGCTTCGTTACCAAATTTTGCGATTGGCACTTTGGGTTTACTAAGGTTGTAATTCTTTATATCAGCATCTAAGTTTTTTAACACTTCTGCAAAATTATTTTGCGGCCCTACAGCAAACACTTTACCATTGGGTCTTTCTTTTGTATTCGTTTGTTGGGTATTACTGTAATAAGAAAGTTTATTTAATAATTTTAATCCTTGCTCGCTAGATATAGTAGTTCTTGCACCTTCAGGAATAGCGTTTACATATATATTACCATAGCCTTCATACATATCACCCAATTGACTGCCAGGATTAATTGCTTTTACTTTCCCAGCATCATCATAAGTAAAACCATAATCGCCCAAATGAATATTATATGCTATAGATTTATTACCTGTACCTTTCGTTATTCCTTTTACACCATAACAAACAGATTCTTTATAAGGCTTAGGATAGGCATCAATAAAAACTTGCAGAATGGATTGCATTTTATTTTGGTTTGAAGGCGAAACGGTTAATCCAGGTTTAAAATGGCTATAACTACCTTCTCCACGAGCATGCACCCAAGAGCCATATTCTCTAGTATCGGTAATGGTTTGGGCTTTTACTACGAGACCAAAAAGAGTTAAGGCTGCATAAAGAATAATTTTCATTTTCATCAATAATTTTTATTTCATTAATAATAAAACCAATTTATCCCAATCCATTTTTTTCATAAAGGCATAAAAAAATGTATTTGAATTATCAGAATAGTACTGCATTTTGCCAAGCCCAGGTTTGCCAGATTCTGAATGCGTAGCAGGCCTGTAGGTATGCTCCCATTGTACGATAATCGATTTTATGTCATCTGTTTTTAGACCATCAAAATATTTTTTATTGTACCTACAAACGGCATATCCTTTTTTTGCATCGGTTATAAAAACATTTTTTATCATTTCATTCCGCAATCCTTTTTCGCCCCTATCTGTAGAATAATAATTGTAATAATCAGTGTTAGTACTTATCATCTTTAAATGGTCAGGATGTATAATGGCCGGACTACTCAGGTCATTTTTATTTTTTTCTTTAAGCGCATCTATTACTTTTAAATTCCACTCTAATGTGGCTACATTATTATTATTTAACTTAACATAGTAGTCAACACTTTTAGGTTCATTTTTAATAGTTCGCTCAAAATTTATTTGCAATGCCTTTTTATCTATTTGATTTTTTAAGGTTAAGAAATCTAAAAATTGCCCTTTTGTTAAATTGATATAAGGCAGTTTTCCATCAGCTGTTAGCCATACTTGTTCCTTGTGTTCTTCTACTATGTTGGGCTGAGAACCACTGTAACGTATGTATCTAAAAGAATTGTACTTATCTGCATTATTATCGAACAATGGACTTGGAGGGTTTATCACACCCCAGCTTTTTGCATCTTTTTCAAAATTATTTTGTGGTGGTACAATATCTAGTTTATCAATTTCAGTGTAATCTTTACCATCATAATTCATTAGCGAAAGGGTTAAACTTTCCGGTAAAATATTTTCTGGCACAGCATTTACATACACATTCGCATAGCCGTTGTACGCATTACCAAATTGGCTTAAATAATTGATGGCTTTTATTTTTTCCTGATTATCGTATTGAAAACCATAATCGCCTATATGAAAATTATACCCATATACTTTACTAGGCAATAATTTAGTTAAACTTTCAAAACCAAAAATTACAGATTCTTTAAAAGGTTTTGGATATACTTCTTTAAATATATTTACTAAGGCTTCTCTTTTTTTTATTATTGCTGGTGCAAGTTTAAAAGAAGATGCCCAAGCTGGCGAAGGGAATTTGTTTTTTGGTTGAAAATGATTATCGGCATTCTCATTTTTAAAACTAAATATCCATGAGCCATATTCTCTTGTATCCGTAACGGTTTGGGCAGATAGGCTTGCCCCAGAAACACAGCAGAAAAGAATTAAAATTATTTTTTTACGCATTATCATTTTTAGTATTTTTTTGAATTTTCCTATGCTTCGAAAAAGCCGTACATCTGCGATTTCATTTTTTTATTTCATTAATAGTGCCGCCAGTTTATTCCAATCCATTTTTTTTTCCATAGCATCGGTTACCCCATAGGTTATGTATGGTTTTTTGTCTTCTTTAATATTATTATCGGGGTGGCTGCCAGCAAATTTCCAAGTGTACCAAACGGCTGTTATTATTTGCCAATCTTCTGGCTTATTACTTTTAAAAAATGTTTTATCCAATATGGCATATGTATATCCTTTTTTTTCATCGTCTATAAAACAATTTTTTGCTTTATCAAAGTTTTCTAAAACATCGCTTAGTATTAAACTATAATTTTTATAATAATTAGAAACAATGGCGGGTTTCTCTAATTCATCTTTAAAATAATTCCATAATTTTATTAATGCAACTTGTTTTATTTCTAACGCAGCAATTGATTTCTTAAAGCTAGTAATGTTTTGTTCATAATATTCTGGTTTTCGATTTTCATAATCACTAATAAAGCTATTGTACTTTTTTATTTCATGCAGTACATACATTTCTAAGAGTTTAAAAAATTGATTGCGTGTTAATGCTTTGTAAGGAAATTTTCCATTATAAGTAAGCACAACGGTCTCTTTGCATATATCCATATAGTTAGCACTAGGGCGGGCATACCCATCATTTAGTTCTCTAAACACAAAATAATTATCAATAACATTTCCAAATTTTTCACTTTTAATAGCTGCGGTTTTTGACCTGCTTTGATTTACTTCGCTAAAATTATTACGAGGTGGAATTAAATAAATATGTTTTATAGTTTTCAGTTTTGAAGTATCAATAGCATCACTCAAACCATCTACACGTCCAAATAATTGATACGGCAAATCAATGCTGTTGATGTAAAATTCAATACCATAACTTTCCATTGCCGTATTAAACTTTTTATCCATCGTTCCATCTTCTTTACATTTTAATGGGCAAAACATGGTATGAAACATTAAAGCTTCTGGCGCTTTTACAAATTTCATTTTGCGGCCATACCATATATCATACCTACAGTGTGTGGCTTTAGGTTTTGGATATGCTTCAAACAAAATTTTACGAAGCTCTAATAACTTGGCATTTGTGGCTGCATTTAATTTTGATGAGCGCCCATTGCCCCACACTCTTGGGTAAGGGTTTTGTGCGTCTTGCATCCATTCGCCTTCCGCATATATTGCTTTGGTTAAACAATCTTTAAAGGCTTGGATTTCGGTTTGTGCATTTGTTTTTAGTACAAAAGCACAAAGGGCGAAAAAGAGAATTATTATTTTCATACATTTATTTGATGCTGATGACTAAAACCATTTTAATTTAATACCATCTGTAACACCCGTGCCTTTGGTCGTAAAACCAGTATTCCAACTTAGCTTTGACTCTATTCCTGTAATTGTTCCTGATGTACTGTAACCATCTAACCCTTTCATCACACCCGTTTCTACTTTCCCTTCTATTTTTAAGCCAGAATCTGTAACCTTTCCGCCGTCTCCAAATTCAACAAATGCACCTGCTTCTATTTTTATTTCTGGTGCAGCAACAGTACCTTCTGGTAAATCAACAAATCCCCTTGAATAACCAATAAATAATGTGCTGTTTTCTTTTCCGGTAATAAAATCTAATTCTCTATTATATTTTGCACCTACACTTCCTATACCTGCTTTTCCTCCAAGTACTTCAATTGGAAGTTCCAACTCAATATCTAATTTTAATTTGTTGCATTGCGAATACAATTTGCCAACCATGGGCATCCACATGATCGTTTCTACTTCATCTTTACAGTTTAAATCTTCAAACCTCGGTATGGGCTGCTTTTTTAGTTTCTTTTGGGTAGGATTACAATTAACTTTAAACTCAGGTAGCGCTTCATATAATGCATAGAGCCAATCTTTTTTAGTTTCTAGTTTTAAAATATTAAATGACGTTTCAGAATAGGTAAAATATAAAGCCAGATTAATCATTTCATTATAATGATTTTTGAGATAGGTATGCATTTCTTGCTTTTGCGCAAGTAAAAGTGTATTGTGTTTTTGTAAAAACTCGTTTCTTACAGCTTTGTATTGTGGGCAAAAATCTTTGTTTGCCAATCCCTCGCCCGATTGCTCTAGATCTGCTTTCGACAATTCTTCCATTTTAACATCAAATTCATCTTTCCATTGTCTAAATAGTGCACCATTAGCCATTTGCTCATTTACAAGTTGTTTAAACTTTTGTTCATGATTCTCTTGGAGTGTATTTACTTTTTTTGATGCTTTAATAGCAAACAATGGCAATCCTGTATATAACTTTTGATCTTTTATTGATTTCATTTGGCGTTTTATTCTTTCGTCTATTTCAACCTTTTCTATTTTCTTAAGCTCTGTAATCTCGTTTTCAAGTTGACGCATGTTATCGGACAATTCTTTCCTATACGCTTCCCAAATGGGTTCCAAAACTTCGGATTCATCCACATTCATAGGGTAATTTGGCATAGTAAATTTTCCCAATCCCAATCCATCGTCTTTTTTCTTATAATTAAATGTATAATCCTTGTCTGTGTATTTATATCCCAAGCTTGATAACTTTTGGGCTTTATTATCGCTAAAGCCTTCTTTTAAAGATACCTTCATAGCAGCTAGAGCTGCGGTTTTATTGCCCTTGCTTTCTTCAATCAAACAACTAGTGGCATTGGCTTGTGAATGTGTAGGATATGTTTTAATACAAGCCGATAAATATTTTTGCGCTAGAACCATATCGCCTAATTGAAACCAAGCTTGACCTAAATTATTAAGCACTGTTGAATTATTTTTAATATCGTTGGCGAGTTTATTAAGAATAGGTATCGCAATTTCAGGTGTGCCTTCCATACTTAAAAATGAAGCATAGTTATTCAAATTTTGTGCATTCTTTGGATTCATCAAACAAGCCTTACTCATTAAATATATAGCCACTTCCTTTTGATCTTGCACCCAAAAAAGGGAGGCATAACTAGCTATTACATCTTCAATATTTTTAGTGTATTTTAATTTTATTCTTTCAATTACCAAATCGCCTTTTTTAATAATAGAAGCTGCAAATTTTTTAGTTAATGCATTTTCTATATTTTGCAAGTAAGTAACGATGCTTGAACTTGTCAGCATTTCTTTAGTAATAGTCCCAATTTTTTTATCATCCTTTTTAGGCACAATTCTTTTAGAATCTTCATAAGCAGTTGCTATTTGTTTATCCGTAATCCTACCCATACTATTAACTTGTTCATCCGAAATACTTGGTATTTTCATTCCCAAACTATCCATCATTTTTTTTGTTTGTGGGTCTAGTTTGTTCATTTGCTTTTGGGCTTCCTTCATCATTGCCTGCATTTCGGCTGCGGTTGGTGGCTTATTATTTTTAGTTTTTTGTGCTTTACTGCCTAATGTAAAAGCAAAAAAAGCTATTAGTATTGTTACTGATTTTTTCATTTATTTTTTATTTATTTTTGATTTTAAAAAAATGCCCACCGTAAATCATTATAATTTTAGCTTCTTCAAACTGAGTAGATTCGCCAAATGTGGCTATGCTAAATTTTTGAATTGGCCTACCATCATCGTAGGTTAAGTACAGCGTATAGTTTTTAATATTATAACTTCCTTTGCCGGCTTTCTTTGTTGGGTCACTATATCGTAAATGTTTAAATATGCCCTCGTCTTCAAATTTTCCGTTGCCATAAAAATGAATAACTGGTCTATCTCCTTTGGGTGCAGCTTTAAATTCGGAACTATTTTCATCATCCCAACTTGTATAAGAAGCGTTGATAAATTTTCCATTGGGGTTTGCACTTTTAAAATAGGTATGGCTTTCCAATTCAATTTTATTAGGTGCTTTTATAGTAAATGTGCCTGGATATTTATTGGCAGCATCTATATACTTTCCATTATTGCTGTTTATTGTATAAGTATATAATGGGTTCATTTCGTTTGGTGCAAAATCATCTAAACCACCAATAGGCATATCATTTAAAAAACGGCCGTTGCTTAAAAAAACTTTATGGTCAAACATCATACCCTTGGTTACATAACTTAAAAAATAAGCTACCCAAACACCATCCATTTTGCCTGTGCCAAAATTCGTATTTGAATTAGCACTTGATTGGGTATTGATATTGTTTATTTGGGTAGTTGCCCCGTTTGAATTACTTGCGGTATTTCTAATTTGTTTGGTTACCAAATAATAATCCGATTCATACATTTGTCCACCATCTATCGGTCTTTTTAAATGTAAAATTTGGCTAGGTTTACCTTCGCTATCTGTATATGTAGAAAAACGGATTTGATAAACTTCTTTACTGCCAGTAGCAGGGGATAAAATAAGTGTGCTGCCATTTAGGTTATATGTACCTTTACCTTTTATGGTTGTTGTTTCGTATAGGTTTGAAATAATTCGTCTATCAACCAAAGAACCTTTATCATATTGTCCATTTGCTCCAAATAGTAAAGTTATTTTTGCATTACCATCTGATAGATACCATTCGCCTAATAAAGAAGCTGGCTTTCCATTAATATTATCATTATTTTCAGTTGCAACATTTTTTTGCTTAACCGCTGTTTGCATTGGATTTCCTAATTTAATAGCCCCGAAAAAAGCATCTACATCGGTAGTTAAAAAAGTTTGTGCATTAGTAATTACTACTATAGCAATATTTGCATCATCTTTTTTTGCGGTAGTTAAAATTACCATACTGGTGCCTCCCCCAAACTCAAAATTGGCTGCTCCGCTATATGTTTTCCAGCCAGTAATTTCATCGCCATTATCTTTTTGCGATGGAGCAGTTACATTAAATGGCTTTGCTATTAAACTTTGCCAATCGTTATCAAAGTCTTTCATTAAATCGCCACTACTAGGGCTTTGCTTGTACAGGCTTATAATACAGTAGGTGCCTGCTTTGGTATCGCTTTTAGTATAACTTACAAAATCGCTTTTTAATTCTTTTTTATATCCTTTTAGTTCGGTGTAGGTAAATACATCGTAGGTGGTTTGAGCATTTGTACTTGTTGCAAATACGAAAAGAATATAGCCAATAAAAAAATTTTTCATTTTTTAATCTTTGTTTGGAAATTTTAAATTTTTAGAAAACTCATCTACTATCCATTGAAATAATTTATCACTAAAAGCAAAAATTACAAAAGCCGTTCGGTTGTTTTTAGTAAATGAATTTAATATGACCTCACACTTTTTTTTACCGGTATAAAAATTGCCAATGGCAACCTTGCAATCCCAACCTTCTGTTTTTTTGCCGCTATATACTTTCACAGGTTTTTTACTAGCCCTGTCAAAAGTTTTTACTACAGCTTCGTTCCACTGATTAATTATATTTTTATTTCCTGCGCCTTTACTTTTTGCTGCTTTATGTAAACTAATATCGCAAAATGCTCCATCTTCTTTTTCCATTCTGTGCAATACATAGTTGGGCATTTGCAGTATATCAAACCCTTCTTCTAATTTGTAAGAAAAGATGCTGTATAGGTTTTGTGCATTGGTGTTTGTAATAAAGGCGCAGAGTAATAAAAGAAGAAGGTTTATTTTTTTCATTTTATTTATTGATTAATTACAGCTATCTCTTTTCCATATCAATTTTACCCTACATCCACCTGTAATAGCAACCAATGCATTCCATTTAAAACTTAGTGGGGTATGTGCTCCAAACATTTTTGCTTTGGCAAAGCTTATTCCATTGCTTAAATCAAGTTGCGCTAATGAAATTTTTATTGAGGCCACAGACTTATTTTCATTTGCTATTAAGGAATGATTTTGTACAAAAATTGTTGACAGTTGGTTGTTTTTGAGTGGCACACCAATTTCTTTCCACCAGGTTACTGCTTTATTGCCATCCTGCCCCAATTGCAATACAAATTCCACCTCATCATTATTTACATTTGAAGCATTGTATTCTACATTAAAATCTATCATATCACAGTCATCTCCTGTCCTTAAAGTTCCTGATCTGTTAGTTGGTGCAGGAGGAAATGGATAAAGTAAACGAGTGTAGGCCCTATCTGTATTTGATAAAGAAAAATTTAAACGACCACTAACACCATTTGTTGTTAATGAAGCAGGATAATAATAATGCATAATAGAAAGAGGATCGTATGC
>JAYVID010000143.1:0-2056 GCA_043770525.1 Ferruginibacter sp.
TTTTATCAAATCAAGATCCTCAATTTAAATCTTGAAAAGGTTCATCTTCTTGCCTATATTTTCCAAATATGGATAAAAGTAAAAATAATAAACCACCTAACAACCCACCAATGGCACCAATAAAGATAGCTATAGGGCTATACAAAACACCCCCATTCTTAAATACATAATAAATGTAATAACTAGACGATGCACCCATTATAAATAATATAGCTGAATACAAATATCCACCCCTGTTTTCTTTTTTAAACTCTCCACCATTTGCCTTATAAATATCTTCTAATAATGCATTTGCATTTTGTAGGTTAATGCCTCTATAATCTGCTGTTAAACTTTCTAAAATTAGCTCACGTCTTGTACCATCTTTAGCAGCACTTATTGCATAATCAATATCATCAAAAGTTAATCCTGTTGCTATGTATTTTTCAATAATATTATCAAATTTGCTCATTAATATAATTTCATTATCAAATAAAAATAGGATTAAAAATTTTGCCTAAATTTTCCATCCAATGTATAAGCCAATATTGTAATACCAGCAATGGTAGATAAAGCGCCATAATAATAAAACATAGCTGGTATTGGGTCATCTTCTAAAAATGATAAATAAATCCATAAAAAGCATGCAATTCCAAAAACCAACAATAATATACTTAATGCATAGCCACCCCTGTTTTCTTTTTTAAATTCCCCTCCAATTGTTTTATAAATATCTTCTAAAAGTGTGTATGCATCTGGGTAGTTCATCCCTCTGTAATCGGCGGTTAAACTTTCTAATATAAGCTCACGCCTAGTTCCATCTTTTATAGCACTTATTGCATAATCTATGTTTTCGTATTTAATACCTAGTGCAGTATGTTTTTTTATGAGTGGCTCAAATTTTTTCATACATTAATTTATAATTTTACAAAAAACAATTTGTGAAGTTTCATAATAACTTTCTGAAGCAGCAATTATAATATTTTTTTCTATTAAAATAGTTATTTCAAATCTATTACCTAAAAATTTAGAATCTATTACACTTGCTTTTTTTCCTTCATTTTCATTTATGGATAATGAAATTTTTTCTGGTCTAATAAAAATATCTGCGGTTTTTTTTATACTAAAATAGCTTGCTAATGATGGTGAGAAAATATTATAACTCCCCAACAAACCAGCTACATATTCGCTTACAGGTTTTTTATATACTTCTGCTACAGTGCCTTGTTGTACGATTTTACCTTGTTGCAATACGACTATTTCATCTGCCCATGGCAATACATCCGCAGGCTCATGCGATGTAAGCAAGCAAGTAATATTAAATCGTATGCAAACATCATCTACCACTTGTTTTAATATATTGCGGTGTATTAAATCTAGGTTAGAATAGGGTTCATCTAAAATAAGTAATTGTGGTTTGGAAACCAACAATCTTGCCAGTGCCAACCGTTGTTTTTCTCCACCAGAAAGCTCGTAACTATTGCGTTTCATTAAATGATCTATACGGCAAATTTTATACAACTCATTGGCTTCTTCTTGTGTAAGTTCGTTTGCATAAAACAATAATTCTTCCATTCTATAATTATTGCGTAGCTCAAAGTGTTGGCTCAAATAAGCTATTCCTTTTTCGCCAGCCACCAATTGCCAATCGGGACCCATTACTTTTTTACCATTAAAAAGTATTTCGCCACTTTTGGGTTGAATAAATCCAGCAATGGTTTTTAAAAAAGTGGATTTTCCAGAACCAGTTTCACCAATGAGGGCAATTTTTTGGAATTTATTTTGAGTAAAATGTATATTTTCTAATGCAAAATTGCCAAGGAGTTGTTGAGAAAAAAGATTGGTAATGGAGAGTATTTGCATGGCGGTAAAATTAAGTAAAATTATTTCAAGTAAAGACTTTCACGCAAAGGCGCAGAGGAGCAGAGAACGCAAAGAAATTTCATGCAAAGAGTTTTTTCACTCAAAAATTTTTCATGCAAAAATGCAGAGGAGCAAAGAACGCAAATACTTTCAAGTAAAGACTTTCACGCAAAGGCGCAGAGGAGCAGAGAACGCAAAGAAATTTCATGCAAAG
>JAYVID010000144.1:0-24343 GCA_043770525.1 Ferruginibacter sp.
CCACGGTTTGATTAGTACCATCCACAACGTACCAGTTGTGTGTAACGGTAGCCTCGTTAGCATGTTTGGTGGTGAAATGTAATTTGCTCATTGTATATTTTTTTAAGTGAAACTGTGGCTATCCCCACAGCTTTTTTTAATGAGGTGCAAAAGTAGGGTAAAATATATTGCATAAGCAAGTAAAAAGAAAGATTTTTTTTTGAAGGCTTATAAAGCAATGATATTCAATAAAAAATTATTGTGGTTTTGTAAACCATTGTTGAATACAAAGATAATTATGGAGATATTGTAGCTATATTTTCACTACAACTAGTTAGATGTTACAGGGAATTTATAGTGCAGTATTTTATTTAATAAAAAATTTGGATAGAAATTACAATTAATTAACTGCCTTAATAAAAAAACACTATCATATATATTCCTTAAAACTCCCTCCCCAAATATTCCTTCAATGCCTCCTGATAAACGGATTTTACCTCGCCTTTACGCTTTACAAAATCAGCTCTAAAAATAGGGTTTTGACTTATCGTTTTGGCATACGCAACTGCATCAGCAAAGCGGTTACGCTTTTTTACTTGAAACTCACTTGGTATAATATTGCTCATATCAGGGTATTTGCTCACCACTGTTTTATCTCCGTATTGCTTAATAACAATATGGCCTATTTTGTTTCTACTTGCTTTTTTTAATGGGCTTGCAACCGCTTCCATAATTACATATTTAAAACAAAATTATAGGATATTAAGCGAAAGATGAAAAATCTACATCGTTTGTTATTCACAATTTGTGCAGCGTAAGATGTTATACGTTTTTAACCACTCATGTAAAAAAGAAATTAATTTTTTTGTAGAGCCAAACTATTGGCTAAATTACTCGTTCATTTATTTTTACAATTAAAATTTTTTGTGAATGAAATTCCTATTCTCATCATTAACCGTATTATTTTTTATGGGTGCTACAGCGCAAATTACCTATCCTACTACAAAAAAAGTAGAACTATCAGATCAATATTTTGGTACAAACGTACAAGATCCTTACCGCTGGCTTGAGGATGATAAAAGTGAGGAAACAAAAGCATGGGTGCTGGAGCAAAATAAAGTAACTTTTGGATACCTAAATAAGATACCTTACCGAGCACAATTTCAAAAAGCAATAGAAAAAGTATTTAATTACCCAAAATACTCTGCACCGTTTAAACGAGGTGCTTTCTATTATTTCTATAAAAATGATGGGCTGCAAAACCAATCTGTATTATACCGTCAAAAAGGATTGACCGGCCAACCAGAAACCCTATTAGATCCCAATAAGTTAAGTAAAGATGGTACTACAAGACTAACTACTTTTAGCGTTTGCAAAGATGCATCTTTCGCTGTAGTAGGCCTTAGTGAGGGGGGAAGTGACTGGCAAACCTATTATGTGAGAGATATGGCAACGGGTAAAAACTTAGATGATAAAATAGAATGGGTAAAAATAAGTAGCGTAGCATGGGCAGGGCATGGTTTTTATTATAGTCGCTATCCTGCGCCTGAAAAAGGAGCAAGTGCATTAAGTGTAAAAAACGAAAACCATCAAGTCTGGTTTCATAAAATTGGAACAAGCCAAGCGGAAGATGAATTAATTTATGAAGACAAAAACAACTTACAGCGTTTTCATACCGCAGGAACAAGCGAAGACGAACAATACCTTTTTTTAAATATAAGCGATAGAGGAAAGGGTTTTGATGGCAATGCATTATCTGTAATGGATCTTAAAAGCAAAAGCAAGGTTTTTAAACCACTCATAAAAGAAATAAGCAATAGTAATTTTGGCATAGTAGAAAATACCAAAACAGATTTTTTAATACAAACAAATGACAAGGCTCCTAATAGTAAAATAATATCTATATCTATAAAAGAAATGGATGAAAGCAAAGCAAAAATTGTAATAGCAGAAACCACAGAGCCTTTACAAAATGCTAGTACAGGTGGAGGAAAGTTATTTGTTGATTATTTAAAAGATGTAACCACCCGCACTTTTGTGTATGACATGGCTGGCAAGCCTTTGAGCGAAGTAAAATATCCTAGCCTAGGTAATGGAGGAGGGCTTGGTGGTTATAAAAACGACAAAGAATTATTTTATGTTTTTACATCTTTTACTGTACCGCCTACCATTTATAAATACGACATAGCTACTGGAAAAAGTATAGAATTTAGAAAGCCAGAAGTAGCATTTAACCCTACAGATTATAATACCAAACAAGTATTTTACAAAAGTAAAGATGGTACTAAAATACCTATGTTTATCATCAGCAAAAAAGGTATAAAACTAGATGGTAACAACGTTACACTTTTATATGGCTATGGTGGGTTTAATGTAAACTTAGAGCCCGGTTTTAGTGCAACATTATTGCCTTTTTTAGATGCTGGTGGTGTATATGCGCAAGCAAACTTGCGGGGCGGTGGTGAGTATGGAGAAGAGTGGCACAAAGCAGGCATGCTACTTAACAAGCAAAATGTCTTTGATGATTTTATTGCTGCAGGCGAATATTTGATAAGCGAAAAATATACCAGCTCTAGTAAACTAGCATTGCGTGGCGGTAGCAATGGCGGCACTTTGGTAGGCGCTGTTATTAACCAACGACCCGATCTAGCAAGAGTAGCCATACCACAAGTTGGTGTAATGGATATGTTGCGTTTTCATAAATTTACCATAGGTTGGAATTGGATAGCAGACTATGGCAGCAGCGAAAAAGACGAAGCTAATTTTAAAAATCTTTTTGCGTACTCTCCTTTGCATAATGTAAGTGAAACGGCAAATTACCCTTCTACGCTTGTAACCACTGCAGACCATGATGATAGAGTAGTGCCTGCACACTCTTTTAAATATATAGCTACCATGCAAGAAAAATACAAAGGCAAAAACCCCTTGCTTATAAGAATAGATACAAATAGTGGGCATGGAGCAAGCAATACTAAAAAGAATATAGAAACAATAGCAGATATTTATTCGTTTATTTTTAGTGAAATGGGAGTGGTGCCGGGGGGGAGGTAGAATTTGGAGGAAGTGGAGAGCTATGTTTAGTGAATAAGTTAATTAAATTTAAAAACTTTTATTTTCATTTTTAAAAGTAAACTCATGAAAATCTTTATAAAAACAGGCATACTATTTATTTTTTTTATTGGATTTTATCAAAAAAGTATAAGTCAATCTTTTGATGTAAAATGGGCAGAAAAAGCAAGTATTTTGGATTCATACGAAGATGCTGTTGAAGTTGAGAATGGCAAATTTGTTGTGCTTAAGTTAGAAAACCTCAACTCATTTAAAGCAAAATATAAAAACACAAAAGCTTCCTTAATACTTATAAATGAAGACTGTAAAATAATTGTAGAGAAAGAAAAAGAAAATGATCCAAACAATACCACTTTTATTAGTCTCAAAAAAATTGGTAAAAACTTATTGCAATTTTATCAAATCTTTGACGAAGCAACTAAAAGTACAATTTTGTATGTTGAAACAATAAACCAAAAATCACTTATTGTTGAAAATCTTAAAAAAATTGGATCTTTTTCTGCATTTAATGTAAATAATTATGCTGAAATAAAAATTAAGCAAAGCAACGATGGCAGTAGAATATTAATTCTGGTTACAATACCAGACGGATTATACACAAGTAAAAAATTATTTCTTTATGTTTTCAATGATGATTTTAATAAAGAGTGGGAGCAAGAAGTGAATTTGCCTTTTGAAAAGCATTATCGAGTTTTTGAGGATTTTTGTATTTCTAATCAAGGAAAAGCTTATTTATCGTTTAGAAGCAGTTACAAAGCATTTGATTTGAAACATAAAGTGAAAGACCTTAACAATTTTCTGAGTATATTAACATTTACTAAAGATACTACCATTAAAGAAAAAGAAATTTTAACTAAACTTGAGAATTGTTATCTAAGGGGTTCTTATTTGGTATTGACAGAAAAGGATGAATTATTAAAAGTTGCAGGATTATGGGAACCATTGAGAAAAAAGGAAGATGTATTTCAGGAAGGTATATTTTATTCTTTTATAGAAACCAAAACAGGTGAAATTAGGTCAAAGAATTTCGTTCGCTTTGATGAAGATTTAATAAAACTGGTTAGCATAGATGGTTTTGCAAATAATAAAACCAAAAACTTTGGCTTAGATCCATACTATAATTCAAAAGGCATAATAGCAAGAAAAAATGGTAGTATTGATCTAATATGTGAATATAGTCGTGAACATAGTTATTCTTCTTATTCAGGAAAAAATTTTGAAAAATTTGATTATTTTACTGATAGCTGGATATACGGTACTTTAGTAAATATCAACATTAGTCAATCTGGTAAAGTTGTGTTCACCCGTATTCCTAAAACTTTATCTAATCTTAATAATTCCTATTTAAGTAGTTTTGACCGCCCCTTACCAAATATATACGGGTCTTATCCGTTAGTACAAAACGATACCCTAATATATTTTTACAATGATAGTAAAGAAAATATTGTAAAAGATTTGAGTAAAGAAACTGACATAGTAAAAGATTTTAATAAAGTCACACTAGTAACTTCAATAATTTATCCAGATGGCAATTTTGTTCGAAAATTGGCTTCAGTAAATAATATTGAAGATTTTTGTACAATGCCTATAAAATTTACTAGACTTAATGAAAGTGTTATCTTTTTACAATCATCTCAACTAAAAAATGGAAAGTATAAACCAAGGTTTGGGATAATGAAAATTAAATTCTAAGTATTGAATTAAATGCTTCGCCTTCGTTGGTACTACAAATCATTTGGGCACCCACACTATCAATCTATAAAACGCCGAGGCTTGGTTTTCAACCAGCCGACCATGCATAATAACCCCAGTTTAATTTTTAATAAAGCCAAACTAAACAATCGATAATAAATTTAAAATTATCAGTTTCCTTTTTAATATATAAATAGGCTATTTAAAGTTTGTCGGCTGGTTGAAAACCAAATCTTAAGCGACACAAGAGTGGAACCATGGATCGAATTTTAAAGATACAAAACAAAAAACCCCAACATTTCTGCTGAGGTTTTTGTGGTGTGAGCCGGGCTTGAACCGGCGACACATGGATTTTCAGTCCATTGCTCTACCAACTGAGCTACCGCACCATAATTCTAAAAAATAATTTAAAGAAATATCCCCAAAGGGGATGCAAAAATAGGGAGATATTGTTAAATGAGCAAAAAACTACTAAATAATAATGTTTTGCAGTTTTAAACATATTACCAAAGCCAATAGCAATATAGCTTTAGCTTACATTTTAAAGAAAATATTACTTTATGTATATTCACTAATTTCTGTTAAAACAATGTACTTACAGCAATATTTTATAACTTTAGCCCATTGGCATTCATCAAAAAAATATCGTCTTCTTTTACAGATAATGAGCTTGTGCTACAATACAAGCAAAGCGAAAGTATGGATACCCTAGGTGACCTGTATGGCCGCTATATGGAACTGGTATATGGTGTTTGCTTAAAATACTTTAAAGTGCCAGATGAAGCTCAGGATGCAGTAATAAATATATTTGAAGAGTTGGTGAGCAAGGTAAAAAAGTATGACATTATTAACTTTAAACCATGGTTGTACCAAGTGGCTACCAACCATTGTTTAATGAAACTAAGGAGCAATAAAAAACAACCTGTTAATGTTGATGCCGAGGTTATGCATTTAGCAGAAAACATGCATCTAGAGGATGTAATGGAGAAAGAAGTGAATTTGAGTGTGATGGAGCATTGTATAGAGCAACTGCCCAACGAGCAAAAAGAGGCGATTCAATTATTTTATTTACAAGAAAAATGCTATAAAGAAATTGCAGATACCACAGCATTAGATATAAATAAAGTAAGGAGTTTTATACAAAACGGGAGGCGTAATTTAAAAATATGTATGGATAAAACAGCTTTGCAAAAGGCAGAATAAATGAACAAAATAAAAACATATACCGCAATAGATTTTCAACAATATCATGCAGGCAAAATGCATGCTAAAGATATGCATGCACTTGAAAAAGCAGCTCTAGAAGACCCGTTTTTGGCAGATGCGTTAGAGGGGTATGAGTATGCCATAAAAGCAACTATAGAAATAGAAAAGATAAAAGAAAAAATACCGCCCTATAATGAAGAAGAAAAAATAGCCGTTGTGCCAATCAATAAAAAACTATGGATGAGGGTAGCTGCATCGGTAGCATTATTTATGGGGGTAGGTTATTTATTTTTTAATTTGAATAATAAAAAAGAAGTTCCATCAATAGCTAAAGAAAAAGTAGCATTAGAACAATTAATTGATTCAAATAAAATAGTTCAAACTGATAGTGCATTTACATTGAATGCAACTACCGAAGGAAATATTGCACAAAACACTTTGAAACCTGTAGATATTGTAATACAAATGGAACCGTTAAATGCACCACAAGATTTTATATCTACTTATGAAAGTAATGGCAGTTACAATTACACACCTGCACCAAGCACTGCAGCGATTAGTAGTGACAAAGAAGTTGCTCCCTCAGCTGTAGAAATGAAAGATCAGATAAGTGAAAAACTGGATGATGCAAAAATGGATGACTCAAGAACTGATTCTATAAATTATAGAAAAGAGGTAGCAAAAAACTTACGTATAGATAATAGAAGTCAAAATTTATTTGAAAATAATAGTCTTTCAAATAATAATGTAACACAAAATGGTTATTACAATTCATATAATTTTAGCGGCATAGTAAAAACGCCGGCTGGTGGCCCTATGCAAAATGCTACCATAAAAATGCGCAATAGCAATCTTGTTACCAGAACGGATAATAATGGCAGGTTTAACTTTGTAGCGGCAGATAGTATTGCTACTGTTTCGGTAATAGCTTCTGGGTATGTAAATAGAGATTTACAGTTGACGGGCTTGGTAATTCCACAAGGGACTACAACCAACTCTGCAGTTGCAAATATGAATGCAGAAGTAGTTGTTGCAAGTAATGCAGTAGCAAAAAAAAGAGTAAAAACTTATGACCCTGCTACTGTAAACAAAGAAGAGTTGGCAAAAAATAAAAGCACCGTAAATGTAGAAAATGCTTTAAACGGTAAAGTACCTGGCTTAAATGTAGAAACAAAAGAAAATGATAAATTAAAAGATTTATGGGGGAATGTAAAGCAAGTAAAAATAGATAGCGTAAACTTTAATATAGCCAGTAAAAATTTTAATACTTATGTAATTAAAAACATAGTACCACAGTTTGATGAAAAAGGAATTGAGTATAAAGGAAAAGTAGTTTTATCTTTTATAACAAATAAAAAAGGAATTCCAAGAAAAATAAAAATAGAAAAGTCGCTCAACAAAAAATGTGATGCCCATGCAAAACAACTTTTGCTAGATGGACCTGCTTGGGAAATAAATACTAATACTAGGAATACTGTTACAATAGATTTTTAAAATTGTAAGTATTAAACAGTAGAGAAAAACTTTATACAGAAATGTAAAGTTGTGTGCTTAAAGTTTCCAATTGCAGATTCATTTAAAAAAATGAGTTTGTTTAATTTCTATTCTACAGCAGCAGCCACAATTTGTGACACTATCCCCAACAATAAACCTACATAAATATCTTTTTGGGTATGTGTATTTAAAACTAGCCTTGCAGTACATACAACACCTGTAATTATTATAGCCAAAGCAAGCGGCCAAGTCATAAGCATAGAGTTTTGTTTTGCTATAACTAAAAATACGCCTAACAAACCTCCAACACCCATTGCATGCATGCTTACTTTAAAATAAATATTTGCAATAAGCCCTGGACTGGCTGCTAAAAAAACACCCAATATAAAGTTTGCCATAATGGGTGGGTACATACCCTGCTTTTTAAAAACGGTATAAGCCCAAAAGAAAAAAATACCACAGGCCATATAAGGTACAATTCGATCTTTTCTTGTTCTTAAAAATATTGAATCTATAAAGCCTAAAGCTTTTAATAATAAAACAGAGAGCAATGGAAAGGCTACCAAGTTTATTATAGAAATAATAACTGTTTGCAACTTTCCACTTGCAGAAAAACCAGAAAAATAAGAAGGGTGCAAATAAACAAAGAAAGCTATTGCATAAATAGGTACAAAAACAGGGTGAAAAATATATGAGAAAAAATTTGCAGGCCATTTTAAAGCTGGGTGTACATATACTTTTTCAATAACTTCTTCTTCAAACGGTTGTTGGGTCATTTTATAATATTTTTCTTAATCTAGCTACTGGTATATTTAGCTGTTCTCTATACTTTGCTACTGTTCTGCGTGCAATATTATATCCTTTTTCTTGAAGCATGTCTGTTAATTTTTCATCGCTGTAGGGATGTTTTTTTGTTTCCTCTCCTATCAAATCCATTAATATTTTTTTTACTTCTCTGGTACTTACTTCTTCGCCGCTATCTGTTTGTAAGCTTTCGCTAAAAAAGAATTTTAGACGATAAGTACCAAACTCTGTTTGCACAAATTTACTATTGGCTACTCTACTTACAGTCGATATATCAAGGTTTGTACGTTCCGCAATATCTTTTAATATCATGGGTCTTAGTTCCGTTTCATCACCCGTAAGAAAAAATCCTTGTTGGTAATTCATAATGGCTTCCATTGTATTCATCAAGGTATTTTGTCGCTGCTTTATAGCATCTATAAACCACTTGGCACTGTCTATTTTTTGTTTTATAAAAAGCACCGCTTCTTTTTGTTGTTTATCTTTTTTGGTACCTTTATCATAATCTCTCAGCATATCTTTATAACCTTCGCTCACCCTAAGGTCTGGCGCATTTTTGCTATTTAAAGTAAGCTCTAGTTTGCCTACATTGTTTGCAATAAAAAAATCGGGTATTACATAGCTAGCATTTTTTTCACCTTCGCCTGTAGTGCCTCCGGGTTTTGGGTTTAGTTTTATAATTTGGTTTATAATTTCTCTTAGCTGCTGGTCAGATAAATTGAGTGCTCTTTGTATTTTTTCGTAATGTTTTTTGGTAAATTCATCAAAATATTTTTCCAATACAACGATAGCAATTTCAATACTCTTACCTTGCTCTAGCTTTCTTTCTAGTTGTAATAACAAGCACTCTTGTAAGTTACGAGCACCTACCCCTGGTGGGTCAAATTGTTGTACTTGCAATATCAAATCTGATATTTCAGCCTCAGTGGTATTTATGTTTTGCCTAAATGCCAAATCATCTATTATTGCACTAATATCCCTTCTTAAATATCCATCATCATCTAGGCTACCTACAATTTGCTCTGCTACTTTATGCTGTATTTCATCTAAATTCAACAAACCAAGTTGTTGTAACATAAGGTCCATAAAACTAACTTCCACTTTATGTGGAATTGTTTTGCCATCGTCCTTTTCAGGATAGTTTTCATCTCTCAATTTATAATCTCCTACTTCGTCATCTCCATCTTTTACATACTCACTTATGTCTATATTATCATACTCATCTTCACTACCTTCTGTTTGATACTCTTCTTCATCTGTATCTGTAAACTCATCTTTTTCAAAATCATCATCAGGCACCTCATCATCACTTTGTTCTAATGCAGGGTTTTCTTCTAATTCTTCTTTTATTCTTTCATCCAATATAGCAGTAGGTACCTGCAGCAATTTCATTAACTGAATTTGCTGGGGACTTAATTTTTGTAATAACTTTTGCTGAAACCCTTGGTATAAAGACATGCCGAAATTTAACGTTTTTTAAAATTTTACTTGGGAGATATAAAAGTTAATCTATAGCTTTAACTAAATAATTTACGTAAATTTACAATCATTAGCCATTACAATGAAATATAAAGTTCTATTTTTATTTTTTATATCATTTTCTAGTATGCAAGTATTTTGCCAAACTAGTTTTAAATATGTAACTGCCAAGTTGGTATTTGGAAAACCTTACGTTTCTAAGGTTAAAAATACTGCAAAACCGTTGTATGCTATTACTCCTGCAATGCTTATAACACCTAGTTTTTATTGTGATAAGCTTGGTTTTTTTTGTAAGCAAGAAATAAAATTAGAAAAAGTAATAAAATTTCCATTTAAGTTTAGAATAGGATCTGTGCAAGAAGTAGATTTTTTAGAAGGAAAAAGAAATGCTAATTTTTTTGTGAGATAAAAGTTTAAAAATGAAAGTAAAGCATGCCATTATTATAATTATTATAGGTTATTGTATAAATGTATGGGGAGCGCTACAAAAAATATTGCATAGTATAAATGCAAACAATATATTAACCTTAGGTTTTGTTATTATAATTATTGGATGGCTTTTATTGCTTTATAAAATTATTACACACCCAAAGTTGAAGGAGTTTTTAAATTGGTGAGCTATACCAATTATACTTTTGCATATTTTTCTAGTACGCTATATAATTTCTTTGGGTCAAATGGCTTTGTAACATATTCATTAAAACCAGATAAAAGAATTTCCTTTTGAGTCTCGCTTGTAGCATCAGCCGTAAGTGCTACTATGGGTATATTTTGATATTTAAATTGGCTATTACTTCTTATTGCATTTACAGCTTCTCTACCATCCATTACTGGCATGTGAAGATCCATTAATACCAAGTCGTACTCGTTTAAAGCAAGCATATCCATTGCTTCTTTTCCATTTACTGTCAAAGCTAATTTTACATTCCACTTTTCTAAAAACTTACTTAAAATAATAGCATTTATTTTATTATCCTCTGCAATTAAAACTTTTAAACCATTTAAATTAGAAACAGATTGCTCTTTAGATATTTTCTCTCTTTGAAGATTTTGTGTATTTACAATATCGAAGGTTAATACAAATGTAAAGTTAGTTCCTTCATTTAATTTACTATCTACAGTAATTTTTCCTCCTTGTAATTCTATTAATTTCTTAGTAATTGTTAAACCAAGCCCTGTACCACCGTAGTTAGAAGTAATGGTTCTATTTGCTTGAGAAAAACTTTCAAAAATTGTATCTAGCTTATCTTTTTGTATACCAATACCCGTATCTCTTACAGCAAAAGCAATTGTTTCTTTATTATCTTTTCTTTCTATCAGTGTATATCCAATTTCAATAAATCCTTTCTCGGTAAATTTAACTGCATTGCCCATTAGGTTATTTAAAATTTGACAAAGCCTTATACTATCACCTTCTAAAAAATCACTTACTGATTCATCGTTGTAAACTTTTATTTTAATACCTTTTTTGTTTGCATTTGGCTCATATAGGTTATTTACATTTTTGCATATTTCTTTTAAATTAAATTGGGTTTTATCAAACGTTAAATTGCCTGTTTCTATTTTACTAAAATCCAATATATCTGTAAGAATATACAGTAAGTGGTTTGAAGAAAAAGAAAGTGTATTGATAAGTTCTGTTTGCGTTGCCGTTAACTTTTCGTTTTTCAATAAGTTTGCTACACCAATTATACCATTAATAGGAGTACGTATTTCATGGCTCATAGTACTTAAAAAAGTAGATTTTGCAATCTTATCTTGTTCAGCCCTTATTTTTTCAATAGTAGCATTTTCTAGCTCTATAGCCGCTTTTTTCAACTCTATTTCTGTGCTCATGCGAAGTTTAATTTCCCTTTCAAGCACACTGTTTTTTATAAAAGAATCGTCAATTAAATGAGCTAAATCAGCAAATTCATCTTTTTTATTTTTTAAACTACCTAAATTAGATCTATCTTTTTTTCGAAGTGCTTTTGATAATATTTCTATCGGATTTAAAACTTTTACCCTTAAAAAATAATAATAGCACAATAGTAAAAGAAATACAAAGGTTATAAAAAGTAAAGTGTGTAATGTTAAATTATTATTGTATGCAGCAATAACAATTAGTTTCCTATCTGCTTTAAATATGCCAATTTTTTTGCCATAAAAATCAAGCAATGATTCTTGATAAGTAGCTACATAATTTTTAAAATCAATAGAGTCAATATTATTTTCTTTATTTGCTATTGAAAAATTTGTACCTGGTGAAATTTTACTAAATTCATTTAAGAAAGCAGCATCATACTTCTTTCCGCAAATTAAAAACCCCTTTGGTTTTGAAATTCTTTTAGGATCTGTAGTTGGGTGAACGGGAGCAATAATTACCTGCAACAAATTGTTTTCAAACCTTGTATAAAATGTTTTAAATGGGTATTTTTTCAAAGTGGCCATTAAATCATTTTTATTTATATCAAATAATGGTACGTCTCTATAATCTTTTGTACTTTTTTGATAAAATAATTCTTCTTTTTCATTCAATATCCATAAATAATCGAAATTATACTCTTTGGTAAAAGAGGGAACAAAATTGGTAGATATCCAGCTGGTATCTTTTTTCTGTGTAGCATCTTGTAATTCTGTCCAATATGAATTGTCAAAAACAAACTTTTCATACATCAAATTGTGGTTAGAAAAATTATTTGCAGTTCCTGTCTTTAGTTCTTCATAGCCATTAATTAATAATAATTTATCTTTTGAACTAACCGCATACCTAAAAACAAAAGAAAACAATATCATCAAAATTGATGCTATTATAGAAATAGTAAAAATAAGTGATCTTGTTCTCATTGTTAGAAATGGTAGCTAATAGTGGTAGTTCTTCTTACATGGTTAAATGTAAAAAGCAATTTAAAGCAGAGAATGAAAAAACTGTAAAAAAGTATAAAAATTCTACTTCTATATTTTATATTTATACCTCTTATAAAAACAAATCGTTGTACAATTCTCCTCCAGGTATTACTGCATATTTATCTAAATCTGTAATGCCCTCCTCTGCCAATACAGCCTCATCTATAAAAGCATTGCCTGTACAAGTTTTGCTAGGTCGTTTTAAGATTGCAAATACAGCATCTGCAACAATTTCTGGAGTACGGCTCATATTTATTAATGCATTGCCACCTAGTAAATTTTGTACTGCAGCAGTAGCAATGGTAGTACGAGGCCACAATGCATTAGAAGCAATATTAAATTCTTTAAGTTCTGCAGCAAGCCCTTGGGCTATCATGGTCATATTGTATTTGCTAAGTGTATAAGCTATGTGGTTTTTAAACCATTTCATATCCATATTTAGGGGTGGAGAAAGTGTAATAATATGTGCGTTACTTCCTTTTTTTAAATGTGGAATACATGCTCTACTCATCATAAATGTGCCTCTTACATTTATATCATGCATAAGATCGAAACGCTTTGGCTCTGTTGCTAAAGTATTGGTGAGTGATATGGCAGATGCATTATTTATAAGCACATCTATACCACCAAAGGTTTCTACTGCTTTATCTATTACGTTTTGTATTTCGGCTTCGTCTCTTATATCGCATTTTATAGCCAGTGCTTTACCGCCAGCTTCTTCTATTTCCTTAGCTGCGCTAAAAATTGTACCACCCAGCTTTGGGTTTTCTTCTGTGCTTTTTGCAGCTACTACTATATTGGCTCCTTCTTTTGCAAGGCGCAAAGCTATTGCTTTTCCTATACCACGGCTTGCTCCTGTAATAATGATTGTTTTATTTTTAAATAACATAATTATAAATTTGAATAAAGATATTGTTTTTTAGGTTACATTTTTTTTAAGAAAATTACTTTTCAAATACTGTTTTATAAATAGCGTCATCAAAACCAACCAATAATTTTTCGTCAAATTCTATTACGGGTCTTTTTATAAGATTAGAAGTGGCTTCTATTATTTTTATGGCATCGGCTTCTTTGTTACATTTTTTTTGTGCAACCAGTGTTAGCCCTTTCCAGGCTGTACTTTTTTTATTTAATAAAATTTCTAATGGTTGAGATTGTAACCACTCCACAATTTTTTTTTCTGTTAGTGGTTCATTTTTAAAATCATGAAACTGAAATTTTATTCCATTTTCTGATAACCAAGCAAATGCTTTTTTTAAAGATCCACAATTGGCAATACCATACACATGCACCATAATGATTATAATATTTGAGGTTTGTTGTTCATTATTTTTTCTATCTTTTCCATTACATCATTTGTAAGCAATGGTAGCACATCCAGTGCTTTTAAGTTTTCTAATAGCTGCGCCTTTTTTGTAGCTCCCAAAATTGCAGTACTCACATTTGGATTTTTTATGCACCATGCAATGCTTAGTGCAGCAAGGCTTACATTCATTTTATTTGCAAGATCTGCAAGCTTTTTAACTTTTTTTATACTTTCTTCTTGCATTATTTTATCTCTAAGCCACTCAAAACCCTCTAGTGCAAAACGACTGTTTTTTGGAATACCATCGTTGTATTTACCTGTAAGCAAGCCAGATGCCAAGGGGCTCCATATTGTAGTGCCCAGCCCTACGTTTTTATAAATCTGATTATAATCTGCCTCTACTTTACTACGCTCAAATAAATTGTATTGCGGCTGCTCCATAGTAGGGGCAATTAAATTATATTTTTCTGCACAGCGGTGTGCTTCCATTATTTCTACACCTGTCCACTCACTTGTACCCCAATACAATATTTTGCCTTGCTGTATGAGCGTATTCATTGTTTGTACTGTTTCCAAAATAGGGGTAGTTTTATCTGCACGGTGGCAATAAAACAAGTCTAAATATTCTACTTGCATTCTTTGCAAAGCCTCATGGCAAGCTTCGGTAAGGTGTTTGCGGCTATTGCCAGTTTGGTTTGGTTTATTTGCTTTTCCTCGCCATCCAAAATATGCTTTAGATGAAAGTACAAATGATGTTCTATCCCATTTCTTTTTCTTTAAAATGCGGCCCATCATTTTTTCACTTTCTCCCAATGCATAAGCTTCTGCATTGTCAAAAAAATTGATACCATTGTCATAGGCTATGCCCATCAATTCTTCAGCAATTTTATCGTTTATTTGCTTGCTAAAACTTATCCAACTACCAAAAGATAGCACACTCAATTGTAGGCCAGAGCGGCCAAGGTTTCTATATTCCATTTATAATATTTTGCGGAAAGTTACGGCAATTTTTTTCTAGAAAATGAAAGCTGCTTCTAAGAAAAATATATTGAATTGATAACATTTTTACTTTACAACAATTAAACAACTTATCTCGGTAGCCCATTTTCATTAGCATTAAGAGCACCATTGCCATATACAATATGAAAATTTTTAAAGGCTTCATCGGCTTCCAATCCTTTTCCATTTAAAAACTGTCCGTCTCGTTGGCGTATTTTCACTTTTTTTTCTGTATAAAATTCTACCCCTTTTCTACTTCTATCCCAATACAAGTCTTCACAATCTATAGTATCGCCTTTTAGCATATTTATTATTTGCACACTATCTCTTAAATAGATAACATTTTCTCCATCTTTATATTTTGCATAAAGTGCTTTTAGCTTGCTTTCTTTTACTTGTTGCAAATTATAAAATTCTGCATACACTTTTTTAGGAAATTCGTAGTAACTAACCGTATCCTCTACATGTAACATAAGTGGGGCTGTAAGTATAGCTTTGGTGCGGCCAGCTACCGTATAATTTATTTTTACGAAGGTAGCTTCTTCTACAGCAACTGTTTTTTTACCCAGTTCATTTATGGTTTCAAGATTATTTTCGCAAGAAAATAAAAAAAAGCAGCCTACTAAAAGGGCTGCTAAAATAATATTGTGTTTTGCAGTCTTCATAAAAGATTATACAAATAAAAATTATATATATTAATCGTACTTACGCTTTTGGAACCATGTAGCAGACATAGATAAACCAATGCTTATCCTAAAAACCCCTTCTCTTACACTTAGGTTTGATTTATTCCCTTTCTGCCCCATTTCTATACCAGTATTTAAAGAAACAAATTCACCTCTTCTATATAATAAAGTACTTGTAAGTGGTATACCTGCTCCAAGAGTAATACCATAGTCGGGTCTATTACCGTTTAAGTTTACGTAATCATTTCCATAATAAAAACCAGCACGATATTTTACAAATAATAATTTTTTGCTAGCAGCTGTATTTTCATTTGCAGGAAAATATTGTGCACCTACCCTCAATTTGAAACTATTTTGCAAAGGATCTTTTGTGCCATAAAAACGATAGGTAGACCAATTAGCCAAATCAAGATCTGCACCTATTACCCAATTGTCGTTGTTTATAGTAAAACCAACACTATAAGTAGCAGGTAATTTTACAAAACCAGCTTGTTCTTTATTAAAGGAAACCGTATCAATAGAAAAGGGCGTTCCATTTCCATCATACTGAATGGTTTCGTTTATTTCATTTCTAGTAGCTTTTAAACTTTGTTGCAAGTTTGCAGTAGCACCAATACGCAATGAAGTTTTCTTATTTAATGCTATCATATATTGTGCACCAAGGTTTATAAATACTGCACCAAACCTTGCAGAGGATTCAGTATTTGAAAATTTATAAAAACTTATAGAATCATTTATAAAACGCTTTTGTGTACTTATATTTCTGTTTCCAAAACTATAACCAGTGGTAGCACCAAAGCTAAAATTTTTTATTCTTATACCTGTACTAAAATTTGCTTGACTAACACCACCAGAACCTTCATACAAAGTATTTACACTATCAATACCTATTGATCTTGATGCAGCTTCAATTTTATAATTAATACGAGTAAGTGGTTTTAAACCCATAGCCATAACCCAACTTATGCTTTTTTTACGCATACGGTCTGTTGTAAGCGGAAATGCTAATTGCAAATAAGCAATATTGGTATTGGTAGCTTTATATTTTGCTGGAGATGTGTTACTCTTAAGTGTTCTTACACTTATATCTGCACCTAAATCATAAATTGTTCTATTTATATAAGGCAAAGAAGCTGGATTGTTTAAATTAATAGATTGAAAAGCAGCATTACCATCTACATAACCTGTTGCAATACCTCCCATACCTCTGCTAGCAATGTTTTGTGCTGGCACTACATCGCCAATACCATATCTTGTATAGGGTGAGTTTTCTTGAGCTGTAGACAAAAGATAAGAAAAAGTAAAAAATAAAAATAGGGTAGCTTTCTTAAATACCGTTATTGTTGAGTTCAGATAGTGCATACAGTCCTTTAAATAAAAAATTATGGTCGGCAAATATCCGGCTTTTAAGTTGACCGGCAAAATACGATGCGTTTCCGCCGGTTAAAACCACGTTAAAGTTGTCAAATTTGGCTTCATAACGTTGCACAATCCCTTCAATTTCAGCGGCCATACCCATTAAAACACCACTTTGCAAGTTTGTTTTTGTATCGTAGCCAATAAGGGGGAAGTTCCATGTTTCTGACTCTAATGGTAATAAAGCGGTATAATCATGCATGCTTTTAAAACGCATATTCATACCTGGAGAAATACCTCCGCCTAAAAATTGATGCTGTTGATTTATAAAATTATATGTAATACAACTACCCAACCCAATAATTAAATTATTTTTTGAAGGATAAAAATGAACTGCTGCTGCACATAGAGCCAACCTGTCTGCTCCAATGGTTTCTGGTTTACCAACTGGAGTAGTAAAATTTATTTTTGTATTTACAGATAATTTATGAAAGCTTGTTTTTGATGCCAATACATTTTCGATGGCTTCATTGTGTTTTATTACAGAAGATAAAATCGTTTTCTTTGGTTTATATTTTTCAATAACTTTTTCTATAGTTTCTAATGAATCGTTTTCTAAATAAATAGTTTCGCTCATGCTATCATCAATAAAAATGGCAGCTTTGAGTCGTGTGTTTCCAAAGTCGAAGCAGAGGGTTGTCATATAAAGAAGTTGAAAATGGTTGAATGTTGTTAGAAGGGTTGAAAGCTATGTTAAATTTGTAATTACTTTTTCATTTTTGTGTTTTAAACATCTGCTTATATAAATTATTTTTGCCAATTGCATGTTGCTTTTTTGCAAACTACACTTTGCCAGCTGCCAATTGCCCACTGCTAACTGCTAACCGAAATTAAACCCCTCTAAATTTTTAAAGTGTCCATTAAGTTGTATTTTTTCTTTTAGTTTATTCATTTGTCCCATCATGGCTAATACTTTTACCAAATGTCTTTTTATAAATTCTTGCCTGTGTAGCTCTTGTTCAAATTCTAATAGCTGGTATTCTTCTTCTATACTCATACCTGCATGATGTGCTACATCAAAACTACACAAATCTTTATCCGTTTTTTTAAAATTTTTATTTACTTTTAATATGCTGTGCAACTCTCTAATACTTTCAATTATTTTCTGCATGAGTGGTGCACTACCCATATACTTTGTAGCAGGGTATGTTACAATAGCGCCATGGTATAGCTTTTGCGGCAGCTCCTGTATTTGTTCAAGAATTTTAAATACCAGTGTGCCTCTTGTTTTTACATCCATTTGGCCATCTTCATAAACTTTAGTAATTTCTACAATATCTACCAGCGTTCCACATTCCATTACAGCATTGTTTATTACGGTTGGTATGCCAAAAGGTTTTTTGGCTTCAAAGCAATCATTTATTAATTGTTTGTACCTTGGCTCAAATATGTGCAGGTTTAAATCTTCACCAGGGAAGACTACGATGGAAAGTGGAAAGAGGGGGATGAAGTTGGTCATACATATCAAAGATAATATTTTAGTAGTTGTGTAAAAAATAACTTGACAAAAAATATTACAAAAAAAATGCTGTTTAGTTTAATTTTTATTTGGAAATATATAAATTAACTTTGTATAAATTATTTTATGGATTTTAGTGAGGTACAATTAATTTCTTTACCAAAAGTTTTTGATGATAGAGGTAATCTTTCTTTTGTAGAGGAGGATACACATCTGCCTTTTTCTATAAAAAGAACATACTGGATATATGATGTGCCAGGTGGTGAAACAAGAGGTGGGCATAGTTATAAAAAGAATAAAGAATTAATTATAGCATTATCTGGTAGTTTTACAATTGTTGTAAATAATGGTACTGAAACGAAAGAGTATACTTTAAATAGGTCGTACGTTGGTTTATATGTACCAAACAATATCTGGAGGCATTTAGAAAATTTTTCTACCAATTCATGTGCACTTATTTTATCATCTACCGAATATTGTGCAGATGATTACGAAAGAGATATTAATATTTTTATGCAAAGTAAAAAATGAAAAAATCATCTATTTATAACTGTAACGTAATAGAGCTTTCTAAAATAAATAATAGGGCGGGCAACATTACGCCAGTGCAGGCTCATAAAGATGTACCATTTGATATAAAGCGAGTCTATTATTTATATGATGTACCAAGTGGCGAAACAAGGGGTGGGCATGCACATAAAGATTTGCAGCAACTTATTGTAGCTGCAAGTGGTAGTTTTGATGTGGTTTTAGATGATGGTAAAAACAAAAGAACTATAACTTTAAATAGACCAAATTTTGGTTTGTATGTAACACCATATATTTGGAGAGAGCTTACAAATTTTTCATCGGGTGCTGTATTATTGGTATTGGCTTCTATGAAATATGCAGAAGATGATTATATAAGAGATTACGATGCGTTTTTAGAAGCAACCGATGAAAAATTTATAAGCGATGGAATTTAAAAAATATGGTTTGCTATTTTCATCTGTAAAAGTAGAAGATGCGCCTTTTATTTATGAACTTAGAACGAATGAAAAACTAGGGCTTCATTTAAGTGCAACTAGCATTAAAATAGAAGATCAAGAAAAGTGGATACGTGGATACGAAGAAAGAGAAAAACTTGCTCAAGAGTTTTATTTTTTATGCCATAATGGATTAGATAAATTTGGATTAAATAGAGTCTATGATTTAAAAAGTGATAGTTTTGAAATTGGAAGTTGGATTTTTAAACCTCACTTGGATGAGGCTATACCAATTTTAGGAGATTTGGCTGTTAGAGATTTTGGATTTTCAATATTAACATCAAAAAATAAATATTGTACTTTTAATGTAAAGAAAAAAAATTTAAAAGTACTAAGATACCACAAAATGTTTAAGCCAGAAACCGTAAATGAGGATGAAGAAAATTGGTATTTTAAACTAAGTGAGGAAAATTTTAATTCACAAAAAAACAAACTACTAAAAATATTAGGCCATGGTAATAGTAAATGAATTTATTGAAAACTTTAAAGCGCAATTTTTAGACTCAGATCAAGTAATTTTTACGGAAGAAACAACATTTAGAGAGTCTGGCGACTGGGATTCTTTAACCGGTATGTCAATTTTAGTTATGATAGAGGATGAATACAAAGTATCTATTACACCAGAGGAGCTAAAACAATGCGAAAAAATATCAGAGATTATTTCACTTATAAATGAAAAAGCAATTGCTTAATGCATACTTAACTAATACCAGTTATTATTTACCTACACAGGTGTTAGCAAATGAAGATATTACTGCTAAGCATCCTGAATGGAGTGTAGAAAAAATAGCAACTAAAACAGGCATTGTGCAGCGGCATATAGCAGGTAACGACGAGTTTACAAGCGATATGGCTATAAAGGCAGCTAATAATTTATTTACTACAGGAGTAGATAAAAATTGTATTGACTATGTAATACTTTGTACTCAAAGCCCTGATTATTTTCTTCCTACTACAGCCTGTATTGTACAAGATAAATTAGGTTTAAACAAAAACATGGGTGCTTTAGATTTTAACCTTGGTTGCTCTGGTTTTATATATGGTATTGGTTTGGCTAAAGGATTAATTGCAACAGAACAAGCAAGCAATGTTTTGTTAATTACATCCGAAACCTATTCAAAATACATAAACGAAAAAGACAAAAGCAATAAAACCTTGTTTGGTGATGCTGCGGCAGCAACATTAATTTCTAAAAATCCTAGCTTTGCTTTAAACGGAAATATTTTAGGATTTAGTTATCTCACAGATGGCAGTGGTTATGATAATTTAATTGTAAAACATGGGGCATCAAAACATAGATTTGAAAAAGGAAAAGATGAATTTACAGAAGATGTTTTTGTAAAAAATGATGATAACTTATTCATGAATGGAAATGCCATTTTTAATTTCACGTCATTTTCTATTCCCCCATTAATTAATTCTATACTTATAAAATGTAATATAGCAATTGATGATATAGATTTATTTATTTTTCATCAGGCCAATGAGTTTATGCTAGATTTTGTAAGAAAAAGATGTAAAATACCTAAAGAAAAATTTTATATTTTTTTGAAAAATTGCGGCAATACCGTTTCATCTACCATACCAATTGCTATGGCTGAAGCTATTAAAGATAATAGAATTCAAAAAGGAAATAAGGTTTTATTGTGTGGCTTTGGTGTTGGCTTATCTGCGGGTGCTGTAGTTATTCAATATTAAAAAAATGGAAATGATAAAGTTTCTCGATTTACAAAAAATAAATGAACAGTATAAAAGTGAATTACAACAAGCTTTTAACAGGGTGCTAGATTCTGGCTGGTATATTTTAGGAAATGAGGTAAAAGTATTTGAAGAAAACTTTGCAAAATATTGTGGGGCCAACCATTGTATAGGTGTAGCTAATGGATTAGATGCACTTATTTTAATTTTAAAAGCATATAAAGAATTAGGTATAATAAAAGCTGGAGATGAAGTAATTGTACCTGCAAACACTTATATAGCAAGCATTTTAGCAATATCAACCTGTGGCCTTGTGCCTGTATTGGTAGAGCCAAATATAGGCAACTATAATATTAACACAACTTTAATTGAAGAGAAAATTACAAGCAAAACAAAAGCAATTTTAGTGGTGCATTTATACGGGCAAATTGTAAATATGCCAGCAGTAATGAAAATTGCAGAGCAATATAAATTAAAAGTAATAGAAGATGCTGCACAAGCTCATGGTGCATCAATCGCTGGCAAAAAAGCTGGTACATGGGGTAATGCAACTGGGTTTAGTTTTTACCCAGGTAAAAACTTAGGCGCATTGGGCGATGCAGGAGCTATAACAACCAATGAGCCTGAGTTAGACAAATTGATGCGAGGCATAGCAAACTATGGCTCTCACGCAAAATATCAAAATGATTATATTGGAGTAAACAGCAGATTAGATGAGGTACAAGCTGCACTGCTAGATGTAAAACTTACCTATCTAGATAAAGAAATAACTGCACGAAGAAACGTAGCAGAAAAATACTTGGCAGAAATAAACAATAAAAAAATAATATTACCTACTGTACAAAATAAAGAAAACCATGTGTGGCATTTGTTTGTAGTAAGGGTTGAAAATAGAAACCATTTTCAAACATATCTTACAGAAAATAATATACAAACAGTAATACATTACCCCATACCACCACATTTGCAAAAGGCTTATAAAGAGTGGAATAATAGTAGTTATCCTATTACTGAAAAAATACATAGAGAAGTTATCAGCATCCCAATTAGCCCAATTATGAGTGAAGCTGATGTAGCTTTTATAATTTCAACCATCAATAATTATTAAGTATTTTTTTATACTATGCTAAAAAAATACTTAATAAAAAAAATGATTCGGGTTTATAAAAGAGATAAAGCCGAATTACAAAAACCAATATTGTTATTTTTAACACAAAATTGGTTTTTGAAAAGAAATTTAATCGACATACTAACATATACAAAAAATGCAAATGAAAAATGTCAGTTTTTGTATCAACAAAAAGTAGATATATATTTTAGCGAGTTAACCTTAGCCCAGCAAAAAAAAGTAGCACCATTAATAAAAGTTGGTTCTATAGATAGCTATGCAGCACATTTCAACGATGTAAAAATTATAGGTGGCTCCAGCATAATTATTATAGATGATTTTAATTTACTTTATGATTTGAAATATAATTCGAATAATAAAAACATTGACTTTTCTGATGAAGGTATCTGCTACAACAAAGATGAAATTTGTGTTATTATAAATAATAAAAGTAATAAAGTAATAGAAAGTGGAATATCAATGACAGCTAATTATGATAAAAATTTCTATCATTTTGTGTACGAAATATTAATTAAATTTAAAGAAATAGCAACATTAAATATTGATAAACATGTACCATTGCTTTTTAATAAAGACGTTCTTTCTATAATACCTTTTTTAGATTTAATAAATTTTTTAAACAAAGAAAAAAGGGTAATTGAACCGCTTGAACCACTACAAATTTATACTGTAAAAAATCTTTATCATATTTCATGTAAGAATATTATTGCTCCCAATTTTATAGATATTACAAAAGTTAAGAGTGAAGATAATGCATTTGATATTGAAACATTATCGTTTTTAAGAAAAAAGTTACTTGCCTTAGCAAAGCCCATAGTTGGTTTAAAAAAAATATTTATTGCCAGAAAAAAAGCTGGCCAAAGAAGAAATTATAATGAAGATGCAGTTTTTGCTGTTTTAAAAAAATATGGGTTTGAGTTATTTTACCCAGAGGAGCATTCTATAGAAATGCAAATATCGATTTTTAACAACGCTGATTTTATTATTGGAGCTACTGGTGCTGCTTTTACTAATATTCTTTTTTGTAATGAAAGCTGCACTGTGATTTGTTTAACAAACTATCCAATTAAGTTTTCTATTTTTTCTACAATTGCAACATTTATTAATGTTCAATTAATTTATATCTACGACAAAACATTAACAGCAACGAATGATACTTATATTCACAAAGATTTTAAAGTAGATGTTATAGAACTAGAAAACCTTGTAAAAGAAAAATTGCTAATAATGTCTAATACTAATTTACCGTTGGTAACTGTAATTGTACCTTGTTATAACCACGAAAAATATATTGAAGAATGTTTGCTAAGTGTGCTAAACCAAACATATAAAAACATACAGCTTATTGTTATTGACGATGGCTCAAAAGACAATAGTATTTCAATTATTAAAAACCTTCAAACCAAATATAATTTTATTTTTGAAACCCAGCAAAATACTGGAGTAAGCAAAACACTAAACAAAGCTATTACAAAACATGCCGCTGGAAAGTACATTTCAATATTAGCATCTGATGATTACTGGGCGCTCAATAAACTTGAAAAACAAATCAATTTTTTTGAAGCAAACACCAAATTTGGACTTATTTGTGCAAGGGCAAAAATTGTAAATGAGCAATCGGAAGTAGTAGGAGATTTACACCCAGAACTATTAAACAGAGATTTTAGTTTTAACCAAATAGCGCTTGGCAAAAGCATGATACCTGCATTAACAGTGGTAATTAAAAAAACAATATTTGATAAGGTTGGTTTATTTGATGAAAATTTAGCTATTGAGGATTTAGATATGTGGCTAAGAATTGCAAATTTTTATGAAATTGGATTTATTGAAGATTATGTAGGTTTTTATAGACAACACCAACATAATGCATCATCAAATGGAGTTATAATGGCCAATGCAAGAGCTAAAATATTAAACAAGTGGGAAAGTATAAATCCAGTTATTTTTGATAAAATGAAACGAAATTGGGATCTGATAGCATTAGCAGACTTTGGTAAAACAAACAGAACAGAAGCC
>JAYVID010000145.1:0-11098 GCA_043770525.1 Ferruginibacter sp.
AACCATCATGAAAAGTCGGCGTTTTTGTATGGCTGTTGAAAATCATTAACCCGGCACTTGGGTTGGGTACATTGGTAGTATCATTTACCCTTGGCAACAATAATCCTTTAGAAGCACTTGTTAAATCTAAAATCGCATTAACATTTGGCGTAGTTGTACCTATACCTACTTGGGCATTTGTACTAAATGCTGAAAATAGTACGATTGAAAATAATAGCTTTTTCATTTTTTATTTTTTTATGGTTAATTGTTTTTTATCGGTTGTTGTCCCCACTAACCGAAAGCCCCATGCCTCCGCCTAGGTTCTTGTCTCACGAACAGTGCTATACATTCGTGAGACAAGAACATAAGCGTGGGGTTTTAAAACCTTGCAGGATAATTAGTTTTTAAACTAATCCACACTCGTATAATAATCAAAAGTAAGTTTGCTTATTACACCTGCATCTTCCATTAATTTTTTAAGAGATGGGTCGCTCATTCTTGCTTTAGCTTTAGCTGCATCACTTACAGCAAAAGTTACATAAACCATATTGGGGTCGTTAATATCTCTTGAAACGGCTCTATCTATTAAGCCATTGGCAGCACGTATTGCTTTACCTTCAGCATCATATGCTTTTAACCAAACATCAAAATCTTTTACTTTATGCCCAATTCTTATCCTCCCTTTAAACACTGTAGATGATTCTTCAAACCTAAGTACATCGCCATATAAAAAAGTAGGTACACTATTTACACCGCCTTTTTGCATGGCCTCTTTTAAAGAAGGGTTTTCTGCAAAGTCTTTTGCTTTTTGTACATCTGCCATTCTTAAAAACACATATATTTTATTTGAGTATGCATCATCTCTACAAATGGCAATTTTAGTTAAGCCATTTGCAAGCCGCATACTATCATGTGCATCGTAAGATATTTTCCAAGCTGCAAAATCTTTTACAGTATGAGATACTACCATTACTTTAAATGGTACAAATGCAGCAGGAATAGCTACTGTGGGCTTATCTACCATATCTGTATTGGAGGTTGGTTTGTCTGTGGGTTCTGTTTTTACTGTTGCAGTATCATTGCAAGCACTTATAAATAATACTGTACTAAGTATTAAAACAATTGAACAAATTTTTATCTTTTTCATAATTATTATTTTATTTCGTAATGATAATTTTTTTGTTGTAGGCAAAATGCGCATTTATTTCGAACCTAAATCTTTTCGCATAAAAAGTAACTCACTCCAACTATCTTGTATATATTCTGCAGCGTCTTTTAAATACTGATTGTATGAACCTTGTCCGTTTACCGCTTCGTATATTTCTTTAAAAGGTTTACGAAAGTCTGCTGCTTTTTCTTTTAAGCCTTGCTTGTATCTTGTGGTAAGCGTATATTGTGTAGGGCCAGATGAGTTGGCTGAATATACTTCCACCGTAACTCCTGCAGTAGTCCAATATTTTTTCAATTTCTTAATCATATCCCTAACATTATCACCTTGACCAATTTTTGGATACACATGTGTAATGTTTATTTTATCAGAAAAATCGCCTAATGCTACGGTGCTTAATGAATCTTGATAAACAAAATAACCACCAGATTGCCTATCGGTTAAATGGATAGCAATATTTTTATTCCAATCCAATTTGTGTTCTGCTCCTAAATCTCCTCTTGCATCTTCACCCTCCCAGCTTGTAGGGCCTTCGGTAATGTGAAAACCACCAAAATCAGGCCCAGATTGTATAGCAAATACTCTCCAAAAGGCATCGCCAGTATGATACTTTTGTGCATGGGCTGCTAAGGCTTTTTCAAACTCTAGCACTTTATCCATTTTGGGAAATACCCTGTGAATAGATAAAACATTTTTTGTTTGGCTAAAACCTGTAAAAGGTGTTCCCATAAAAATCATTAATAGAAGAAAAATATTCTTCATTGTTTGTTTGAAATTCTTGTTCATGATAAATTTATTTATTAGTTGAAAAATAGTCAGCGTTATCATAAGGTATTTTTTAAAAAAAATCAGTTTGCAGTAGCTACAAACCACCCCCCGGAAGATTGTAACTAATCTGCAAAATGATATTGCAAATCTCCATACGAATGGAAATTTTAGGGGGTAGATATTCACCATTAATTTGTACTTTTTCATCAACTTATAGCACAAATTGTGCGGGGATAGGAATAATCTGTCATTTTTTTAGATAACAGATTATTGTTGGGGGTGGGGATACTTTTTTAAAACTTTTTATTACGTGAAAAATTTAAACCTCTGTTTCCATCAATTTTTTATGATATTTATTTCTTGTTGGGTTTTTATTTGCTTTGCAATAAGAAGTAAAATAATGGTGTGTGTTTAAAAAATTTATTTGTAAAGTATTGTATGCGGCGGCTGTTAAGGCTGGGTTGAGGGATTGCAATTCTCTAAACAATAAATTGGCAATTTCTCCAGCATCATTGGTACCTAAGTATTCCAAATCTGCATCTGCTATTATTTCCTCTAACCTATTTGTTGGAGTTTGTAATATTTTTGTAGCCATTATCATACCATTTATAATAGCTATATCGCTTTCAGAAAAACCATAGGCTGGCAAATATTTTTTTGCTAATAAACAACTTTCTTCTTCGTGCCCTTTGTAGGTGTGTATGTAGCCTGTATCATGCCATAGTGCTGCCACAGTTAGCAGTTCTAATTCTCTATCGGTGCAGTTTTCATGCTTACCAATTTCAATTACTTTTTTTTGCACATACAATGTGTGCTCATAATTATGGTAGTAATAATTTACTGGCAGCTTTTCTTTTAGCATGTCTATTACAAATTGTTGCATAGGTATTTTATTTTGCATGAGCTTTATGTTTTAGTATACCACCCGAAGCTTCTTTTATGCTTTGTACATACATAAATGCTTTGGGGTCTATTTGTAAAATGGCTTCTTCAATTTGTTTTATTTCTAACCGAGTAATAATGGTTACAATAATTTCACATTCTGTGCGTACGTCAAAGCTGCCTGGCAAGTATCCTCGTTCGCCTTTGTAAACAGTAATGCCTTTGCCTAGTTCATTTACCAAAAAGTTTTTTATTTCTTCTTGCTGTGCAGAAACGATATTCATAGCTGTAAACTCTTCTATACCATCTACTATATAATTGATAGCTCTTGTAGCGGTAAAATAAGTAATGATTGAGTACATGGCGGTTTCAATACCAAACTGAGATGCAGCAACTCCAAAAATGATTACATTAATAAGCAATACAATTTCACTGTTGGAAAAGCCCGTTTTTCGCCCTGTAAAAACAGCAATTACTTCGGCACCATCTATTACACCACCACCTCTTATTACAAGCCCCACACCAGTACCCATTAATATACCACCAAAAATGGCAATCAATAATTTATCATGCGTAATAGGATTTATATGTACAAAAAGTAAGCCTATAGAAAGCAGCAATACAGCAAGTGTGGTTTGCACCGCAAATGTTTTTCCAATTCTTTTGTACCCCCAATAAATAAACAACACATTTAAAGCAATTACTAAAAAACTAATGTTGATGTGAAATATTTCGTGGAGTAAAATAGATATACCAGTTATGCCTCCGTCTAAAAATTTATTGGGTATCATAAAACCTTTCATGGCCAACACTGCTAGGCCAGTACCTATCAATATAAGTAGAATGTTTTTGGGTGATGTTACCATTTTCCAATCTACTTTATCGGCTTTGTGTTTATAGCTCATGGTGGTATTTTTATTTTTTATAAAAACGTATTTATTTGTAGCGGTACTTTTTATTTGGTCTTGCATAATTTTTTATTTTACAATAGTAATTTCTCAAATTTTAACGAATGTCAAGCTGAGCTTGTCGAAGCTGGTCTGCTTTTTCGAAACCCGCCTTCCACAAGCTCAGGCTGAGACCCCAACTGTATCAAACTTTTTTTATTGAGGATAAGAACATCCACCGAAATTTAATGTTTGATGGGGACACCAACCATTAAATTAACCCGCCTTCGACAAGCTCAGGCTGACAGCATAATAATTTTAACTTCCCTTTCAATTCGCCATTATCTCCGCATTATAATTAGCAAATGTTTCTACTTTATTTTCTTCTAACGCCTCAGCAAAATACATATCAATAACCCCTTTGTTTTTTGCTTCTATTTTACCTCTATACATACAATTAAATTTTCCTTTTACCAGTTCATAAGTAGTGCCACTAATATTTACTTTGCCTACTTCTCCGCTACTTTCCATACGAGATGCAGTGTTTACCGTATCTCCCCAAATATCATAAGCGAATTTTTTTATTCCAACAATACCTGCTACAACTGGCCCTGAGTGAATGCCAAGACGTAATTCGAAATATGGCAAACCATTTTTTATCCTTTCTTGTTTGTTTGCCTCTATAAATTTAACCATCTCCAAACCTGCACACACTACATCATACGGATGTGTATGGTTGCTCACAGGTAACCCACCTGCACACATATATGAGTCACCAATGGTTTTTATTTTTTCTATACCAAATTTTTCTACAATCCTATCAAACTCACTGTAGCAATAATTTATTTCTGCTACCAACTCTTCTGGTGTGAGTATTTCACTTGCTTGTGTAAAGTTTTTAAAATCTGTAAAGAGTACACTTACTAAATCTAACCGTTTTGTTTTTGCGGAACCTGTGGCTTTTAATTCCTCGGCAGTTTCGGCAGGTAAAATATTGAGCAATAATTTTTCACTTCTTTTCTTTTCTACACTAATTTTATTTCGTTGTTTAAAAAATACAGATGCAAATAATAGCACCGTTAAAAATCCTCCTATAAAACCATACTTCACCATTTTTTGTCTTTGTATTTCTCTTCGTTGTATTTCTTTATTCTTGTTTAATAAACTAATTTCTCCTTCTTTTTTTTCTAAGTCAAAACCAAATTGTAGTGTACCTAGTTTTTTATCTGTATTAATATTGTAAATAGTATCCTTTACAGCTAGTAACAAGTTTTGATATTTGAATGCATTGGTATAATCTTTTTGTTGAGAATACGATTCTGATAAGCCTTGGTATGCATTTTTTAACTCAACAACAGCATTCATGGGTAATGAAATATCAACAGATTGTTTGTAAGTTTCAATAGCAGCTTTAAAATTTGCACTGGCTTTAAAAGCTTCTGCCAAACCAACCAGCGATTGTGTTTGGTCTAATTTTGTATCTAGCTTTTTAGAAATTTCGTACGCTTCTGTATGAATCTGTATTGCCTTCTCAAAGTTTTTTTGCCTTGTAAAAACCTTTCCAATATAATTAAGTGTGTAAGGCAAGTCTTCTGTACCTCTATACGCTTTTTCAGATTCACGCAAATACTTAAGTGCCTTTGTATCATTCTTCATTTTATAATACATTTCTCCAAGATTAACAGCACATGTACCTATTGAATAATCATCTTTTATAACTAGGCTTAAATTATAAGAACGAGTAAAATATTCCAATGCCTTATTCCAAGTAGTTTCTTTATTAGAATAAACACCGCCAATATTGGTAAGTGATGTTAGTATTCGTAACGTATCATTTAGTACTTCTGACATTTTTAAGGATTCTAAATGTAGCTCCAATGCTTTTGCATCATCACCTTGGTTAAAATAAACAGCGCCTTGGTTACTGAGCATATTGGCTATGCCTTTTTTATCGTTTAATAATGTATAAACTTCTATTGCCTGCTGCCAGCTTAGTACAGCTTCTTTATATTTCCCTTCAAGATAATAACCTTTGCCAATGTTTTTAAACGCAAGTGCCAAACCAGCTTTGTAATGTATATTTTCAGCCAACGTTTTAGCGTTAGTGGCAATAATAATAGCTGTATCAGGATTAGTATTAAACAAACTTTTGCATAATGCATTCAATACATCTACCCTTGTACTATCTGTAATACTTGTAGATAATATTTTTTTAAGACTATCTACTTCATTAGCAAAAACAGTTGTACAAAAACATCCTAAAAAGATAATGTTCATTAAAATAATTCGTATTGTTTTTTTAATCATCATATTTTAATCAAAATTTGTTTTATCAGTGGTTGTCATCACCAACAGAGCCTAGAATTGTATTATCGGTTGGTAGGGACACTTTCTCATTTATAACTTTACTAGCCTCACCAGTTTTCTGCTACTACCTTGTACAATTTCTGCTATATACATACCACTATTCCATCTTGAATCTCCCACTTTTAAAACCAAGCCAGCCATTGTGCTTTGTTGAGAAACAACTTTTCCTTGCATATCCACAATTCTTACGGTTACGATGGTTTTCAAATCATCACTTTTAATAACTAAAGAGAAATCATTTTTACTTGGATTAGGCATTACGTTTACACTAAATTCTGTTTCTAATTTTTCTGTTTCTTGTAAGTCATTTCCTTGTAACTGTGTTTCGGTAATTATCTCTTCGCTTATTTCCACTGGAGCCTCCGTATTTGAAGAACGATTAGCAACGGGTTGCGTACAATTGTTGGTTGCATACCAGCTAACATTATTTGCAGCAGAAGCACTTACTTCTTTTACAGTAAATAACCCTGTCATGGTAATGTTATTTGCAGATAATAGCAAAGTGCCATTTGGACTATTAACATCCACATTCACCAGAGAATTATTACCCTTCACTTCAAATACTTTACAAGTAGGTAAATGGAAAACTACTTTAGGCCCGTTTATATTTAGTCGTGAGCGTTGCCCTACTAATACATAATCTCTTACCCTTACTACTGCGGCATTACTAAAATTAACATGAGTAATACCAGATGAATTTGCTTTTATTAATTGTAGTTGAATTAGGTTAATATTTGCACTTGTAAATGTTACTTGTGCACCATCTTCAATTATTACATTTCCATAATTGCTGCCATTAATAGAAGCTGTTACTCCTTTTTTAATGATGAGATTAAGATAGTTGCCTGTTGGAACTGTGCCGTTTGTAGTTCGGGTATAACTTCCAGCTAAACTACTGGCTGTGTATGGAAGGAAGCTAACTATAGGCCCATCATTTGCAGGCACAAAAAATTTATTATTTACTGTAACAGGATTTGTTACGGTAATGTTTTTTGCTCTTACTACATAAGGATCAAGTATATCATTTTTCCTGAAAACTGCTGTTCCATTTGTTGCTGTTACACCAATATTGCCATATATTTTATGGTTCTCACCAAGGTCTACAATGTTCTTTGCATACACTACATAGTTAAATGGCGTAATAGTAAAATTGATATTAGCAGAAATGCAACCAATTGAATTTTTTGCGCTCAATGTATGATTACCTGCACTCACCATAAATCCACCATTAGGATACGTAATAAATGCTCCTCCATCAATACTAAAGGTTAATAATAATGTTGATGAAGTTACCTCCACTTTACCTGTAGGCACATTGCAAGTTGGTTGCGTAACAACAATTATTGGCGTAAGATTGCCAACGGTTAATATCCCATTTTTGTAAACAACATAATAATTTGGTATACTATCTTGTTGTACCAAACCTGTTGGTTTTATTTGATAAGTACCCGTTGGAAGATTACCCGTACCCACATTTACATTGGCATTTGTAAACACATTATATATCGGTTGCGTAGCCACCACATTACTATCTGCATCTTCATATTGATAAATTGCTTTGGTATTTTTATACATTGGTTGCTCTCCATTACAACCAGCAATGGTATCTTTTGCTTTTACAATTAATGTATCTGGTATAATAGTAAGATTTCCTAAACCATAAGTAATATCGAAGTTTTCAGATATTAATACGCCAGGCCCAATCAACCAATTACCTACGGTGTATCCTGTAACCATATTCATAGATTGAAAGCCCGATAATGAATCAGTAGGGTCTGTAAATACATCCAAAGAATCTACAATCAATAATACATTTTCATTGGTTTCATTATTAAAACTATTACTGTTTACTGCTTGTTTAGCGTTTACAGCTTGCTTTGCATTTACCATCTGCTTGGCATTTACTGTTGCAAAACCATTCACCGCTTGCTTTGCATTTACAGCAGCTTTTGCATTCACAGCTTGTTTAGCATTTACTGCTTGCTTAGCATTATACAGTACAGCATTGGCAGAGTCATTTTGATAATCATAAATAGATTGTGGTGCTAAAGGAATTATTATACTAGTGTCGCTTACTATTCCGTTTACAGCCTGCTTAGCATTTACCGCTTGCTTTGCATTTGCAGCAGCTTTATCTGTAGCCATAAAACTCATGTTCAAAAAATCTACAGCGTTTAATCCATTTACGGCTTGCTTTGCATTTATTAATATTATACCATTGCTCATGGGTGTTTGGTGAAGCACTTTTACAGAATCTAAAAATGCAGGTCGCTCTAAAGAATCTACTAAAGAATTGTTATAAGCATAATTAAATTGCAATTGTTTTCCTTTAATGGCTCTACCATAAGCTATCGTAGTATCTTTTGGTGTAATGGTTATAGGCATTCTATTTATGGTGAGCAATCCATCTACAAAATTGTAATTGTACAATGCAGACAATGCAATAGAAGCAGGCAATATAAGATTGGTTACAGATGAAGAAGCTCGCCTGTAATACAAACCAATATTGCTTTGGCTATTGGCAGATGATGTGTATGTAATATCTGTTAAGCCTAGGTCTGCCAGTGTGAGCCCAGTAGAATCAAGCGGTACATTATTTACTTTTACTGCAAAAGAATACGCTGGTATTTTTTCACCAAATTTTTTCACTGCACTATTTACCGTTACGGTTACATTGTCTTGCATTGTTCCAAAAAAGTACAACGAATCACTTTTACCACCGTCTAAATTATTGGTAGTAATACCGGGGTTATAAATTACCAAAGGAGGATTACCCACAAATGCAGGAATATTTGCTGTAAGTTGTTTGCCATTGTTTGTAACTACTGCTGGAATGGTATCGTAGCGGAAAATCACTTTTGCATTATTGCTAAAATATTCACCTTTTACCATAATACTTACAGGACTAACACCAGGCGTGTATGCAGAATCTTGCAAGCGCATACTATCTACCAATGGAAAAGAAGTAGAGAATGTTTTTAATGCAGCATCAGCCTGCACAAAGCCATAACCCGAGTTTACATCATAGCCGGGTGTATCCATATCTATAGCACTTGTTTGCAACAAGGTTTTCATTTGTGTACCAGTAAATGATTCATCATTAAAATATTTTTTCTTTGCTTCCATAAGCAAAGCTGCTACTGCGGCGGCATGTGGCGCTGCGGCAGAGGTACCAAAGAAATTAGGGAATGGGTCGTTATCAATATTTACTCCTCCAAAATTTACGGTAGTGTTTACTCCGTTTGGTGCAGTAATGTCTGGCTTAAATCTGTTGTTACCATCTATTAATGTACCACCTCTACTTGAAAATGATGCCACCGTTGGAGCGTTACCATACTCAGGAGTATTTGTATACAATACTGCTCCTACTGTGATAGCCCCTGCTGCATTTGCTTGCCCAAGCACTGTTGCAGTGCCCTGTGTATTGTTGGTAATAGTACCTTCACCTCTATAAATTACATATTTAAAACGAACGTTTCCGGAGCCTCCTTTTCTGGTTACAATAATTTTTGCATCCACATTTGCTAGTACTACAAATGGACAAACTTCAAAAGGGTCACCGCTTAAATTGTTTCTATTAAAACCAAATTTTCTGCTGCCAAATTGGTCTACTAAATAAATATCTAAATCGTTTAATGCGCCTAAGGCATCTCTATCAGAATAAAATTTATCATCCCACTGAAGAGTGATGGTATAAGTACCTTTTGTAAGTGAAATATTTTGATAAACATTACCGCCACCAAAATCGTGTGCAGCACCTACATAGCCTGCTGGTGCTGCAATAGGAGCAAAAATACCTTCATAAGATTTGTTACCAAAATTACCTGCCGATGTAAAATAACTTACACCACTTGCAGTAACATTATCTACCGCTCTTGCAATTACACCATCATTAAAAAATGGCTCTGTTATATAAGTAATATCATCTACAATTACATTACAACCAGAGTCTCTCAAAGCTAAAATACCTTCTGCGAAATTACCTGCACTTATAAAACCACTGCGGAAATACAATGCAGCATCAGGTGCTACATCATGTACAATTTGCAGCATGGCACGTCCTTCATCTGTTGCTCTGCCATAAGGATATTCTTCATCAACTTTTACTGGTATTGTGTGAACAGGGTTTCCAGTGCCTGGTAAATCTCCATTAATAACATCCAAAGCAGCTGGGTTGCCAAACTTGGTATTATAGCTATCAGATAGCACACCAATTTTTATTCCACTACCAGAAATTTTCCAAGCCTCTTTTGCTCTATCGCTTCTCATGGCTTTATCTCCTTGTGTGGTTGTTAAGCCAGTAAAACTGGATGCTATAGGAGTAAAGTAAGGGCGTACATATTTAATAAATTGTGGCAGCATATTTAGCAAAGGCAAATTAGCAATTGGAAAAAATCCTGTAATGATGAGGCTAGAATCGCCATTGTCAACAAAATTAGTCATGCCATACGTGGCTGATTGTAATAAAGTTTTCACTGTTTGGTAATTTGTCAATGATGTTACAATCACTTCTATCAAAACAGTACTGTCTTCTATAAGAAAAATATTATTGGTAGCAGTTGTATCCACCAATGAGTTGGGGAAATTAAATAACTGCGTAAGTTCTGCACCTATTAAGTTTGCTGTAGTATCATTTGTAGGTGGTTCGTAATAAGGTATTATACAATTGGTAAGAATTACTTGTAAAGTACTAGTAGCAGTACAGCCAAGCGCATCGGTAACAGTGTAATTATATGTGCCTGCTGTAAGATTTGAAGTAGTACTTCCTCCATAGATATATGGTGCAGTACCACCAGTAGCAACCAATGTTACACTACCAGTTGTTTGTCCACTCTCGGTACACACAATTAAAGTATCTACAGCTGATGTGGTCAATGTAACATTACAACAAATCGTTCCTGTAACAACTCCACCTGGTGCTATCCAGTTAGATGTTGGCCCAGCCAATGCAAAATTATTTAGTGTACCCGTATTTCCATTTCCGCCAGCATCTATCAAAGTTGTTTCTGAAAAATTGTTAGCTGCACTTATGCCTTGGTTAAAA
>JAYVID010000146.1:0-7222 GCA_043770525.1 Ferruginibacter sp.
CTACCAGCACATTATACGATGTAAAAGATTTACCATTTGGTATAAATAACTTGCCAGATATTTTTACGCAATTTAGAAAAGAGGTAGAAAAAAAATCTATCATAAGAAAAACATTTGCTACACCAACTACAATACAATCGGCAGCGTTGCCAGCAATGCAGCTGCCTACTTTGGCAGACTTAGGTTTAGAAAAAGAAAGTATAGATAAAAGAGCAGCTATGAAATTTGTTGGTGGCGAAACCGAAGCTTACAAAAGATTACAACATTATTTTTACGACACAAAAGCAATTTCAAAATACAAAGAAACCCGTAATGGGTTAATAGGAGCAGATTACTCTTCTAAATTTTCTGCTTGGCTTGCACATGGTTGTATATCTGCTCGTAGCATTTACGAAAAATTAAAAAAATATGAAGGGCAGCATGGCGAAAATGAAAGTACCTATTGGCTAGTTTTTGAACTGCTGTGGAGAGATTATTTTTATTTTGTGATGATGAAATATGGCAAAAAACTATTTTTAAAAAATGGAATAAAGCAACAAGCTCCTATACCAAAATTTAATAAAGTAGGTTTTGGTAAATGGATAAATGCACTCACCAATGTAGATTTTATAGATGCAAATATGCTTGAACTAAAACTTACTGGCTTTATGAGTAATAGGGGTAGACAAAATGTAGCAAGCTTTTTTTGCAACGATTTTAAATTGGATTGGCGCTATGGCGCAGCGTACTTTGAAGAGCAATTGATAGACTATGATGTAGCAAGCAATTGGGGAAACTGGGCATACCTAGCTGGTGTAGGAAACGATCCAAGACCTAATCGATATTTCAACATTGAAAAACAGGCAAATGATTACGATAATGATAAATCGTTTAGAAAACTATGGGCAGAATAAATTGATACTTTCTAATGTAAATGAGAAGTTACCAATTTCATAAATTCATTTCTTGTTTCATGCTTTTCAAACTCTCCACAAAATGCTGATGTAGTAGTAGAAGAGTTTTGCTTACCCACGCCACGCATCATCATACATAAATGCTGAGATTCAATAACCACAGCTACTCCGTGAGGTTGTAGGGTTTCTTGTATTACATCCATTATTTGATGTGTTAATCTTTCTTGCACTTGGAGTCTACGGGCAAAAACATCTACCACTCTAGCTATTTTGCTAAGGCCAGTAATGTACCCGTTTGGAATATATGCTACATGTGCTTTTCCAAAAAATGGTAACATGTGGTGTTCACACATGCTGTATAATTCAATATCTTTTACAATTACCATTTCACTTACATCTTCATGAAACTTGGCTGATTCTAAAATGGCTCTTGCGTCCTGCCCATATCCCTGTGTAATATATTGCATGGCTTTTGCAATTCGCTCAGGTGTTTTTATCAACCCTTCTCTATTGGCATCTTCGCCCAATAATGCAATACTTTCTTTGTATGTTTTCATCAAACCCTCTGTTACATCTTGATCGTAACTTTCTACTTTTTTGTAAGCCATGTTAGTCTTATATTTTTATTTCTTAATTTTAAATTTAATCACCACTTATATCTTAGAATCTATTCAACTGTTCAAACAATCCTCAAAAGGCGGAGAAGTTATTCAACAACCTTCTACTTCTTTTTCCACTTCAATCTTCGCAAACCTTGAACCTTCAACTTTGAACTTTCAACTATGCAACAGGGTACTCCACAAAATTCCGCTCCGTTTCATACAATCGCAATTTAAGCTCTAAACTTTCATTGATAAAAGGCCTAAGTAAATTATAAATTACAATTACGATGTTTTCTGCAGTTGGGTTTAGGTTTGCAAACTCTATACAATCTTCATTTAAATTTTTGTGATCAAATTTCTCAGTTACTTTTTCTTTGATTAAATCACTTAAAAGTTTTGTATCCATTACATAACCTGTATCTGCTTGGGGTACACCTATTACTTGTACTATCAAATCATAATTATGCCCATGATAGTTTGGGTTATTACATTTACCAAATACAGCATCATTTTTTGCAGCATCCCATGTAGGATTGTGCAAGCGATGTGCAGCATTAAAATTTTCTTTTCTAAAAACGGCAACTTTATTGTTAGACATTAGATTTTAGATTTTAGATTTTAGACACAAGACCATTACTGTATTGTTCGTTTATTAAATCAAATTTTATACACTTCAATGTTTGAATACATTAGCAAATTAGCACATCAGCAAATTAGCTCATTCCCCAAAATACTCCACATATATCTTTTCTGTTTCATACAGTTTCAATCTATGCAAGGCTACATCAGCAGGCATATTTTGTACCAGTTGATTCCAAATACCAATTACTAGATTTTCTATAGAACAGATTTTGTCTTTTAAAAATGGTACTTCTACATTCAAGTTTTTATGATCCAAAATATCTGTTACATGTTCTTTTATAATAATACTTAATCTTTTTGCATCAAATACAAATCCAGTATCTGCATTTGGTTCTCCTTTTACGGTTACATGCAAATTAAAATTATGTCCATGCCAGTTTTCGTTGGCACATTTACCAAAAACCTCATCGTTTTTTTCTTTACTCCAGCTTGGGTTAAAGAGTTTATGTGCAGCATTAAAATGTTCTATTCTAGTTATGTAAACCATCTACCTATAAATATTTAGCTACAAAGGTAGTAGCAAAAATTCATATCATAAAACGATACACATTAACTTTGTACAATGACAATTTTAGTAGTAGCTGCAACCGAAATGGAGATAGCCCCCTTTATTGCCCAAAACAACCAAGCAGAAATTTTGATAACGGGTGTAGGTGCGCCTGCATGCATGTATGCGCTTACAAAAAAATTAGTAACACAACATTACGATTTGGTTATACAAGCAGGCATAGCTGGCACTTTTAAAAATCAATTTACATTGGGAGAAACTTATGCAGTAAAAACAGATTTATTTGCAGACTTAGGTATACAAGAAGGAAATAATTTTTACAGCTTATTCGATGGTGGGTTTTTAAAACCAGATACAAAGCCATACACAAATGCACAATTGCTAAATACTACCGAAAATTATTTCGGATTAAAAGTGGCAAATGCAATTACCATTAACACAGTATCTGATAGCTTAGCACAAACAGACTTGTACAAAAAGAAATACGATGCAGATATAGAAAGTATGGAAGGTGCCGCTTTTCATTATGCATGCATACAAGAAAATATTTCTTTTTTACAAATAAGAAGCATAAGTAATTTTGTAGGCGAGCGTGTAAAAACAAATTGGAAAATGAAAGAATCAATTGAAAGCCTTAATGAAAATTTGATTAGAATCTTAAATGAGTTTAGAAGTTTAGAGGTTTAGGAGTTTACACAACTCGTTGCAATCACTCAACTTATAATCTCCTAAACCTCTAAACTTAATTAATGCACAAACAAATAATCCCCATCGGTTTTTCTCCTTGCCCCAACGATACTTTTATCTTTGATGCATTGGTGAATAACAAAATAGATACTGGCAATTTACAATTTGAACCAATATTGGAAGATGTACAAACGCTTAACCAATGGGCTTTAGAAGATAAATTGATGGTTACAAAGTTGAGTTATGGAGTATGGCCACTGGTACAAAAAAATTATAACTTATTAAATAGTGGTAGTGCACTAGGCAGTGGTGTAGGCCCGTTATTAATTACAAATAACGAATTAGGAATGGCAAATATTGAGAACCATTTGATTGCTATACCTGGTGAAAATACAACAGCACATTCATTATTTTCATTGGCTTATCCCAATGCGAAAAAGAAAGTTTTTTTACGATACGATGAAATAGAAAATTTTGTTTTACAAGGAAAAGGCTTGGGTGTAATCATACACGAAAATAGATTTACCTACGAAGAAAAAGGGCTTTTAAAAATTACAGACTTGGGAGATTACTGGGAAAAAGAAACTGGCTTTCCAATACCACTTGGTGGTATAGTGGTAAAAAAAACCGTGCAATCAATTATACAAAAACAGATAGACATGCTCATAAAACAAAGCATTGAATTTGCATTTTCAAACTACCCACAGCTAAACGATTATATACGCAGCCATGCACAAGAAATGAGCGAAGCTGTAATGCTTAAACATATTAATTTGTATGTAAATAATTATTCGTTGGATTTGGGGGAAATGGGAAGAGCTGCTGTGAAAAAATTATTACAAATAGCAGGTAAATAACTATTTTTCATAATTCTTGAAAAATTATTCTTTGATAAATGTAGCCTTTTGCATGATATCATTTTTTAATTTAATAATATACACTCCTTTTGGTAAGTCTACAATATTTATTTGGGTGCCATTTTCTACAAATACACTTTTCATTAACTGACCTTTGGTATTAAAAAACTGAATTTCCTGCTTACCAATTTGTTTTTCAAATTTTATCTTTAATAAATCTTGTGCAGGGTTAGGTGAAATGATAATTTTTTCAGCCTTAGAACCACAATTTTTTATTGTTGAAATATTAGAATAAGAAAAACGCCCATCATTGTCTACTTGCTTCAACTTATAAAAGCAATCAATACCTATTTTCTCTGTATCAGTAAAATTATATTTAATGGTAGTCGATGAATTACCATGTCCATCTATCTTTCCAATTATTTTCCAGTTTATTCCATCAATACTTTTTTCAATATCAAAATAACTATTATTTATTTCGGAGCTTGTTTCCCAAACCAATACTGCTCTATTGTTTACACAATTTCCTTTAAAAGATGTTAGCTTTATTGGCAAAGTAGTAGCGATATATGCCCTACAAATAGGGTCACCAATTACTATATCCATCCAATCTACAAGGCGTGAAGCAGCATAATAACTTTCTGCTAAAGTCCAACCTTTAGTATACCTATTAAATAAAATACTTGGTGATGCTATTGCTTGCAGTAACGGCTCGTCGGTATAACCTTTTACACCTGTAACACCTTGCGAAATTAAATCTGCAATTTTAGACTGCCCAGGATTACCAGCTAAAAAAGTACGAGCACTGGTAGATACTGCTGTTTCTGCAATGGCACCAGCTGTAAAAGTTAATGAGTTGTATGCAGTAACACTATAATTATTATCATTACTGCCCCATGAGTAATAACCATTTAAACCTATAATATTACCAACAAAAGTTGTAGTAGTATTATATTGTACAGGTATGGAGGTTGCTAAAAGTTCAGTATTTGTTTTTTGCATATCTGCATTTACGTCTCCAAAGCCACTTTCTGTACTTATTATTATTGTTTGCCCTGGCACATACCCTGAGGGGATTATTGAAATTGGTTGTGCATCTACATTTGGAAATCCAAAAGTAGGGTCTGCATCAAGTAATATTACTCCTGAAGTGGGATTTCCCATTGCTAAGTTTGCTTCTGCTTGCAATGACCTTGTAGTAACTGCGATAGCATCAGCTTGTGTAAAACCATCTAAGCGGGTAACTAAATAACCACCATAAGTAGCATGGCTAAATGGGGCTGTGCTTGCCCAAAATTTATTTGCATAAGCATTGCCAACATAGTTAGCCCCATAATTAGGGTCAGAAATATTTACTGTGCTGGTAGTTAAACTATTTTCGTAACCCAATGCAGATACATAACTATCCAAAGCACAAACACCACCATAAGGTTTATTCGGCACGTCATAAATTCTTATAGGAATACCTTTTGTAAAAACAATAAAGTCAATTTCAGGATGTATATTTAGATAAGTAATTAATGGCGTTTTAATCGTTGTTATAAAATCCGTAAAACTAATTGACTCTAAATTAGGATCTGTAGCACTATTTTGGCAAGATATATTTAGGACTTTCATTACGTTCCTTCTACTCATATAATCATCTGCTACAGCAATAGAAACTGGACTATTGGTATTTTTTATAACAAGTACCTTGTTTGTTATTTGAGCATAACCAAACAATGAAATGCATAATTGCGTTACAATAAGAAGAATAAATTTTATAGCTTTTTGCCTATTTATTGCTTTCATACTTAACTTATTTTATTACTGTTATCAAATGTTTATCAAAATAAAGACATCGAAAATTACAAAAAGCAATCGCTAAGCCGTCAACTTTGAACCTTTAACTTTTTAACTTTCAACAGCATCAGACAATCCCTGTTTATACACCTGCAAGCACCTATCCCTAGCCATTGTATGCTCCACTATTGGTTTTGGGTAAGAAAAATCTTCAAACTCAGGCACCCATTTTTTTATATATTTCAATTCAGCATCAAACTTTTTTGTTTGCAAGTATGGGTTAAAAATTCTAAAGTAAGGTGCCGCATCGCAACCGCTGCCTGCTGCCCATTGCCACCCGCCATTATTTGCTGCAAAATCAAAATCTAATAATTTTTTTGCAAAGTATGCTTCTCCCAATCTCCAATCTATTAACAAATGCTTACACAGAAATGATGCCACAATCATACGCACACGATTGTGCATAAAACCAGTAGCATTTAATTCTCTCATACCTGCATCTACAATGGGGTAGCCTGTTTGTCCATCGCACCATTTCTTATACACCGCTTCATCATTTCTCCATTGTATAAAATCATAAGCAGGTTTAAATGCTTTGCCTTTACCCACATGTGGAAAATGCCATAAAATAGTATGATAAAAATCCCTCCATATCAGTTCATTTAAAAATGTTTCTGATAAGTTACGGGAATACTTTGCCAACCTACGAACACTTATAGTGCCAAACCGTAAGTGTATACCTAAGTGAGAGGTACCTACAATGCTTGGTATATCTCTTTGCACTTGGTATTTTTTTACCAACTCTGCTTCTACACTTTTTGATGGAAATGTTTGTGAAGTTTTTTCAAATCCCATTTCTGCTAATGATGGAATTTTACTGCCTTTATGTTTTAAAAAATTACTAAAATATTTTTCCGTTTCATACAATTTCAAATCATCTTCTTTTAGTGCTGCTTTCCATTTTCTGCTATAAGGGGTAAACACAGTATATGGTTTTCCATCATCTTTTGTTACTTCTTCTTTCTCAAATATTACATGATCTTTATAGAAAATAAATGTTGCATTATGTTTTTCTAATAATACTTGTATGGCTTCATCTCTTTCTCTGGCGTAGGGTTCGTAATCTGTATTACAATATACATTTGCTATTTCATGCTCTTTTAGCAAATTCGTAAAAGCCTCTATTGGCGTGCTATACAGCACTTGCAAACATGATGCTTGTGCAACTAATTTAGTTTGCATTTCTGTCAA
>JAYVID010000147.1:0-38809 GCA_043770525.1 Ferruginibacter sp.
TTTTTTATCAAGATACAATGTAGAAATTAAGGTATTATTTTTATAATTTTTCTCATAGAGATAATAATCATATATGGATATCAATCTCACATTGCAATCTTCTTGTACTGTCTCCTCAATAAGGATATTTGCAATGTTACCATGTTTTATAGTAGTACCATTTTGTATATTGGCGGGTTTGTTTTGTACTATAACTGAGTATAGTATTTTATTATTTTTATTCATGGCACTCACAAAATAATTACTTACTTTATTTCCTTTATTGTTGGAAAATTTATACGTTTCATTAATAGGAACAATAATAAATTTAAGTTCATTATTTTTTTCTACCCACAGTTCATTAAACAATAAATTCTTTGTTAAATCTTCAATTCGTTTAACCCTACCAACAGTATTATTTACTTTTTGTGCTGTTAACCATTGTTGAATACTTTTTTGCTCTTGAGGCATTGAATTTAATTCCTCATTTACAGATGTTTTTTTACAGCTAATAAAAGCAAGGCTTAGAAAAAACACCAAAACTGATAATTGTACTTTTTTCATAAACAGTGTAAGCTTTATGGAAAGCTAATAACCTTTATTGATAATTAGCAACAAATTATGAATAAATTTTAATATGTAAAATTTATTTGTGCATTTTGTTAAATTTATTTTACTTCAATTTATTCCTTTTCCAATAAAGCAGCTATAGTTTTGAATATATGGTTCACATTGGTAAAAAGATAAAGCAACAACTCACTATAAGAAAAATTAGTGTGCAATCTTTTGCTTTAAAGATTAACACCACAAGGAATAATGTGTATAATATATTCGAAAGACAATCAATAGACACAGAAACCCACTATAAAATCTGTATCATTTTAAATCATGATTTTTTTCAATACTACAAACCAATGGGAGAAACAGTTTCAAATGAGGAAAGCAATGATTTTACTATGCCAGATAGGGAATGGTTTACCAAGCATTTTAAAACACTAAATAGTAAAATAGACAAATTAAATAAGTAGCATTAAAAGAAATAATAAAATTATACTTCCAACGAAATAGTTAACCTAGCCAATGGTTATTGAAGAGACCAGCCAAAGAATTCCAAAATTCAATTTAGCACATCAGCACTAATTTTACCAAACCCATCCTGTGTCGTTATTTTAATTCTATTTCAAAAAAACACACGTCTGCATTATGATAATGTGACGGTAACTCGGATGTATTTTTTAATTTTTTCATACCTAAAAAACTAAAACCACAACTTTTGTAATGATTAATTAATCGTTCATTATTTCCACATGTATCCATTCTTATGAATTGCTTCTTTTGCTTAATCGCAAAATTTTTAGCCCAGTCTACAATTGCTAAAACGAAGTTGTTCCCCCTAAATTCAGGGTTAGTGGCTATTCTATGAATGTATATAGAGGAATTATTTTCTTTATCTTCCCAAATTTGAGCATCAGAATAAGTTATGGTCCATATACACGCAATTTTATTTTCAATTAATAGTTTAAATTGTCTTCCTTCTGTTATATCATTATTAATAAAAGTTTGGCTAAATTCTGGCCACTGGTTTGATGGAAATTTTATTTTTTGAAAATCAGTTGCAAATTTATAAAGTTTGAGGATTTCTAAAATATCGTATGAAGTGCTTTCGGTTATTATCATTGTAGATTCTATATTTCGTAATGCTATTTAATTATTTACTAATTAAATTTTGCGTTCTGGGATTTTTTTTAATTACTAGTTTAACCTTTTCAGGAAAAATTATTTGCTTTTGAGACATTATTGTATTAGCATAAATAATTACAATAAGAAGATAGATATTTTATAAAAATTACAAAAGCTATTTTACACTTCCAACGGAATTGCTTCATCTTTAGCACCCCTTAAAACAAAAGCGCTTCTTCTTTTTAATGGGTTTGCATATTGGTTAGTAATTTCTTTGCGCATGTTTACAATATCTACTGCTTTATAAATAGCTTCTCTAAAACTAGCTTCATCTGCAATGCCTTTACCAGCTATATCAAAAGCAGTACCATGGTCGGGTGAAGTACGCACACCGTCTATACCTGCTGTATAATTTACCCCTTCGCCAAATGCTAAAGATTTAAAAGGTATTAAGCCTTGATCATGATATAAGGCTAAAACCGCATCAAATTTTGTATGGCTTCCTCTTGCAAAAAAAGCATCAGCACTGTATGGGCCAAAACAAAATATTCCTTTTTGTTTGGCTTCTGCAATGGTTGGTTTAATAATTTCTTTTTCTTCTTTTCCAACTAAGCCTTCATCACCCGCATGTGGGTTTAAGCCCAATACCGCAATTTTTGGTTTGCTAATTCCAAAATCTTTTTTTAATGATTCATTTATTATTTTAAGCTTGCTTAAAATAGCATCTTTTGTAATAAACTGTGCTACATCTTTAATAGGCACATGCTCTGTAAGTAAGGCTACACGCATATTATCTGCTACCAGCATCATGGCTACATCTTTTGCTCCAAATAATTCTTTTAAATAAGGAGTATGCCCCGTGTGTTTAAACTTATCACTTTGTATGTTACTTTTATGCAAGGGTGCAGTTACCAATGCATCAATTCTTTTTTCTTTTAACGCATTCCCAGCTGTGGTCAAACTTATGTACGCATACTTCCCTCCTATTTCATTCATAAGCCCCGGAGTTACAGCTACTTCTTCTTCCCAACAATTATATACATTTACTTGTTTGCTATTTATTTTACTTGCATCCTTAGCAATGTTAAATGTTGCATTGTTTTCTGGTAGTGTTTTCCTGTAAAAGTTTAGCACTTTGTTATTAGCAAAAATTACAGGTGTGCAAAAATCAAGTATCCTACTATCACTCAATGTTTTTACTATAATTTCTGGCCCAATACCGTTTATATCTCCACAACTAATACCAATAATTGGTTTACTTTCTAATGTGTTCATAATAAATCAAAAAATAAAATTACGATTACTCCACAAGTTGTTTAACTTGATAAAAAATAACCTCTACTACAAAAATAACGTTTGTTTTAGATAAATGTAACCAAACCTAAATATTAACAAGAAGAACTGACGTAAATGATTGAAATAAAGTAGACCTTTACAAGCTTTAATATATAAAAATTACACCATTGGCTTTACAACTTAATAAGATTATGTTATTGCTTTTTTCTATTTCAATTGGAGGAATACAAAATTGTATAGCACAAAATGCTGGTGTAAGGGGAAATATTAAAGATAAAACTGATAATAAATCAATAGCAGGAGCCATCATTTCATTGTATAAAATAAAAGATTCTAGTAGAGCTACAAAAGTAGTAACGGGAGAAGATGGAAGATTTTTTATAAAAAATATTGAAGCAGAAAATTATAGGTTGGTGATAGCATCAGCTAACTACAACGATTATATTTTTGATGTACAGCTAAAAGATAGTGTTGTAAAACTTGGAGCTATTTTATTGGATGCTAAGCCAAAAGATTTAACAACGGTAATTGTACAATCTAAAGCTAGTGCAGTAATTGTAAAAGGAGATACCACACAATACAGTGCTTCACAGTATAAAGTAAACCCCGATGCTACAATAGAAGATCTTATAAAAAAAATGCCTGGAGTAACAGTGGCTAGAGACGGCACAGTAACAGCCCAAGGTGAAACGGTAAGAAAAGTTACCATAGATGGAAAAGATTTTTTTGGTGATGATGCTGCTGCTGCACTTAAAAATTTACCTGCAGATGTAGTAGATAAAATACAGGTTTTTGATAGGCTAAGTGACCAAGCAAGGTTAACAGGTGTAGATGATGGAAACGCTACAAAAACAATAAATGTAGTAACAAAAGCGGGTGTAAAAAATGGGCAATTGGGTAGGGTTTTTGTAGGTGTAGGAAACGATAATAGATACAGCATTGGAGGCAATAGTAGTTTTTTTAAAGGTAATCGTCGTTTATCGTTGGTAGGTAGTTTAAATAACATAAACCAACAAAATTTTGCAGGGCAAGATTTATTGGGCATAAATGGAAACAACAGAAACCAAGGTGGGGGAGGCTTTGGAGGTGGTGGAAGACCAGGTGGAGGTGGCAATGATTTTACATTGGCTCAAATAAATGGTATTAGTAAAACAAATGCTTATGGTGTAAATTACAACAATGAATATAACAAAAAACTAACCCTTAGTGCCAGTTATTTTTACAATGAAAGTAAAAATGAAAATATTTCTTCTCAAAGAACTGAAACTTTTTTACGTAGCGATACCAATTTGTTTTCTAATCAAAACGGAGATGCTGTTATAAACAATTTAAATCATAGAATAAATGCACGAATAGAGTACAACTTTGACTCATCCAATAGCATTTCATTTATTCCTTCTTTTAGTTTTCAAAATAGTGAATCGGGCAGTAAGTCAATTTTTAATAATTATTATGGAGAAGCTACAACTCAAAAAGCAATAGATACTTTAAATATAAATAGCACAGAAAACAATTCAAAAAGAAATGGTTTTAACATAAGAAACAACCTCTTATTTAAACATGCTTTTAAGAAAAAAGGTAGAAGCGTTTCTATCGGATTAAATAATACGCTTACAAAAAATATGGGTGAAACAAGATCAGATAGCAGGCTAAAATATTATAGCAATGGCTTTTTAACAAAGGATTCTACTCAAAATCAATTTTATGATAACGCTACAAATGGCGCTGTATGGGGCAGTACACTTGCTTATACTGAACCCATAACAAAAAAAGCACAATTGCAATTTGACTATAATACAACTTATCAAAAAAATAAAGCAGACCAAAAAACATTTTTATTGGATGGGGGGAAATATGAAAAACTAGATACGCTGCTTACTAATAATTTTGATAATACAATCATCACAAACAACATTGGTGCTACTTATAGATTTGTACCTGCAAAAGAAGAACTGATTCAAATAGGTGTGAATGTACAAACTTCTCAATTAAATAGTGATAGAATATTTCCCAAAAATGTAAAAGTAAACCAACGTTTTGCTAATGTTTTACCCAATTTAATTTTTCGAAAAAAGTTTTCAAAAAAAGCAAATATTAGGGTTTTTTATAGAACCAATGTAGGTTTCCCAACTATAAACCAATTACAAGATGTAGTAAATATTGCAAACCCAATAAGAGTAAGCTCAGGCAATGCTTTACTTAAACAATCGTATACTCATTTTTTGGGAAGTAGATATAGTTATGCAAATACGAAAACTAATAGCAGTTTTTTTGCAGGTTTATTTTTGCAAACTACACAAAACTATATTTCTAATGCTACATTTATTCCCAAAACGGATTCAATAATACAGCAAGGAATTACATTGAAAAAAGGCTCACAATTTACCAAACCATTAAATTTTGATGGCTATAGAAATGTAAGAACATTGGTAAATTACAGCAACCCATTAAAATTTATAAAATCTACTCTAAGTTTAAATGCAAGTTTTAATTATGTGAGAATACCGGGTTTTATAAATTCAAAAGCAGTAATAACAAATAATTTTATTTATTCAGGAGGAATTTCAATTACAAGTAATATTAGTGAATATATTGATTATACTGTATCCTACAACGCTAATTTCAATAAAACAAATAGCACTGCAAGTGGAAAAAGAAATGCTGTAAACCAAAGCATGGGAGCACAATTTAATTTACTTAATAAGAAAGGTTGGTTTATACAAAATGATTTTGGATATCAAATAAATACTGGATTAAGTGCAGGGTTAAATCAACAATTTGGGTTATGGAATGCTGCTTTAGGAAGAAAATTTCTTGCAAAGAACGCTGGAGAATTAAAATTATCGGTATATGATTTACTAAAACAAAACCAAAGTATAAACAGAACTGCCGACGAAAATAGGATTCAAGATGTGCAGAACCTAGTTCTACAACAGTACTTTATGCTTACTTTTACGTATAGTTTAAAGAATTTTGGCACAGCAGCTAAACAAACCAAAAGGGACAGTAGAAATTAAACTTGTAAACTTTTACAAAAAAACTTTCCAATTTCAATTATTAAAATTAATTTACGCACTAAATAAAACACAATGAAAAAATTATTCTTTTTAACTTTTGTAAGTTGCTTATTTTCTATTTCTTTACTAGCACAATCTGCTGAAAAAAAGGCACCACAAGTACTTGCAAAAATTGCAGTACTTAAATTAACAGCTGCAAGTTTTTCAACAAACAATTTGGGCACTATTTTTAATATTTTTAATGATTATTATACTGCCAAACAAAATATTAATAATCCTATTGTAACAGGAGAAGTAAAACCAGATGTAAAAATAGAACTTGAAAAATTAATTAAAAATAGAGATGAAAGTTTGAAACAATTATTTACTGGAGCCGAAATGAAAACTTTTAAAAATAAAATAGAAGCAGAACTTGCTGCTGAAGAAAATAAATAAATAATGTGGATTCAATAGCTTAAAGTATGAGCACTTTCAATGTAGAATCAGATTGAGGTTTTAATCAAATCGTTCTCACAAGTTTAACGTTAAACAACCATTTATTCCTCTCTTATTGTGTAAATAGAATTAATAAATATATTCTTCCTTACGGGCAAGTAGACAATCTGTAGAACATTTAATAGTGAGTCACACTAAGCCAATTATACAATTGCATATTCTGTTTATGCAATTGTATAATATTTTGTACTCATATTAAAAAAATTCAATATAAAGCAGCCACAATAATTCAACAGTAATGGTCTTGATTAAGAACTATAATCCATTTTGCTTATGAATCAGTTTATAGTCATAAACCAAAAAGAATATATTTTTTTGTTTGATGTTTAAACCTACTTTTTTTGTAAATATTACCATAATACAAAATAAAATTGAAATACAAATGCTGATACCATTTCTACATTAATAATTGAATATACAAATTGTAATAGTATTGTAAAATATTGCACTTTTTATGTAGTAATCAATGATAAAAAATTGTTTGAACAGTATAATAAAATTACATCCAATAAATACGCACAATATTCGCAAACCCCCTCCAATTTAAGCTTTAGAGGTTATAAGCATAAAGCATACTAATAAAAATGAGTGTTGAAGAGTGGAAAATAGCCAAATCTAAAAACAAGATATCTCGTAATTAAAAGGTATATTGGCAAAATATTAACATTATTCTTAAACGAAAAAAAAATTATGAAAAAATTATTAAGCTTATCTATGTTGTGCTTTGTACTTTTATTTAGTACAAATTTATTGGCACAAAAGCTATCTGGTACAGTAACGGCAGATGGTGCGGTACAAGCAAGTGTGAGTGTTACGGCTAAGCCAACTAATAAGGGTACTACTACCAATAGCGAGGGTAAATACACTCTAGCATTGGCAGCAGGCACATACAAAATTACCTTTTCAAACACAGGTTTTACACCAGTAGTAGAAACAGTAACAGTAGCCGCTGGCGAAGACAAAACTTTGGATGTTGTATTAACTGCGATTACAGAAAAATTAGATGAAGTTTTAATAGTAGGTACTCGTTCATTGCCACGTTCTTCTGGCAATTCCCCTTTGCCTGTAGATAATTTTGATGCTAAATCACTAAAATCAACTGGACAATTAACATTTGATAAAGCATTACAATATAGAGTGCCTTCTTTTAACACGGTGCAAACACCAGTAAACGATGCTACCTCTTTATTAGACCCTTATGAAATTAGAAACATGGGTCCAAGTCGTACATTGATTTTGATAAATGGCAAGAGAAAAAACATGTCTTCGTTGGTATACACACAAACTTCTCCAGGGCGTGGAGAAACGGGTGCTGACATTTCTGCTATACCAACAGATGCTATTGAAAGAGTAGAAATACTTCGTGATGGTGCATCTGCACAATATGGTTCTGATGCGATAGCGGGTGTAATGAATATTATCTTGAAGAAAAATACCAACGGTGGTTCTGCTACGCTTAGAACTGGTATTACAGGAAAAGGCGATGGCAAAATGTATGGCATAAGTATTAACAATGGTTCTACCATTGGTGAAAAAGGATTTATTAATTACACAATAGATTTTTCAAAAATTGGTTTAGCAAACAGACCGGGTATTTTAAGTGCTGCTGATGAGGCTGCGTATTGGGGAGTTCCATTAGCAAGAACACAAGCTTTTTTGGCTTTGAAACCAGATGGTGGAAATATTAATGGAGCACCTGAAACAGTTGCTGCAAAATTTGAAATGAATGGTGGCAATGAATTAAGTTCAACTACAAATTTATACTACAACGCTGCTTATATAGTAAAAAAAGTAAACTCTTATGCTAATTACAGAGCACCTTATTGGAGAAATGTTTCTGATATGCCATACTTGGCTAGTTTGTATGGAACCGGAACTGCTGCTTCTTACATTGGTTATGTGCCTACATTTATCGGAGATCTAAATGATTATAATGCAACTTTAGGTTTTAAATCTAAAATAAACGGATGGGTATCTGATGCAAGTTTAACAGCTGGCGGAAATTCTCAAGACTATACCGTTACTAATTCTCAAAATAGATCTAAGGATGGAGCAGGTAATTTTATTTATGCTCCCAATCCTAATATTTATATTGGTCAAAATACATTTAGACCAGGTGGTACTAAATTTAAACATTTAGTAGGAAATATAGATATCAGTAAAGTAGTTGCAGAAAATGTAAGTATTGGTTTTGGATCTGAGGTAAGAACTGAAAATTTTGAAGTAACAGCTGGTGATAAACAATCTTATGATGGTGTAGGAGCAGATTCTTACCAAGGGAATACACCAGAAAATTCTGGAAAATTTAATCGCTATAACCTTGGTGCATATTTTGACATGGCTTGGGATGTTACAAAAGACTTCTTAATTAACGGAACTATTCGTGGTGAAAATTATAGTGATTTTGGAACTGCTACCGTTTGGAAAGTAAGTTCAAGATATAAAGCTTTGGATAACAAATTAACGTTTAGAGGATCAGCTTCTACAGGTTTTAGAGCACCTTCTTTGCATCAGATTTACACAGAAAAATCTCAGTCAACTTTTGCGGGTGGGTCTATTCAAGTAACAGGTATTATAAACAATGTGTCTACCGCAGCAAGAACGAATGGTGTACCAAAATTAACCCCAGAAAAATCTACCAACTTAACATTTGGTATTGGTTTAAAACCTTCAAGAAACTTTAATGTAACGGTAGATTATTATAACATTAAAGTAAAAGATAGAATTGTTTTAGGAAATCTTGTTGACTTTGGTGCAGGTGGTCAAGCCTTTTTTGTAAATGGAATAAACTCTATTACCTCTGGTATTGATTTTGTAGCAGAGTACAAAAACTTAAAAGCTGGAAATGGTAAGTTAGGATTTAATTTATCTGGAAACTATACTACTGCCAATAAAGTGGATGGGGCTGTAAATAACCCTGCAAGTGTAAAAGCTTTAACGGGTACATTGGCAGGACAAACAGTATTCAATGCTACACAAGATGCATTAATGTTTACATCAAGACCTAAATTTAAATACATTTTTGGTATAAGCTATGACCTTGGTGATTGGGGTTTCTCTCTAAACAACACTACTTTTGGGCCAACAAAGTTTAAACAAGCTGATTTTTCTAACCCTGGTTTATACACAGAATTTAAAACAGCCAATGTTACAGATTTAGGTATTAATTATGCAGCAACTAAAAAATTATCTATTGCTTTTAACATAAATAATTTTTTAAATGTTATACCTAAATATACAATCAAGTCTGATGGTTCTGCTTCTGCAAATGCAATTGTAAATAACCCAGCTTTATTACGTAACGAAGATTTGAACATTACATTTGATGGTCGTTATAACATTACTACTTATGATGGTTCACAATTTAGCCAATTGGGTACTATGTTTAGTTTATCGGTTAATTACAAATTTTAAGGAATATTTTTAAAAAGAAAGAAGAGCCTTCGAAAGTTGGCTCTTTTTTTATAAATTCATTTTTTAGCTTTGTAAAAATATTTTTTAGTTTTTTTATTTATCATGCAAATTATAAACAGCACCACCCCAGACATTAATACCATTTTCACCTTTTACGATTACGCCATTGCTTACCAAAAAACAAAATTTAACAAGCATTGGCAAGGGTTCGATGTAGGCCTGGTAGAAATAGAAATTGCAGAGAATAGGCAATGGAAAATAATAATAGATGAAGTTATTGTTGCCATATTTGCCATTACATTTAATGACCCTATTATTTGGGGTGAAAAAGATAAGGATCCATCTATTTATATTCATCGTATTGTAACACATCCCAATTATAGAGGCAATAATTTTGTAAAAGACATAGTTCTGTGGGCAAAAGAATATTGTAAAGCAAATAATAAAAAATATATTAGGTTAGATACTTGGGGTGACAATGAAAAATTAATAACGCATTATCAAAATTGCGGCTTTACTTTTTTAGGCTTATCGCCAGAAATGAAATCGGACAAATTACCCAAGCACTATGACTCATTAAGATTGAGCTTATTTGAAATTGAAATTGATTAACTACTATGTCAAATCTTTATACAAATCTTTCTTCGGTTTATGAAGCCATGTACAAAAGCTTTATTGATTATGAGGCAGAGTATGTATTTTATAGCAATATTCTTTTAAGCAACAATAGTAAATCCCTTATTGAAATAGGCTGTGGGAGTGGAAATTTGACAAGTAGGTTTGTAAATAATGGGTTTTACTATATTGGTATAGATTTAAGCGAAGAGATGCTAACACTTGCGAAAACGAATAATCCTACAGCAGTTTTTGTAAAAGAAGATATGCGTAATTTTAATTTAGAAAAGTATGTAGATGCTATTATTATTACTGGTCGTACGATTAGTTATTTACTTAGCAATAATGATGTTGTAGATACGTTTGCATCGATTTATAAAAATTTAAACAACAATGGTATAGTAGTTTTTGATTGCATAGACGCCAGTAAATTTATACCACAAATTGATGCAGCAAAAAAAGTAGTGCACAATGCAAGTTTCAACAATAAGCATTACCAGCGAAATAGCTTTTGGGAAGTAAATCTTGCAAATGGTTTTTGTTTTGATTGGGCATCTATTTATTATGAAAAATCGGAGAATGATGAATTAACTATAATTGGAGAAGATAATTCAACAATAAGAACTTTTACGAAAGATGAAATGCTTTTATTTTTAACCCTAACAGGATTTACTATAAAAGAAATTATTGAACGACCATCTTATGCTTTTGATACTTTTGTATTAATAGCACAAAAAATATCATAAACTAAAATTATTTTTTATGGCCATGTACGATAATGCAAATACAGTAGAAAAATCTTTTGATCTTAGCTATATTTCCGAACATTTGATACAAGCACAATGGGCAGAATTTATAGAGCTGAAAAAAGTAATTACAGAATTAGCCAGAGTTAAAAATGCGCCCATTCATATTTTAGATATTGGTATTGGCAATGCACGCATACCAATGCACTTGTGTGGTGTAAAAGAAATATGGGAAATGGTAGCCCAATACGATGGCACAGATAATGCGCAAGCTTGTGTGGATATATCCAATAAGAATATTGCTGACTATCACATAGAAAACAAAGCAAATACTTTTTTATTTGAAGCAACAGATTTAAACAATATGCAAAAGAAATACGACTTGGTAATTTGCACTTGGTTTACGCCAGGTAATTTTTATCCTAATAATTTTTCTTTTGAAACATATAAAAGTGAAGGGCAAATACTAGACCTTTCCAAAAATGAAAAGTTTGAAACCGTTTTTTCTGCTGCATATAATTTACTAAATGAAGGCGGCGCATTATTATTAGGTGCATGCTATATTGACAATGTAAGTACTAGGCAAAAGCAAGAAGAATCGTACCATAAAATGGGCATGACGGTTATAACAAGCGATAAAGATTCTTTTACAGCTACCAAAGAGGGTTTTTGGAGCCAGCGCTTTACTAAAGAAAAATTATACAACTATCTTCATTTTGCTGAGCCACAAAAAATAACCATTACGCCATTGGACACTTATAATTATGCCATGCAAGTACGAATAAACAAATAAATTTTAAGATGCAAAGTACCAATAGCATTCTACTCGTTCGCCCATCCAATTTTATTTTTAATATTGAAACTGCTGCAAACAATGCGTTTCAACAAAATATTGAAGAAGATAAGAAAAGTGTAGGTGTGAAAGTATTACAAGAGTTTGAAAATTTAAAAGCACAACTTATTGCGAAAGGAATTGACGTAACCGTTATTGACGATACACCAAGCCCCATAAAACCTGATGCTATTTTTCCAAATAATTGGGTAAGCTTTCATACAGATGGTACAGTAATATTATACCCAATGTTTGCAGAAAATAGGCGAAAAGAAAGAAGACTAGATATTGTTGAAACAATAAAAGAAAAATTTATCGTTAAAAATATTATTGATTTTTCTATTTATGAAAATGAAAATAAATTTTTAGAAGGCACAGGCAGTATTGTTTTCGATCATTTGCACAAAATTGCTTATGCTTGCTTATCGCCTAGAACGAATAAAGAAATTTTAATTAAGCTTTGCAAAGTAATAGATTACAAACCTATTTATTTTACTGCATGTGATGAAGCTGGGCAAGAAATTTATCATACAAATGTGATGATGTGTATTGCTGAAAAAATAGTAGTTATTTGTACTGAAAGTATTATTGATGAAAATGAAAAATCTAAAGTTGTACAGTCATTTGAAAATACGGAGCATGAAATAATTGACATTAGCTTTGCACAAATGAATTGTTTTTTGGGCAACATGCTTGCATTAAAAACAAATAGCGAAAAAAAGATATTGGTAATGTCTCAAAGCGCATATACTTGCTTAAGTGTAAATCAGAAAAGTATTATTGAAAAATATTACGAGCTATTTCCGCTTGCTATACCTACCATTGAAACCATAGGTGGTGGTAGCGTACGTTGTATGATAGCAGAAATATTTTTACCTTTAAAATAGCAAAACAATTTTTCCTCCTTGGTGTTTGTCTTACGCATAATTTGCTTTACTGTTATACATAAAATTAGGTGTAATCAATTTGTGGGATACACTAAGGCGCAGGAGGATAACACAAAGATTAAGATTGAGTGACTACAAAATCTATCCTTTGTTTTTATTTACCTGGATACGACTAACTTTTGTGAAATCCTTTTCTCGTTTATGGTAAAGTTTATAATGTAAACTCCATTTGCTAACGAAGCTGTATTTATTAAAACGGTTTGTTGCCCTTTTGGTTGTTTTCTAGTTAAAATGTTTTGTATGAGTCTTCCCTGTAAGTCTATTAAATCTACTTTTACTATACTACTCTGTGGTAAGGTATAATTTAAATGAGTATTGTTGGTTGCAGGGTTTGGAGACACTGAGATAGGTTGTACTTTAGGGTTGGCTTTTTGAGGAATTATATCAGTTTCTAGTGCTAAAACCGTACTAAAAATTTGAATGCTATCCTTAAAAGAATTATAGCCAGTAGAAGGTTCCCAAATATTTTGATTAGCCAATCTTATAGCATACTCCGGCCTAGATTTTATGGAAGCTTCTGGAGCAAATAAATGCAACAATACTTCGTAATTTCCTGCCGGAATATTACTTGGCAGTGGTTTGTTTATGTTTACTATGGTCGTGGTATTTGTGTTCCAAAATCTAGGGTCTATCGACCTATCACTTGGTACACTTAACCCATCGGTAATAGGTACAAAAAATTCTTCATTGGTTATTTTGTTTCTGAGCACTATACGCACACCACGTGGGTTAATAGGGTTTGCCCATCCATCATTTGCTATGCTAAAACTTATTTGTAATGCTGCTGCTGTGCTAACACTATTTGGAATACTTGCACTTAAAAGTTTAAATCGGTATCCTAACTTTACACGCATCTCTGGTTCGCACCCTGCTGCTCCCCAAATAGGTATCGTATTACAAGGGGCATTTACATCAAATAATTCGTAATGACTAATGGAAGAATACTTTAATCTTTTCATTGTAAGCAAAGCATAATCACATTTACGGTAGATGCTGTCGCCTGCAAATAACCCACACAATCCAGAGGTTTCTCCACCTTGAGAAAGATATTTATTTTCTTGTTCTAAGAAATTTTTCACCAACGCAATATCTTCTGCTTGGCTACCTGCTTCTCCAAAATAATACGTACCATAATCAATGGCATTGCTACCAAAACTATCATTTTCATGTCCTACTCTTGCTTTGTTTGTGCCCCCATGAGCTTCTGCCAATGTAATGGGTATTTGATTATAAATTTCTCTTTTATCTCTAGCAAATCTAATATTTACCATCCTATCTGAGGGAAGTACAGATAATAATTTATTTAAAATCTGTCCCTTTTTTGGCATTTGTAAAAGAGTAGGATCATCTGCATTTTGCCATTCGCCATATGCTCCAATAAATCCTGCCTTCATCCAAGCAATTACATCTTTGTTTGCTGTTAAAATGGGGCCTAATTGATCCATGTGTTCTAAAATTCTTTCTATTGGGGCATTTGGTGCAGGCTGCCCTTCGCAAGCATTGTACCTAAATAATGGAATTAGTTTTAAACCTGCATTTCTACATGCTGTAAAATCATTTTGTAATAAGGTAAGAAAAGACTGAGCTATTGGAGCATTTTTATACAACCGAAGATTATAATTTTTCTTTACTAAAGATATTTTAGCATTTATTCTTGTACTCAGTAAGTTTCCCTCATTTAGCGCTTCATTTACATCATTACATGTTTCAAATTGTATGTGCCACCCTCTATCCGGATTGGTGAAATTTGTAGTATCATCAGGTACATACGTGTTTAGATTACCATCACCAGTGGTAATTTTATAAACTTGTACATCATTGCCTGCAATGTTGCCAATTAAATTATTGTTTACTTTACTTAATGTGTTGGACATTCTTGAAAACAATGACTGTGCCTGTCCATTGTAAGACGTAGGTATGGCTACTGAAATATTTTTTGCGTTAGTATAAGAAGTATTTACTACTATAAGGTAACAATTGTTTTCATATTCCCAACGGCTACAAACTAGCTCTGCATCTCCTGTATTTATCCTTGTAAGCGTACCATTAAGCAATACATTTTCTAATGCATTAATATCATTTCTCAAAGCTTTTGTTTCATTCCATAATCCTACCTCAGCTTCTAGTGCTTGGTTGTGAACGTACGAAATAAATCCTTTTACTCCTGCTGCTAAGCCTGCATAAGTCATGTTTCTACCTTCGGCGGCAGTAGGAAACCTAGGATTGATGGTGCTACCTATTACTGCCCAATTAAAAACTTGGTTATTCATGATTAGTGCCTTATTTGCCAAAGCTGCACTATTTACATACAGCAATGTTCTAAGATAAGTTTGCGTAAGTGCATTGCTCGGCGTTACATCATAATCACTTAATGGGCTAATAGGATAAATTTGAAAAGAAGGCACATCAGGTATGGAGGTATAGCTATTAGCAGCGGCCCGCCTTACGGGATAATAGCCCGTTAAACTCATATCAGTTATATGATTGGGGTCGGCAGTTTTTATTTGATTATGCCTTGCTTGTAATTGAGCAATTGTAAAAGTATTATTATCTGCATCATCTGCAACAGACCAGCCTATAACAGCAGGGTGGTTTTTAAAAGTAAGTATAGGAGCTGTAAAATTTCCAGTATAATCTAATTGCGTTATTACATAAATATTCTTGCTGTAACATACATCTAAAAAAGCATTCCATGCAGCATCATTGCCGCCTACATAAGGAAGATTTATTACATTAAAATTACCTCCGTTTGCAATAGCCTGTACTTCGGATGTGTAGTAACTTACAGTACCTCTGTCTATGTAAAAACCCACAGGGAAAAAAGGTACATTATTTTTAAGCACAACACCATCTGCTCTTATACTAAAAATTGTTTGGGCAAAAGAAGATAATCCAATAATTAAAAAAATTATAACTAGGGTAAAAAATTTATGTATGATTTTTTTAGTCATTTCTTTAACATAATTAATTGTACAAAGGATTGCCTACAGTCCAAAACTTTCAAAATTAGTGCCATAGGTAAAAATGTGTAAAAGAAAATAATATTTATGCTTGTTTTCTACTGCAATAAAGCCAAAAGTATTGAGTGCATTTTCATTTTTAATAGCACTGTAAATGATAATACAATTTCAATAATAAATTCAGGTACGATTTTTGGTTTTGTAATAATTATATTTCTGTGTAAAAAGTATTGCATCTATTACTAAATAATATTTTGATACTCCTTTTTTCAAATCCATTTTAAATATTATGAAAAACTTATTTTTTATTTTTATTTTCATCCAACAGCTTTGTAATGCACAAACGATATCCTCACTCAGAAGCGACGGTGTTTTATTAAAAAACGGTGTACCTTTTTTTCCTATTGGATTTTATGCAGAATCTTTTAATACATTACAAGAAAATAATTACGCCTCCAATATTTTATCAGCAGCAGGGTTTAATATCATGTTTACAGAACACGACATAAATATTACCCCATCAGAATTTGGCCAATTTTTAGATAATTGTGCCACGAATAATATAAGTAACATCATCAGCTTTTATGATCCATCGCCAGCCATAGACTTATCTATGCAAAATTTTATTCCGCTTTATAAAAATAAACCGAGTGTATTAATTTGGGCAATAGCAGATGATGCTAGCACACTTGGTACAGAGGCTGATATTTTACGAAAGCATAATTTAGCAACCTCATTAGATCCTAATCATGTAACAAGCGAATCGTTTAACGGGCCCTTTAGGGAATTAGCCCTAGCTACCGTGGGTCGATCTGGCGTACAAGCATATCCAAAATTTTTAGCAGGCGATTTAATGGATGGTTATGATACCTGGCCTCGATTGGTAGAGCTGGTAACAAAGTGTACGAATTATGGAAAAACACCCATTGCAAATTTGCAAACGTATAAATGGACATCGGGAAACTTCATTTATCCATCAGCTGCTGAGTGTGATGTGCAATCGTATTTAGCAATCGTAGCAGGTGTAAAAGGAATAGAATATTATACTTTTAAAGATGGATTAGGATCAACCATTAACATTACACAACCCAATTTATGGAATGCCGCTGTAAATGTAGCAGGTGAAATCAATAGCGTACTAAAGCCAATAATACTCAATGGCGTTAGAACCACCGTAGCAAACACTTTGGAGCATGTGTATTATGCCAAATGGATATACAATAACGAAACGTACATAATTGCGGTAAACGTAGATCAAATAGCACACGGCATTTCCATACCTGTAGTGGGTAGCACTTTGGTAAATATATTTAATAATAGACCTGCCACACTTACATTAAACGGAAATAATATGTCAGGTTTGCTACAGCCTTTACAAACACAAATTTATAAAGTAACATCAGGTGTATTAAGCATCAATAATATTTTAAATGGAGAATTTAATATTGTTGGTCGGCATAGTGGATTATCTTTAGAAGCATCAGGCACTACTAATGCAAACAGTACTTTGATACAACAAAACATTGCAAAAAATATAGATGCGCAAAAATGGATTATAGAAACTACAGGAAATGGATTTTACAGCATTAAATCAAAATATAGTAATAAAGTATTGTCTGTAAAAAATGCATCATCCATACATGGGGAAGTAATAGAGCAATCCGAATACAGCAATAGCAGCAACCAACATTGGAAAATAATAGATTTACAAAATGGATACTACAAACTTTTAGCTAAACACAGTTCACTTGTATTGGGCGTAAAAGATGCTAGCACATCTTCTATGGCTGACATTACACAATCAGCATGGAATGGAGATTATAGCCAACAATGGCTCATTAAAAAAAATACTTCTGCAAATAATTCTTTTGGAAATTCATTAATCATAACTCCCAATCCTACAAAAAATATTGCGCATTGTAGTTATAAAAATTTTACAAAAGGTGCAGCAAGTTTAGTAATCACAGACCTAAAAGGCAGTGTATTGCTAACTAAAAATGTATCATTACAAAAAGGTCTCAATACTTTTGATGTTGACATCAACATTTTACAAAAAGGAATTTATATGGTAAACCTGCATGCATCAGATGGTGATATACAAACAACAAAATTATTTGTAGAATAGTAAAATATGTACACGAGCAATTTTTAAAAATTACAGATTAAAAGTTAGCTTGGGGTTTGTACATGTAAAAAATGTTGTACCAAATAACTACTATCCCTGTAAAGCACCAATAGCATTTTATACCATATATAAATTATAGTCAGTCTAATCAAGTATAACATCAGGGTAGATTTTATAATTTAGCGGAACAAAAATTATTTATAATTGTATTAGTTTTTTAATTGCTTTTTTGCCTAAGTGAATAGATAACTTTTTTTAAGCCTTCATTTTTCTTTTTCCAAAACAGCATCTATCCTATTTTTTAGCGTATCGTAATCTGTGTAGCCTCTTGCTACCATGTGAAATTTAGTATCGCCTGTTTGTACAAATACGCATGGGTAACCTGTTACTTGCAATTGTTTCAAGAGTGCAAATTCGTAATAAGCCATTTCTTTATACTCCTCACTTTTTAGTTTTTCATAAAAAGTTTCTGCTTGTATGCTATACTTTTCTAGGAGATGGCGATAGGCTTCATCATCTGTTAAATCTCTGCCTTCGTTGTGCAAAGCATTTTGTAAATCTATAGCAAACTCTACAGAACGTTCTGGATAAAATTCTTTAAACACACACAAGGCTATTGCTGGCTTTTCAGAGTTGGGGTGCCAATCACTTTCTTCCGGGTTTTTTATGTGCCATAAATAATCTTCACCAAATTGTACACCTGTAAGTTCTTCTACATTTTTATATGCATTAATGATATACCCTGCCGAAGCCCTTATATGCGTTGGCTTTTCTGGCAGTATCATGCCTCCACTTAACACATCTACAGGCATTATATCTTTATACGTTTCCGCAATTTTTTTTATAACTGGGCTAAAGCCATAGCACCATCCGCAGTAGGAGTCGTAGCAGTAAAGAAGCATAGTATATAGTTTTTATAAAGTACTCAGTATATAGTATTGAGTACTTAGATTAGTCTCTAAAGGATTAAAGTTTATTTTGAAACTAGAGAACATATTTTTACATTTTTTTGTAAAAGAAAAAATTAGACCTTTGTAATTTATAAAAGAAGCTTGCTTATTCTTAAACCAAGTCTATATACTGAATACTAAGTACTCAATACTCTAATGCGCCATCAACCAATTATCTCCACTACCCAATTCTGCTTCTGCGGGTACACTGTTTGGTAATTGCAAAGCATTTTTCATATTATCTAGTATCAAAGGTTTTATAGCTTCTAGCTCATCTTTGTGTACATCAAAAACCAATTCATCATGTACTTGTAACAGCATTTTACTTTTAAAATTACCTGCTTTAAGTGCAGCATGTATTTTTATCATAGCAAGTTTTACCATATCTGCCGCTGTGCCTTGTATGGGAGAATTAATGGCGTTTCTTTCTGCAAAACCACGTACCGTAAAGTTAGCACTTCCTATATCTTTTAACCAACGTTTTCTACCCATCAATGTTTCTACATAGCCATTTTCTCTTGCAGCATTGATGGTATCATCCATGTATTTTTGAATGTTAGGAAATTCCTTTTTATAGTTTTCTATTATTTCTTTTGCCTCTGCTCTTGGTATGCCTAGGTTTTCTGCCAAGCCAAATGCACCTTGCCCATAAATGATACCAAAGTTTACACTCTTGGCTTTGTACCGCATTTCTTTTGTTACTTCACTTTCGGCTACGCCAAACACTTTTGCTGCAGTAGCGGTATGTATATCTTTACCTGTTCTAAAAGCTTCACACATATTTACATCGCCACTTATGGCAGCTACAACCCTCAGTTCTATTTGTGAATAATCGGCAGAAACCAACACATGATTTTCATCTCTTGGTACAAACGCTTTTCTTATTTCTTTTCCCTTGGTAGTGCGTATAGGAATATTTTGCAAGTTAGGATTGGTACTACTCAGCCTTCCTGTCACCGCTACTGCTTGTGCATAGTTCGTATGCACTCTGCCTGTTTTTGCATTCATCAATTGCGGAAAAGCATCTACATAAGTGCTACGCAATTTAGTGAGTTCTCTAAACGTTAATATTTCTTCGCAAATAGGATTGTTGTTTGCCAATTTTGCCAACACATCTTCACCTGTTGCATATTGTCCCGTTTTGGTTTTTTTTGCTTTAGGATCAAGTTTCATTTTTTCAAACAATACTTCGCCCAATTGTTTTGGGCTTGCCAAATTAAAACGTACACCTGCAGTTTCATACACTTTTTCTTCTGCTGCTTTGGCTTCTATTTCTAATTCTTTAGAGTATGTTTTTAAAAAATCCATATCTATTCTTATCCCTTCAAACTCCATATCGGTAAGCACTTTCACCAATGGGTTTTCTACTTCATAAAATACTTTTTCTACTTCCTTTATTTTTAATTGCGGTAGAAAAATATTTTTTAATTGTAATGTAATGTCTGCATCTTCTGCTGCATATTCTTTTGCTTCTTCTATTTCCACTTGGCGCATAGTGCCTTGTGTTTTGCCTTTTTTACCAATGAGTGATTCTATACTTACAGGTACATAACCTAAATATTTTGTACTTAGCAAATCCATACTACGCTTACCATCTGGCTCTATCACATAATGTGCAAGCATGGTATCAAAAATATTTCCTGCTAATGTGTAGCCGTACCATTTTAGCATTAGCAAATCATATTTTAAATTTTGCCCAATCCAAGTTTTAGAAATATCGCTGAATAGTTGTTGAAATTTGTTTAAAATTTGTAGGCATTCTGCTCTATCTTCTGGACAAGGAACATAATATCCTTCGGTAGGTTTTACAGAAAAACTTAAGCCTACTAGTTCTGCTTGGTTGGCATCAATATGTGTGGTTTCTGTATCAAAACAAATTTCAGAATGCTTGTTTAGTTCTGCTAATAAATTTTGTATTTCTTCATCTGTTTGTACTAATACATAATTGTGTGGCGTATTGCCAATATGTTTATCCGCAATCAACATTGACTCTGCATCTGTATCTTCAATTTCTTCAACAGCAGCTACTTCTGGTATTATTATATTACCAAACAAATCCATTTGCCCACTTGCTGCTGCTTTTGCCATCTGCCCACTGCCCTTTGCCAACTGCTCTTTGCCCACTGCCACCTGACTCACTTTCTTCCCCAAAATTCTTTCCCCCATTGTTTTAAACTCCAGCATCGTAAACACTTCTTCCAACGCCTCTTTATTCATTTCTTTCAAACGAAAATTTTCTTCATGAAATTCTACAGGCACATCCAAAATAATAGTAGCCAATTTTTTACTCATAATAGCATCTTCTTTTCCATTTCTTACCTTCTCCCCTAATGCTCCTTTTATTTTATCTGCATTGTCCAAAATATTTTCTAGCGTATCATATTCCTTGAGCAATTTGGCTGCTGTTTTTTCACCCACACCCATTATGCCAGGTATATTATCCACCGCATCTCCCATCAATCCCAATACATCTATTACCTGATCTACCCTTGCAATATCCCATTTTTCACAAACTTCTTTTGGCCCCATTATTTCTACCGTGCCGCCTTGGTAGCCAGGCTTGTATATTTTTATTTTTTCTGAAACCAATTGACCATAATCTTTATCAGGCGTTACCATGTAAACTGTGTATCCTTCCTTCTCTGCTTTCTTTGCCAAAGCACCAATTACATCATCTGCTTCGTAGCCATCAATAGCAATTACGGGTACATTAAATCCTTCTATAATTTTTTTTATATCTGGAATAGCCCCTCTAATATCTTCTGGTGTTTCTTGCCTATTGGCTTTGTAATCTGCAAAATCGGTATGTCGTTCTGTAGGTGCACTGGTATCAAAACATACTGCAATATGCGTAGGTTTTTGGTTGTTTATTAAATCTGCCAAGGTATTGGTAAAGCCAAATTGTGCATTGGTATTGCGTCCCTTGCTTGTAATACGTGGGCTTCGTACAAGAGAGTAGTAGGCTCTAAAGATTAATGCAAAGGCATCTAACAAGAATAGTTTTTTTTCTTCCATGCGGTAAAGATAAATAATTGGTTCCACGCAAAGAAGCAAAGTGAAATACAAAAGGCGCAAAGAATTTTTAAAAACTTTTTTGCACCTTTGCAATCTTATATTCTTTGCGTGAAACTCCTAAAACTTCGTTTCCAAATACAACGGCAGCATAGCCCTCCATGTAGGCCAATCATGTTTCCATTCTTTGCCCCAAATAGAGGCATCATGTTCTATACCTTTTGCTTTAAGTATTTCAGATATTTTAGAAGTGCCAGTTGGATCTTCATAATCTCCACTACCAGTAAGTATGTGTATGTGTTTGCTTTTACGAATATTATTTAAGTACCATTCATCTTCTAAGTTTGGAATGTAATGTGCCGGTGAATTAAAATATACTTGCTCATCCCAATAACCGTCGCTATATTCTGTAAGATCATATACACCACTCATTGCTATTACACCATCAATTAAATCTGGTCTTTTCAAAAACAAATTCATGCTATGCAATGCGCCAAATGATGCACCACAAAGAATGATAGGTGTTTCTTGTGAAGTATTTGTTTTAATAAATGGTATTACTTCTTCAAAAATGTATTTATTAAACTGATTTTGGCGAATGGCTTTATGTGCACCTTCCATTTCCTTATTCATCCAGCTTTCTTTGTTTATGCTATTTACAGAAAACACACGCACTTTACCACTATTGATATATGGTGCCAGGGTTTCCATCAATTGAAAACGTTCATACTCCAAATAATCTGCAGCTGCTGTAGGTACCAGCAATAATGCAAAGCCATAATCTCCATAAGCTACAATAGGCATTTCTTTTTGCAATGCTGGACTAAACCAACTGCTAGTTTCTCTTTTCATATCTTATTTTTTTCTACAATCTGATTTTATGTAAATATAAAAATAAAAGTACTATGAATACATACTTATTAATATTAGTTTAGAGGTTAGATAGGTTACATTCATTATTTTCAATTTTAAAATCTTAAATTCAAATTTATTGTAAAAGTTATTTTTTATGATTTAAAATATACTTTTTTCAATGTATCTTTATTTGTATGAATGAAATTTCAATAAATACTCCTGCATTATTATTTCCTGCTATTAGTTTATTAATGCTAGCTTATACCAATCGTTTTTTTGCAATTGCATCTAGGGTAAGAACCCTTCATGAAGAATACAATAAAGTAACCAATAAAGAAATTATTTTTAAACAAATTAAAAACCTTCGTCGTAGGTTAAACATGATAAGAAATATGCAAGCACTGGGTGTTGGAAGTTTCTTGTGCTGCATCATTTGTATGTATTTTATTTTTATAGGACACTTAGCAATTGCACATATATTATTTGTATTAAGTATATTAAGTTTAATAGGTTCTTTACTTATTTCGCTTGCCGAAATATTTATAAGCACAAGGGCTTTGGAATTAGACTTAAGTGATATTGAAGGATTAGAAAACGATGGAATATTAGGAATATTTAAAAGAGATTAATCATTTAATTACTGTACATCAACAAACTAAGAAATTTAAATCCTTTTCTGATGGGTATTTTAATTTATATTTGTAGGCAGAATAATACCCATGAAACAATTTCTTTTTGCAATACTCCTTTTAGCTCCTACTTTCATATTGGCGCAAACTAAAGAACAAGGAGCTACAAAAATTTCTTCTTCAATCAAGATAGATGGAAATGGAAATGAAAATATTTGGTCTACTATTAAGTCAGTTACAGATTTTATAATTGCTTATCCCACTTTTGGTAGACAACCTTCTAAAAATACTGAAGTAAAAATTGCTTATGACAATACTGCATTATACGTGCTAGCAATAATGTATGATGATAAAATTAATATTAGAAAACAACTTACTCAAAGGGATGGAATAGAAAGACAAGATTGTGATTTTTTTACACTTGGTTTAGATACTTATCAGGACAAGCAAAATGCATTTATATTTCAGGTAAGCGCAGCAGGTGTGCAAGCAGATGCAAGACAAAGCAGTGCAAATGGAAGAGATATAAATTGGGATGCAGTTTGGGAAAGTGCTGTAAAAATAGATATTGATAAATGGGTTGTAGAAATTAAAATCCCATTTAGTGCAATACGCTTTGCTAAAAAAGATGTGCAAAATTGGGGCTTACAACTCACTAGAAACATTAGAAAAAATAATGAAAGTATTACTTGGAGTCCACAAGATCCTAATAAAGATGGTACCATAAACCAATGGGGCACATTATCAAATTTGAAAAATATAATACCACCTTTACGTTTATCATTTTTACCTTATATAAGTGGTGGTGTAAAACAATCACCCACAAGCACTGGCAATACGAGTGAGATTTTAAAGAGTGGTGGTATGGATATTAAATACGGCATCAATGAAAGTTTTACTGTGGATATGACCCTTATCCCAGATTTTGCACAAGTGCAAAGTGACAATAAATTTTTAAACCTTTCCCCTTTTAAAGTAAGATTTGATGATTTTAGACCATTCTTTACGGAAGGTACTGAACTGTTTAACAAAGCAGGTTTATTTTATAGTAGAAACATTGGTGCAGAACCAAAAGGCAACGGGAATGTGTTAGAATTTGCTAGAAACAATACTGAATTTAAGATTAATAAAAACCCTGGTATTACCCGTTTGTATAATGCAACTAAACTGAGTGGTCGCACAAAAAATAATTTGGGAATAGGGATTTTTAACGCTGTAACCGCACCTATGAAAGCAATACTTACAAATACCTTCACCAAAAAAGATACTAGTTTTATTACAGAACCATTAACGAATTATAATGTGCTTGTTTTTGATAAAGCACTAAAAAATCGTTCCTCTGTTACTTTTACCAATACAAATGTTTTAAGAAAAGGCAATAGCAGAAATGCTAATGTTGCCGGCCTTGATGTTTCCATTTTTGATAAGGCTAACAATTATAATTTTAGTGCATCTGCAAAGTACAGCAGTATATGGGGTAATGATAGTAAATACAATGGGTTTAAATCAGAAATATATGGTGGAAAAATAAGTGGAAAGTGGCAATGGAATACAGGCATAAATATTGAAACTGATAAATATGATCCAAACGATTTAGGTTTTTTATTTAACAATAACTCTTTTGAACAATTTGCAGAAGTAAGTTTAAATTACAACAACCCTACTAAAAAATATTTAACTCACCGGTATAAATTAAATATTCAAAATTCTTATTTATATAAGCCCTTTGCTTGGAATAGTTTTGAAATAAATGCTAATGCATTTTTCTTATTTAAAAATTTTTGGGATATGTCTTACAACTTCAATGCTAAACCAATTGATGATGTAGATTTTTTTGAATCGAGAACGCCTGGCATTAAATTAAAACGATTTGGTTATGTTTATTTAGGTATAAGAGGAAGCTCTGATAGTAGGAAGAAATTATATGGTAGCTGGGATATTGGTGCAGCCGAAAATAAAAAAGTAAAAGATGACCCTTATTTTACTGCAGAGGGTTCATTGCGATATAGATTTACAAATCGATTTCAATTGAGTACCTCTTTTAAAAGAGAAAGCGACAAAGGCCAATGGGGATACTCTTTTAGAGGCAAAGATTCAACATTGGTACCAAACTTTGCAGACCCTATCATTGCATTTAGAAAAGTTATAACAAGCAATCTTGTATTAAATAGCCAGTATAATTTTACTCCCCGTATGAACTGTACCATACGTTTAAGACACAACTGGACAAAAGTAGAAAACCGGTCTTTTCATAAATTAAAAGCAGATGGTAATTGGGATAATATAGATTTTGTAGATGGAAAAAATAGAAATTTTAATGTGTTTAATATAGATATGTTTTACACTTGGGATTTTAAATGGGGAAGCAGGTTAACCTTTGGTTGGAAAAATGCATTGGGTGGCGATGTGTTTTTAGACCCTTACAAAAACACATCTTATACAAAAAATTTTAGTGCTATGTTTACAAACCCACACAGCAATGAGTTTACGCTTAAGATTGTTTATTTTCTTGATTACCTTACGCTACAAAAGAAATAATGTTACTTGCTAAAATGATCGTAGAGTAACTTTGAAATTTTTCTAGTTACAACCCATGCTTCATTATTAGTTTCCCAAGACTTGTCTTTATTATTTTTTGTACATACAGTAAATATGTAAGGTTCCTTTGCCATCACTAATAGTGTTTCACTTCTACTTGCATCTACAGCTCCACTTTTACTTGCTACAAAAATAGTTGCTGGTATTTGGCTTATAGCCTCTTCATCCCAATAATTTCTACCAAGCAACCTTAACATTTTATTGCTTGCACTATCATTAAATATTTTTCCCAAATATAATTTCTCTAAAATTGTACTCATCTCTTTTGGAGTTGTCTGCCCCCAACCATACAAATTTCTATTTGCTTCTCTTCCCTCTGTTCTAGAATTTACTCTTGTTGCATCAAAACCATTTTGCTTCAATACTTCATTTATTGCACTACCTGTACCAGCATATTTTTGCAACCAAAGGCTTGCTGTATTATCGCTAGTAGTAAGCATTAGCATAATAACTTTTGAAAGTTCAATTTTTTCTCCATTCTTAAATGAACCCAAAATATCTTCTCCAACATATAAAAGTGAATCACTGTAGGTAAGCGTTTGATGATAGGATAATTCTGACTTTTCAATCTTATTCATGATACCTAAGAGTATAGGTATTTTTACCATGCTTGCAGTTGGATAGATAGTATCTGCATTTATTTCCACTACTTTACCCGTTTTTAAGCTTTTTACATACACGCCTATTTCTCCATTAAAATCTTTTACTTGATTTTGTATTTGAAGTTGTATTTTTTTTTCTTTTTTTTGAGCAAAAATAACATGAGGTAATAAAACCAATAACAGAAATAATAATTTTTGCATAAACAATATTTGCGAATCTTAGGTAATTACAAAATTAATACCTGCAACTAAATTTTGGAATACGTTACCAGTTTTCATTGCACCAGCAAATTGCTTTTCGTAAGATGAGTAATAAGTAAATGAAATATATCCTATGCTTTTTATTTTACCCCTAAAGGCTTTATCATCAAAAGAAGAATAATAATTAAGATTGGTTGTTCCAATAGATTTTAATTTTCCCTTTAAGTCAGTATTATCAAACGAAGAATAATAGGTAAATGAACTGCTTCCTATATTCTTTATTTTTCCTTTTTCCAATTCATTTTCATAAGGCATGTAATAATTTATAGCTAAGGTACCTATCATTTTTATTTTTCCCCTAAGAGATTCATCTTCGTAAGATGCATAATAAGTAATAGCAGTGCCGCCAATGTATTTTACTTTTCCAGCACTAGCATTATCATCAGTAGCGGCGTACATTTCTACTCTACCATTATAGTTTTCCAACCTAGAGTAGTTTGATACTCTTTCAGAAAAATACTCCATACCATAATTAATAATATTTCCTGTAAGCGACAAATTTACGATTGCATTATCGTTTAGCTTTACTGTTATCATTTCTGTAATACCACTACCAGTAATAGTAACTCTAGTAATTTTTTGTGCTGTTACTAAAACACTTGCCAAAACAAAAAAACAGAAAACTATAAAATGTCTCATTTTATTAAATTTAGAATTAATTTTTAATATATAGCTCACTTAAAATTTGATAATTTGTGATACTAAAAATAAACAGAAATCACACTATAAATTTAGCTTAAGTAAATGTAAAACAAAGTATGGTTAAATCGATTTTTTATTTTTTTTACCCACTTACTATTAATTTTTAAAAAACAGGGCTGAATAAAAATTCAGCCCTGTTTAAATCCAATATCCCTATGAAAAACCTATTACAAATATACATTAGTTTATATATATTTAATGCTTTTATGTAACTTCAAACCAAAGTTTTTTTTCATTATCCCAATCTCCATTGTAATTTATACACAACTCCTCTCCTGCTTCAATATTTCTAACGGTTTTAATCATTATCAAATGAGCATCAAAATCCATGTAGTAATCACAATTGCTTTTATAACTGTGGTTGTAAATTGGTATCATACCAAGTGCCATTGCACATTTATCTTTTGCAGCACCCCACTCAAAAATATAATCATGCAATAATGTTTTATCTATATGAATTCTATCTTTTAATGGCATCACAATAACAGCAGCAATTTCTACAATTGTATCAGCTAATATTTTTTCTGATGTAAATATGCCTCTTCCTTTTTTCTTTGTTTCTTTAATATCTAAACAAGGTAAAATCATACAATATTTTTTGGCTGTAAAAAGTTACATTTGCGCAAATTAATAAAAAGAAAACCAACAGCTATTTTTAATGCCCACAGAATCAACCGAAATATCACTAAATGCACAATTTGAAGAAGTAATAGCTTCTGATGATAAACTGCAGATAAAAGATTTTTTGAATGATCAAAATATAAGTGATGTTGCTAATCTTATTTACGAATATACTACTTATGAAGGGCAAATAATTTCAGAACTTTCTATACACAGAGCTGCTAGTGTTTTTAAAATTTTAGATTTGGGGGAACAAAAAAGAATAATTAAAAATCTACCTTCACTTAAAGCTGCAGAGCTGTTAAATGAGCTACCTGCAGATGATAGAACAGATTTTTTAGAAGAACTACCCAGCAATGCAGTAAGAGATTTAATAAAAACATTGGACCCCGAAGAAAGAAAAATTACATTATCATTATTAGGATATCCAGAAAATAGTGTGGGTAGGTTGATGACACCAGATTATGTGTACATATATGAATACAATACTGTAAAACAAGTTTTAGAAACGATTAGATTTGTTGGGAAAAATAGTGAAACAATAGATGTTATTTATGTAATAAATGAAAATGGTGAACTATTAGATGATATAAGAATTAGAGAATTTATATTGGCTACTCCCGAAAAAAAGGTGAGTGAGTTAATGGATAATAGAGTAGTATCACTAAATGTAGAGGATGACCAGGAAGTTGCTGGAGAAAAATTTAGAATGAACAATAGGGTTGCATTACCAGTAGTAAGTAAAAGCAATAAATTATTGGGTATTGTAACCATCGATGATATTTTATGGGTAGCACAAGAAGAGTATACTGAAGATATTCAAAAAATAGGTGGTACAGAAGCTTTAGAAGAACCCTATTTAGACATAAGCATTCCTAAACTTTTAAAGAAAAGAGCTGGCTGGTTGGTATTATTATTACTCGGCGAAATGCTTACAGCTTCTGTAATGCTATTTTTTCAAAAGGAAATAGAAGCAGCTACAGTACTTGCATTGTTTTTACCACTTATTATGAGTAGCGGTGGCAACAGTGGATCTCAAGCTAGTACCCTTATTATACAAGCAATGGCATTAGGAGAAGTTACTATATCCGACTGGTGGAAAGTAATGAGAAGAGAATTAATTTCAGGTTTTTTATTGGGTATTATTTTAGGCTCTATTGGGTTTATGCGTATTTTGTTATGGCAAAAATTAGGCATATTCGATTATGGAATTTATTGGACAAGACTTGCTTTTACTATATTTTTCTCTTTAACAGGTATTGTATTATGGGGAAGTTTGATGGGATCCATGCTGCCTATTTTCCTTAAAAAAATGAAGCAAGATCCTGCTGCTTCTTCTGCACCATTTGTTGCTACCTTGGTAGATGTAACGGGTATTATTATTTATTTTTCCGTTGCTTACTTTTTATTAAAAGGTTATATTCTTTAATGTATTTTTAGATAAAATAAGTGTTGCATTTCTACAAATTTATACAATTAATACAAAAGCAAAAAAGCAAGGCGCTCACCTTGCTTTTTTAAAATATTAAAATTAAACTTTAACGAAGACTGTGTATGTATTCGTTATTCAAAAATTGTTTTCTTACATCGTTTAAGTCACGTAGAATAGATGCATCTATTAATGTACCACCTACTTCTAATTTAAAACCACCAATCAATTCTTCTTTTACGGAGGTTTCTATTTCTACACCAGCACTAGTACTACTTTTTACTTTAGCTACAATACTATTTATAAGTTCTTCACTAATTGGAGTAGCGGTAGTCAACTTTACCGTTTGTATATTTTTTAATTTATTGTACTGCTCTACAAAAGCATTCACAATTTCGGGCATATTGCTTTCTCTTGTTTTTGCTGTAAGCAAATTTGTAAAAAGTGTTGTAAGCTTACTCACTCTATTACCTATTACAGCATCTATTATTTTATCTTTTTTATCTGATGAAATAATTGGGCTACGCAATAAAGCTACAAAATCAGGGTTTGATTTGTTTACTTTTTGCAACCATTTCATATCTGCATACACGGCATCTAACTGGTTTTGCTCAATGGCTAAATCGAGTAAACTTTTTGCGTATCGTGCTGCTAAACGAGGATTTTGCATAATGTGCTAATTTGAAAATATGCAAACTTGAAAATATGCAAATGTGCAATCTTACAAATTCTATTTTCTATTTTCTAAAATCTTGTGTCTAATGTCTAAAAATCTAATATCTAGATTCTAATTCAACTTTATTTCTTGTGCCAATTGATTGATGAAGTTTTCTTGCTCTGGTTTGTTAGCCAATTCTCTTCTCAATACTTTTTCGCTTACTTCTACTACCAATTTTCCTACTTGGTTTTTAATATCGGTAATAGCAGCCATTTTCTGTTGTTGTATAGCAGCTTGTGCTTCTGTAAGTATTTTTGCAGCTTGAGCTTTTGCTTCATCCTTAGCTTCCGCTATCATTTTATCTTTAGTAGCTTTAGCTTCTTTTATCATTGTAGCTCTTTCTTCACGTGCAGCTGCAAGCAAGGTTTCGTTCTCACCTTTTATTTGTGCCATTTCTAGCTTTACTTTTTCTGCAGATTCAATAGACGCTGCTATGTTTGTTTCTCTGTCATTCAATCCTTTTAAGATTGCTCCCCAGGCATATTTTTTTAATAAGAAAAATACAATAAGGAATGCAATAAGTGTCCAAAAGATAAGACCAAGATGTGGCGTTAATAAACCCATTTTTTTTGTATTTAGTATTTATATAATTAAAGATTTTAGAAGTTGGACATTAGATTACATCATTTAATTGTTTTGTCTAATATCTATTGTCTAAATATCTAGTGACTGAAAAATATACTGCATCCGCCGCCCTATGCTTTGGATGCAGTAATGTTTTTTGTGAAAACAATTAGCCTCTAGAAAATACAGCCAATAGACCTACGATAACTGCAAAAAGGGCAACACCCTCTACGAACGCAGCTGTCAAAATCATGTTTGCACGAATGTCGTTAGATGCCTCTGGTTGACGAGCAATAGATTCTACTGCACCTTTACCAATTTGACCAATACCGATACCTGCACCAATTGCAGATAAACCTGCACCAATAGCACCACCAAACTGAGCGAAGCCAGATTGTAGTTCTAACAAAGTTGTCATTAAAGTCATGATACTTGTGTTTTTATATGTGAAAAAAAAAGAATTAGTATTCAGTACCTAGTACTTAGTATTGAGATGTTAGTATTTAGATAAACCCATTTTATTGTTTTGTCTAAATACTTTATACTAAGTACTCAATACTATATTATTACTGCATCATGATGCCCATCTACATCATCATGCCCACCCTCAAAAGCTTGCCCAATAAATACAGCCGTAAGGTTTGTAAATATAAATGCTTGTATAAACGCTACTAATATTTCTATAAAATAAATAAATACCGTAAATGCAATTGATATTGGAGAAAAACCCCAACCAGCAACAGCAGACATAGTACCAAAAATAAATATTAAAGATACAAAACTAAGAATGATAATGTGCCCAGCCACCATATTGGCAAACAAACGTATAACCAGTGCTGCTGGCTTTATTATTAACACACCTGCCAATTCTATTGGTATCAAAATAATTTTTACAGGTAATGGTACGCCTGGAGGCCAAAAAATATGTCCCCAAAAATGTTTATTTGAACTAAACAATATTACCAAAAGCGTTAAAACACCTAAAACCAATGTAAATGCAGTATTACCAGTAACGTTGGCGGAACCAGGTATTAAACCAAATAAATTATTTATTAAAATAAAAAAGAAAACCGTAAGCAAATATGGCATATAGTTTACCCATTTTTTTCCAAGGTTAGGTTTTGCCACATCATCTCTTACAAAAGTAATAACTGGCTCTATGGCATTCTGCCATCCTTTTGGAGCACTAGTTACACCTATACCTTTATTATACTTTTTAGCAATCCCCGTCATTAAGAAAAATAATACAAGTAATGCAATCATCATTTGCACTACGTTCTTTGTTAGCGAAAAATCATACACAGTACTTCCATCCTCAGCTACAATATTTTTTTCTTCATCAAATTTATAACCATTGTAAGCCTCTTCTCCCTCATGCCCAAAATGACTGGATGAAAATAGAGACATACCTTTTGTAGGAGAATATAAAATAACAGGAAGTGGAATAGTAGCATGAAAAGAACCAGCTGTAAAAAAATGAAATTCATGGGCATCTTTTATATGATCCATGATTATTTTGGCTGGGTCAAGTTCTTCTACTTTATGCCCTTCTTCGTGTGGTGCATCTTGCGCATAAGTATTTGCACTAAAAATAGTAAAAAATAGCCCGAAAGCCAATACCAATATAGATTTGAAGCGTTTTGCTGCCATATACATCCCCAATTTTGCCGCAAAGATACGGATAGATGGGGGAAAAGAGAAATTTGAAAGAAAGAAATATTGAATATAAGTATTGCTTTATTCAATTTTACAAATAGCTAAAAAGCTCATAAAAACAATATCCAAATAGTATTACAGATGAAACCACATCTACCAAAACAACTTTTTTAATTGGGAAATGTTTTAGTACAAAAAAATTTATACAAAACCTGCCTATTAATTGAATAAAGAAAAAGGCGAAAAGAGGAATCGAAAGCATGTTTAACTTAACAGCTTCTTTAAAACGAAGATGAAGAATTTCTGCAAAAGCCCTTGTAATGCCACAGGTGGGGCATGGCTTACCATGCGTTTTTACATATACACAGCCAAGGGAATGGCTATCATACGCAAAGAAAAAGGCATACCCAAACATTAGTATGAGTATGCCCCCTAGAATATAATTTAAAACTTTATAATCTCTTTTTTCCAATATTATGGATTCATTTTAGTTGTATCTAAATTTACATTTAAAGAGTCCATTTGGTTTTTAAAGTCCTCTAATCCTTTTTTTAATTCCGGATTGTCGGCAATCTTACTTATTGCATAATACTGGTAGCCAGCAATAGCACTACCTAAAATAGCGCAAGCCAAACCTGCAATAGCCATACCTTTAGGTGCATTTACTTTACCTGCCATTACCAAAGAAGCTACTGCTAAGCCAATGCCAATAACACCTGGAAAAATTGCATACATACCAAGGCATGGTACAAATGAAAATACCAAAGCTACAATACCTAATACCAAGGCAATAATTGCCAATGTTTTCCATGTACCCGATTGCGGGGTTACCAATTGATTTTGATCCATAATAATTAATTTTAGTTTGTTTGAATGTGTTACAAATATATAGGTTGATTATTAAATATAAACATTGAATGCTATATTTTTATAAACAGTATGTGAACTATTAAAACATAATTACTCTTCATCGGTTTCTTTTTCTTTTTCCCAATTTAAAACGGGCAGCTTTTCAGTGTTCATTTTAGCATACACAGTTGCTAGTATATTGTAGTCGTCTATATACCAATTTCCAGTACCTTCTATATTTTTAGAAGCATTTTGTAAGCTTTTTTTAAAAAGAGTTACTGCATTATTTAATTCGTTGTTGTTATAATAAGCTTCTTTCCAATAGTTAGGAATTGTTTTATCATCGTTTGTTCCAATACCTCCATCATAAATTTTTATTATGCCTTCCGAAAATTCAAAAGAGGCTGATGACTGGTCGTTTTCGTGTGCTGATTTTAAAATAAATGATACATGTTTTATGTAGCCGCTCAATCTATTTTTTATTTGTAAATCATTTTCACTACTAGTTGGTTTTATTCTCCACATATTGTTAGCGTAATAAAAAGGGTCAAGTGTAAAGTCTTTACACATTTCAGCATGGCGCTCAAATTTTTTAACTTTATCATTATTTAAACTTGTAAGCTCCAAAACCAATTTATATTTCCCAACAATTACTTTAATATTATAGGTTTCTTCATTTATGCCATTATTTATAGAAATGCTTTTTTTGTTATTTACAAATTTCCAAGTGCCATGTAAGAAATTAATTTTTCCATCTATACTTGTAAAATTACCATCAGGATAAAAGGCCCACAAAGCTGCTTTATGCTTAATAGGATCCATATCTTCATCATTATTAAAAAAGTCATCGTTTGAGTTAGTGCTTTTAGAGGCTGGATTAATATCCATTTTCCATGCACCCATTAGGCTTGGCTTTTTCTTTTCAAACGGCTTGTCTGTTTGATGTTCAGTATTTTCTTGCTTTGGTTTACAACTAGCAAATAAAAATGGAATTATAAAAAAAACAATAATGAGTTTTTTCATTTGTTAAAATAGTTGGTAGTGGCTTTAAGTTGTGATTTTATTAACAGCTCAATTTATGCAAAAATGTACATTTAGCCATCGTAGAAAAAAAATAAATATTTATGAGACTTATTACTAACTTTTCATTTGCCTTATTACTTGCAAGCACAGCTTTTATTTCTTTAGCTTTTTCAGAAAAAAAACAAGCTGAATTTAAAACCCAAACTAAACCAAGTTTTGAGCAACCAAAAATACAAGTGGCTATTTTGCTAGATGTAAGTGGCAGTATGGATGGCTTAATAGACCAAGCAAAAACACAATTATGGAACATGGTAAATACAATAGGCAAAGCAAAATGTGAAAATGCTGTAGCTCCACAAATTGAAATTGCATTATTTGAATATGGTAGAACCAATAATGAAGTAAGCAAAGGTTATGTAAAAATGATAAATAGTTTTATGGGAGACCTTGATTCTTTGTCTCAAAACTTGTTTAGTTTAAAAACAAATGGTGGGGAAGAGTATTGTGGAAGGGTAATTTTTAGTGCATTAAATGAACTGAATTGGGATACGAATAATGAAAGTTATAAAGTGATTTTTATTGCTGGCAACGAAAGTTTTTTGCAAGGAGACTTACCATATATACAAGCTTGTACCCTTGCAAAGCAAAAAGGGGTAATTGTAAACACCATTTTTTGTGGAAATAAGATGCAAGGGATAAAAGAACATTGGAACCTTGCAGACAACTGTGGAAATGGGAGCTACACAAACATAAATCAAAATGCAAAAGAGCAGGAAATGCCTACTCCTTACGATAGTATTCTGTATGTTTTAAATGATAAATTGAATGGCACTTATATTTCTTATGGTGCTATGGGGTATACAAAAAAAATGAAGCAAGTACAAATGGACCAAGTAAACAGTAGCGCAAGTAAAAATGCTAACATGAAAAGAATTGCAGTGAAAGGTAAAGCTGGTTTGTATAAAAATAATGACTGGGATTTAGTAGATGCTTCAACCAGCAATGCCAAAGCTATAGAAACGTTGGATATAAAAACATTGCCAGATAGCTTACAAAATAAAAGCAGAGATGAAATAAAAGCGTTGCTAAATAAAAAAGCTGCTGAAAGAAATACAATACAAAAAGAAATTGCTAGTACGAGTATACTAAGAGATCAATTTATAGCTACAGAAAAAGCAAAACTAGTTTCTACAAATACAGAAGCTACACTAGAAACAGAGATTGAAAAAATTATTAAAACCCAAGCTGCAAGGTTTAAAATTATAGTTGAATAATGATAGCAAAACAGAAAGGGATTTATATTCACTTTATAAAAGTAATTACACGTACGGAATGGTATGCAAGAATTTTATGGTAAGCTTTATATTTCATTTTGCAATTACTAATTTTTAATTAATACAATTTTACTATTATCTGCTTTGTATATTTCGTTAAAATATTTTAATATGGCTCCATATTCACTTTTAGGAAATCGACCTTCGTTTCTCTCCTCTTTTCTTATAAAATAAATCATATTATCTTTTATAATAAAATTAATACTAAAATTTCCAAAAGCAGTTTTTAAAAGGATTGATTTGGGAATTGATTCTACAGAATAATTTGCAGGAATTTTGATATTTACTGTATCCAAATCAATGTATGCTGTAAAAAATTGAATATCATATTTACGTGGTTTATCATCTATAAATTTATTAGACGAACGATTAAATAAATTGGGGGTTATAAACATTCTTTTGCCAGATACACTTGCATAATTGGGTGCTTTTATTGATAAATATTCATCTACAGAAGGAATAAACCCTTTGATTTCTTTGTATTCATTTTTTTCAACACTATATGTTGGTAGATCTATTGCTTCGTTCAAATATTTTTTCTTTTCATCTTCCGTAGCATGATGCATTAATCCATTAACAACTTCTTGTTGTATACCTGTATAATGTGTAAAAACTTCTGCTTCTAAATTTCCTTCTTCATTTATAGAAGCGTCTATTTTTCTAACTTGAATATTATCTTTTGCTTTGTAAGAAGGCGTCGTTACGACATGCCCGCCATCGTCATCCATTAATAGTACTTTTCTATTTCCTGTAAAACTTCCCATGTAGCCAGCACTTTCTGTTTGGCTGGTACACTCCAACCAAGTAGTATCTTTTTGCAATGGCACACACATTATTGCATGATCAAAGTAAGAGGGGCTAGGAAAATCTTCCCACATCCCTCTGGCATTTTTTCCAGAGTTTACTAAAACATATTTTGCTGGCAAATTGGCTTCTTTAAAAATACTTATCATATAATTTGACAATGCTTTACAATCACCATATTTTTTTGTAGCTACATATTTAGCATCAAAAGTTTGTATGCCGCCAATACCCAATTGTACACTTATGTATCGGGTGTTTTTTTGTAAATATTCGTATAAGATTTTTATTTTTTCTTTTGGGTCAATAATTTTATCGATTAATGCATGCACTTCTTGTTTTACATTATCTGGCAATGCTTGCCTATCACTGTTTAATGTATTAAAAAACAAACCTAATTTTTTCCAAGTATCCATTTCGCCTTTATACTTTTCTATTTCAAAATTTGTAGATGAAATATATACCGCAGCATTTATTTCATCCCAAGGAACTTGATAAGCCTCTTGCATTATTGGAGTCGTATTTTTAACCTGCCAATTGTATATTTTCTTATTACCATCTTCGATAATTACAGGTTTATTTTGATAAGCTATTTGTTTATATTTTAATAAATAACCTACTGGCGTTTCTACTATAAAATTACTTTGCTCTACAGCACATCCTAAACTAATTGGATGCCATGATGGTAAAAAAAATGTACCATCTATTTCCTGTTCATCTTCATACTCTACTGTGTATGGATATTGTGTGTAGTAAAAATTATGCTCTTTATACCTAGTATCTGTCATTAAACTTCCATCATTGGTGAGTGAATAATCTCCAATATCTTTTTTCTTTACAGATTTTAATTCTTTCCCTATGGCATCATACAAATTGCCTGAAATATTTTTGAGGCTTCTAGTTTTTGAATAATAATTATGATAAGATGCAAATTTTGCACCTGCTTCATTTAAAATGGTAATAATGTACTTATTCTTTATAATTACTTTGGATGAGGATTTAATAACTACCCGTAGTTCTTCAAAACGGGTTACAGCATCGGCATTTTCTATAAGTGAATCATTTATGAGTGCTACATTGTAGTTTTGACCAAAACTGATTTTTATAGTAAACACAAGGAGTAAAAAAAATATTTTCTTCATTTATTTTATTTTTTTAAATACAATTTGCTCTGCCTGCTTTTTTACAATATATGTATAAAAATCTCTAAGCGATTCATAATCTTCTGGCAGAAAATTAGCTTTATTTAAAACTACTTTGCACCTCAATTGAATAGTTTTTGCATCTGCTTGTATTAAATATTCAAAGATGCCTTCGTTTTCATTAAAATTTATTCTTGAAGACTTAGGCAACTCATCTATTTTGTAGCCCTTGGGTATTTCCATGTTTATATTTATGAGCTCATTTGTTTGATACGGCATTTCTACAGGATAACTTCTTTTTGCAGCAGTAAAAGGATTTGTTTTATATGCTTCTCCAAATAGCGGATTAAAATAAATTATATCTTCATCAAAAGAAAAAGAAAAGTCATAATTAACCGAAATTTTTTCTTCTTCATTACTCAAAGAATCTAAGGAAGTGTTACTCATTTTTACATTGTAGTTAAATCCATTTTTTATTCTTTTAAAAAAATCTTCTTTATTTACTTTGCTTAAGTTGTCTCTTATATTAAAAGATTCAAAATAACCTAAATTAGAAGTATAAGAACCTTCAATACTTTTACCATTTTCAGCATTTATAATAAAAATATTTGTAGTTTTGGTTTCTTTTAAACTATCCGCCAAAAGTGAAACTAGGTAAGTATTTTCGTTTATTATTCTACCGCTACCATTATAACATTCTTCTGGTAAAAAATTAAACCCTATATGCTTATTAGAAGCATCAAGTAAATAAACTTTATTATTTATTTCTAATTTGGCAATTACATAATTAAATTTATCTATTAACGGATAAGTTTCAGAAGCTAATCCATTATCTCTTGTGCTTAGTAATACTGGGTCAGCATTTAATTTAGCTTTTTTTAGCATGGCTATTAATACTAAATTAATGTCTGCAGAACCCCCTTTTTTGTCTTGGTAAGATTTTTTAAGATTTTCAGG
>JAYVID010000148.1:0-2965 GCA_043770525.1 Ferruginibacter sp.
TGCCGATAAGTTTGAAATTGAATATTTTACAAACAAAAATGCAATTTTAAATAAAGCAGGCACCATTTTTATAGATGGAAATAGTACTGTTACTAAAAATTATCAATTTAACTTTGATATGGAAGCTGGTGTTAATTATTTTGTAAGGTTAAAAATGATAAACAAAGATGGAACATACACTTACAGCGACATTAAAGAAATAAATTGTAATAATAACAAAGATGAAATTGTAATAGCACCAAATCCTGTACAACAATTTTTTTATATTTCTGGAATGTTACCCGGAAAAAATTGGGTTCATTTATTTAGTAAAGATGGTAAACTAATTAGTATTACGAATGTTATCAATAATAAAAATGTAAATGTAAGTAGTTTAAATGCTGGAATATATATTGTAAAAATTGTAAATGAAAATGGTAGTGTGGTGTATAAAAGGTTGGTAAAGTACTAACAGCATTTTATTGTCTCTATTTTAAAAAAACAAGCTGCATCTAAAATTTGATACAGCTTGTTTTTATTTAATTATAATAAGGAGAAAGAATTTATTGAGTCAATTTATTGTAACTCTATTTTTTTTCATAAAAGCCACTACTTAAATTTAATAAAGAAGGAAAGTAATTATGAAAATTATTTGTAAACACATTTTTGCAAATAAAATACATAAACCTCACAAAAAACCTATATCACAATCTCCGCCAGCACCCCATTCTCTTTCACCTTTCCAGCTTGTATGGTTTTTATTTTTTTCTCAATAGTAACATTGGCTTTAGTAATGTATAGCCCAGCTGGCACAGGTAAGCTGCCTACATTTAGCACACTTACAATATCAAGCTTGCTATTTGGTATAAATAGTGTTTTATGGTAAACTTGGATGCCTTGTAAGTTTATAATACTTCGATGTACATTACCCGCCGTCTTGAACTTGTATTGCAAACGTAAGTTGCTATTGCCGAGTAATGGATTAGGCGATATTTTTATATAGTTTTCATCATTTTTTACTTTTGGATTTAAGGTAAAGTTTGCAATATTTCTACCTCTAGCTAGCGTACTGAAAGTACTACAACATACATTTAGTGGTGCATCTTGCAAGGTAAAATTACCCGTGGTAGTACCATAAAAACCATTGTGCCCTGCTAGTTCATTTGTATCATCAAAAATGAAGGTAGCAAAGCCTGTTGGTGCGATACTAAATAATTCTTGTTTTGAATAAACACCATTTAGCATTCCAATGGAAAGGAGTAGAGTTAAATGGTTGTGTAGTATTTTCATACCTAGGATTTCTTTCATTAACATGTAAATCATATTCTACTTGGTATTGAGCATTATATTGTAAGTTATTATTTTCAAGGTACAATTCTTCATCACCTATTTCTAGGTTTAAAAAACTACGCCTATGTTAATCATTAGATACACTTAGCTTTTTATTTTATATCAAGTGTTACATATACACTATCGCCCTCACATTTTGTAGGTAAAGGTACTAAGTAGTCCTTGTCAAATGGGCCAGAAGTGCCATTAGGATTGTTTAAGCGACAATAATACCTTTCTAAAGTGCCACCATAAGCTGTGCCAGAATATAAATTTGGTGCTACATATACTCTTCCACTTAAAAATGGTCCAGCTATTTTTATACCATTTGGATATGCATTTGTGTAACTTTGTAAAAATAAAGTATCGTTGCTTGTATATGATTTGGTTACGTTTAAGCTTACTATTAAGTGATACTTAAAAGTACTATAAATTTTTAGATTTGAAACATTTCCTACATCAATACCTTCAAGTAAAATATCTGTACCAAAGCCTGTAGAACCTCTAATTAACAATTTTTTAGTAGAGTTTGTTTCATAGGTTACACTAAAGTTTCCATTAATGTCTGTTTGTATTGTACCAATTACATCTCCAATTGTATTTAAAGTGTTTTTTGGTTGAAATAAATCAAATTTTGAAGCATATTGAGTGCCACTGCTACATGAAACAAATTGGCCTGATAAGGTATAGGTTACTTTTTCCTTTTTGCAAGAAAATAATACAACTGAAGTTAGAATTATTAAGATTATATTTTTCATTTTAAAATATTTTGAGCAGCATTGCAATTTAGCAATGCTGCTGTTATTAAATTATTTTGAAATTAAAAGCTTTGCAGTTTGTGTTTCAATACCATTGCTAAGTTTTATTAAATACAAACCTGAGATAAGTGGTAAGTTAGATAAATTAAAAACACTTGTAATTTCTGACTTGCTATTAGGTATGTTTAAAACGGTCTGCCATACTTGTTGTCCTAGAGCATTGATAATGCTCAGCTGCACTTTGCCTTTATTGTTAAATTTATACGTTATTTTCAGCAAATCTCCTTTATTTGGATTTGGAGAGATGTTTAAATTGTTTTCTTTTTTAAATAAGTTAAAACTAGTGCTTTTAGCATTGTATGTTGTATTTATACCTTTACCAAGCAAAGTATCTGCAAAACGAACACAACAATTGTTTAATACCTCATCTACTTGTGTAAAGCTACCCGTGGTAGTTCCATAAAAACCTATATGTCCTGGTGGTCTAGGAGTACTTGTAGCATCATAAATAAATGTAGCAAAACCTGATGGGGCTATATTAAAAGCAACCTGTTTTGAATAAACACCTGCTAGCATTCTTAATGGTAATATAGGATTGAAAGGTTGTGAAATATATTCATATCTAGGGTTTCTTTCATTTAAATGTATATCATATTCCACTTTATATTGTGCATTGTATTGTAGGGTGTTATTTTCTAAATACAATTCTTCATCTCTTATTTTAAGGTTAAAAACTACTCCATTTTATTTCAAATTTTATTGTCATTTTTATTTTATATCTAAAGTTACATAAATGCTATCTCCATCGCAGCTTTGAGGCATAGGTACATTAAATTCTTTTTGAAATTCGTTATAATTTGGTGTTTTCATAACCCACATTAAAAGAGTTTTATTTTTTC
>JAYVID010000149.1:0-20085 GCA_043770525.1 Ferruginibacter sp.
ATACAGAAAATGATTTTTGCATTTTCAAACAAATTAAAAACCAACATTAAATAATAAAACAATCAAGAAAAGAATAGACTTTTGAATTTAGTTCTCTAAAATCTAATGTCTATAATCTGAAATCTAGAATTAAACTACTAACCACTCAACATATAATAACAAATGCAAGTAATTAAGCGCAGCGGCAAAAAAGAATCGGTACATTTTGACAAAGTAACCTCAAGAGTTACAAGATTAAGTTATGGACTACAATTAAAATCGGAAGACATTATTGAAATATCTAAGAAAGTTGTTTCTGGTATTTTTAACAATGTAACCACTACAGAGTTAGACAACTTAGCAGCAGAAACCGCTGCATCGTTTACCACAAAACATCCTGATTTTGCAGTATTGGCAGCAAGGATAGCGGTGAGTAACCTACACAAGAATACCAAAAAATTATTCAGCGAAACAGCTGAATTAATGTATCATTATATTGATACAAAAACAAATGCCCCTGCTCCATTATTAGCAGATGATATTTATGCTATCATAAAAGAAAATGCAGATGTGTTGGATGCTGCTATCATTTATGAGAGAGATTTTAATTTTGATTTTTTTGGTTTTAAAACCTTGGAAAAATCTTACTTGCTAAAAGTAAATGGTAAAATAGTAGAGCGTCCACAGCACATGTTTATGCGTGTAGCATTAGGCATACACAAAGCAGATATTGACGCAGCTATTGAAACCTATAATTTAATGAGTGAAAAATGGTTCATTCATGCTACACCAACATTGTTTAACAGTGGTACTCCAAAACCACAAATGAGTAGCTGCTTTTTGCTAAGCATGAAAGATGATAGCATTAATGGCATTTACGATACATTAAAAGATTGCGCATTAATTTCTCAAAGTGCAGGTGGTATAGGGTTAAACGTGCACAACGTTCGCAGTACAGGTAGTTATATAAAAGGCACAAACGGTACAAGTAATGGTATCATACCAATGCTTCGTGTGTTTAACGATACTGCTCGTTATGTAGACCAAGGTGGTGGAAAAAGAAAAGGTGCATTTTCTGTTTACTTAGAGCCATGGCATGCAGATGTGTTTGAATTTTTGGAGCTAAGAAAAAACCATGGTAAAGAAGAAATGCGTGCTAGAGATTTATTTTTAGCCTTGTGGATACCAGATTTATTTATGAAGCGTGTAGAAGAAGATGCAGAGTGGAGCTTGTTTTGCCCTAATGAAGCAAAGAACCTACACACTACACATGGTGCAGAATTTGAAGCATTGTACATAAAATACGAGCAAGAAGGTAGAGCAAAGAAAACCATACAAGCAAGAGAATTATGGAATGCAGTATTGGAATCGCAAATAGAAACAGGTACACCGTATGTGTTGTATAAAGATGCGGCTAATACTAAGAGCAACCAACAAAACCTTGGTACTATTCGTTGCAGTAACTTGTGTACAGAAATTATAGAGTATAGTGATGAAAACGAAACAGCGGTTTGTAATTTGGCTTCACTTTCTTTACCAAGATTTGTGGAAGGAAAGAAATTTAATTTTGAAAAATTAGTAGAAGTTACAAAAATTGTAACTCGTAATTTGAATAAAGTAATAGATGGTAACTATTACCCAATACCTGAAACAAAAAGAAGTAATGAGCGCCATCGCCCAATAGGACTCGGTGTGCAAGGTTTGGCAGATGTGTTTATGATGATGGGTTTGCCTTTTGAAAGTGAGATGGCAAAATTATTAAACGTAAATATTTTTGAGTCTATCTATTATGCAGCTATGACCGCAAGTTGTGAGCTAGCTAAAAAAGATGGTGCTTACCAAACGTTTAAAGGATCGCCATTGAGCCAAGGTAAATTCCAATTTGATTTGTGGAACGTAGCACCATCTGACCGTTACGATTGGGCTGCACTAAGAGCAGAAGTAATGGAGCATGGTGTAAGAAACTCTTTATTACTTGCGCCAATGCCTACAGCCTCTACATCACAAATATTGGGTAATAACGAATGTTTTGAACCATACACTTCTAACATTTACAACCGTCGTGTATTGAGCGGTGAGTTTGCGGTAGTAAACAAACATTTATTGAAAGACCTTGGTGCATTAAACTTGTGGAATGATAACATGAAGCAACGCATTATTGCAGCCAATGGTTCTGTACAAAATATAGATGAGATACCTGCTGACTTGAAAGAGATTTACAAAACAGTATGGGAGATAAAGCAAAAAACTGTGATAGATATGAGTGCAGATAGAGGCGCATACATTTGCCAATCTCAATCATTAAACTTATTTGTAGAGCAACCAAACTTTGGTAAACTTTCTTCTATGCATTTTTATACTTGGAAAAAAGGATTGAAAACAGGTATGTACTACTTGCGTACAAAAGCTGCAGCAGATGCTATTAAGTTTACAGTAGATGCTGATGTACTAAATCAAACAAAAGACGAACAACAAGCTGCTATATCATGCTCATTGGATAATCCGGATGCATGTGAAGCGTGTGGGTCGTAGAATTATAATAACCCCCTTATTTTCTTACAATAAAAGCCTCTATATTTTAGAGGTTTTTTTGTAAAAAATATTTTAAACCATTCATTTTTTAAATTTACAAATGCCTTAAATAATGGCTTGGATTATCTAAAAAAGTTTTTGTAATTCGGTAGTGATCTGTTTCGGTGTAGGGTACTTCGTTCATACCATTTTCTTGTATTTCATAAATAGTGGCACCGGGTATACCCATAAGAATGGGGGAGTGTGTAGCAATAATGAATTGTGCATTTTTCATTTTTACAATTTCCATTATTAATGAAATAAGTGATAGCTGTTTTAATGGAGATAATGCAGCCTCGGGCTCATCTAATAAAAAAATGCCTTTATCTCCAATACGGGTTTGTAGTATTTTTAAAAATGCTTCACCATGTGAATATGCTTGCATGTTTCCTCCATAATTTTTTCGCATTTCACGTAAATTGTAATTCATACTTTCACTCAATCTGTCAATAATACTATCATCTACTTGCCCTTTAAGTTCAATTAAATCCAATGCTATTTTTTTATTTTCATTTTCTACAGAATTTACAAAATCACTAAAATCTTCTGCTCTAAAAAAGAAGCCTTTGTAAGTTTCTTTATTCCAAACTATTTCTAAAAAAGGCTCTATGCTTACTGAAGCTTCAAAGCCAGAACGTTCATGGTGTTTTATGCCTCCACCAATTAATGGAAAATTAAGTTTATAAGCAATACTTTCAAGCAAGGTTGATTTGCCACAGCCATTATCACCTACAAAAATAGTAACTGCTTTATTGAGTTCTATATTTTTTGCAAATAGCACAGCAGGAATATCAAAGGGAAAAGGGCTTTGCTTAGTGGTGTTTATAGAAAATGATTTTATGAAAGGCATACATTTTTATTTTATTGGAACTGGCCAATTGTAACTTTTTATGATAAAAGAATCTTGCATATAAGACTCTCCTGTATTTCCTTCTATTGAAAAAGCTTTTTTGTTTTTGTCAAATCTTTCAACAAAAGTTCCTTTATTGTTTATTGAAAATAACCTAAAAGAAGCTCTATCGCTAGAGGGTACAAGTGTACAAAACTCACTATTGTCAAAATTTAAAAAATCTAAATTAGTATCCCCGTCTACATCACCATAAAGCACATCAGAAGTAAATCTACAAGAATAAAAGCTACTTATTTTATTGGCACTAAAGGAATAAATTATTTGAAGACAAATATTATCTACTGAGCCGCCTGTATAAGGTAAATCAGCATCAAAATAACAATATTTTTTACCTTTAAAAGTAAACAACTTATAACTTTTTTCATTTAAAAATATTATATCTGCTATACTAGATTCAGATTTTTCCGGATTATAGTTTTTAATAAGCTTGCCGTTACAAATTATTTTTTGAGATTCAATATCTCCAAATTTATAAATGGATACAAATTTTATATCCTTATTGCTAAGTGTATCATACCTAATTTTATTTTTTTTATTTATAAAAACTGAATGAGCAAGCGTTTCATCGTTCAAAAATTTTATTTCGCTCCTGTTTATGTTTTTATAGATAAAATTATGAAGTAATAAACTATTTGTATCAATTACATTTAGTTTTTCTGTTTCAATTTTTTCTGCAATATACCCTTTGTAATAACCTGAATCTTCTTCTGTGCGCCAAGGGAAAGCTACTGTATCATTGTATCTATAAATCTTCTTTGTTTCTATTTTATTTTTAAAATTAAGGCTATCGCTTTTGTTATTTACTGTATCTTCATTTTTACTTTTTGTAATACAAGAAAACAAAAAGAGTATAGGCAAACAGCTTTTAAAATGTAATTTCATGCTACTAAATTAAAGTAAAAAGTATGTTTAATCTTATCATTAAAAAAAGGAATTGTAAATGATACCTGCAGAAATAAAAAATGCTGTCTTAAAAAAAATGAAAATGGGTTACCCAATAGGAGAACTAAAAGTAATGTTGGAAAAAGAAGGCTATAGTGAAGTAGAAATAAATGAGTGCTTTGAAAAACCAAGGCCAGACATGAGGTCGTGGTATTTGTTTTTTGGGTTGTTATTTTTTATTTCTGGTTTATGGGTTATAATGCGGTATAATCACTTTGAACTAATTATTTTGGGCACAACCCTAATTTTATTGTATTTTAAAGAGGAAGATAAAAGAAAAAAGTAAATATTTTATCCAATTCTTGTAAGCATATTTTTTAATGCTTTAAAATAATGTAAAAATAATCTATAAAAAAAGAGGTAAATTTTCGCTTTGAAAATTTACCTCTTTTTTTATGAATTAATAAAATTAAAATTGAAATCCAATCCTAATTCCTGTAACTACTGAAGGTGCAATTGAACTATTTTTTCCTGGAGATTTGATATCAATAGGAGTAGTTGTAGTGCTTGTTATAACAAAAGAAGCATTTACAACAGAAGTTGTGTTTTGACCAGTTATTTCCTTAGATTTTAAAGATTGGAAACCAAACCCTAACTCTGCACCTAAATATACATTTTTAACAATATAATATTCAGCACCCGTAACAAGCCTAAAGCCAAAACCACTACTTGCGTTTCCAGATGCATTTGAACCTTTTAAATTACCACTAAATCCCTGTTGAAAACTAGTTCCAGCAGTATTAGTATTTTCTCTTTTTTCAGAAGCATTGCTTGAAAAAACTAATAAATCTCCACCAACGTATGTAGACAATCTATCAGAACCTTTGAAATGTTTTTCAACTCCAAGATTAATGGTTATACCACTATTCTTTGTTACCAATGAACCCTGTAAACCTGAAATAGGTAATCCTGTAGGGGCATAAAAATTCTTTGTATTTGATTTATTTGTTACGCTAAAACCAATTCTTGCAGCCAAATTGTTTGATAAAAAGTACCTGAATCTAAGTAAGCCAGCATTGTTGTTTAAAGCTAAATCAGTATTCATTAAACCTCCGGTAAGCCCAAATTCTGCAGTAATTGTACCAGTAATGGGCTTGTAATTTTTTATTTCTGCAACAACTTTCTTCATTGCTTCTACATTATAAGATTTTACAGTAGTGGTAGTTTTATTTTGTGCATTTGCGCCTAGTGCTCCTATTGAAGCAAGTGTAAATAATAGTTTTCTCATTTTTTAGTTTTTTTTGTATTTTACAAATATCATGCCATGTAGTAATTTTACTACAAAAAGTGAATTGTTTTTATTTTTGAAGCATAGTTGATAAATAAATATACTGTTGTGACTGTTGAACAAAAAAAACAAATTCTTACGAAAATGAAAACTGGTTATCCAATTGGAGAACTAAAAGCGATGTTGAAAAAAGAAGGATTTAACGAAGCAGAAATAAATGAATGCTTTAAAAAACCAAAACCAGACATGAGATCATGGTATTTGTTTTTTGGGTTGTTATTTTCAGTTTCTGGTATATGGTTTATAATGCGGTATAATCATTTTGAACTGATTATTTTGGGGACAGGCCTTATTCTATTGTTTTTTAAGGAGGTTGATAAAAGAAAAAAGTAAGTGTTTTGGAAGGATAATAACAAGCGTATTTTTTATTTTACTTTTTTCAAGTTACTTTTACACGCCACAAAAAAGGCAATTCCTCTCATGCCAAAAAACGAAAAAATACAATCAGTTTTAATTATTGGAAGTGGCCCTATTGTAATTGGCCAAGCCTGCGAATTTGACTATAGTGGTACACAAGCCGCTCGTAGCCTGCGGGAAGAAGGGGTAAAGGTAATTTTGATAAACAGCAACCCTGCCACTATAATGACCGACCCTATGATGGCAGATAGGGTGTACTTACTGCCACTTACGGTAGAAAGTATTGAGCAAATTTTAGAAGAAAACCAAATAGATGCCGTACTACCAACCATGGGAGGACAAACTGCATTGAACCTTTGCAAAGAAGTAGATGAACTGGGTATATGGGAGAAATATAATGTAGCCCTCATTGGTGTAGATATAAAAGCAATAGATAAAGCAGAAGACAGAGAAAAGTTTAGACTCTGGATGATTGAAATGGGCATACCCGTTTGCCAAGCACATATTGCCAATTCATTTTTAGAAGGAAAAGAATTTGCTCAAGAAATAGGATTTCCATTGGTGCTTCGCCCATCCTTTACACTTGGTGGTAGCGGTGGTGGAATTGTATTTAAAAAAGAAGAACTAGATGAAGCCTTAAATAATGCCCTTACTGCAAGCCCTATACATGAAGTATTAGTAGAAAAAGCAATAATAGGTTGGAAAGAATTTGAACTAGAGTTGTTGAGGGATAATGCAGATAATGTTGCCATTATTTGTACGGTAGAAAATTTTGACCCCATGGGTGTACATACAGGTGACAGCATAACAGTTGCACCTGCTATGACCCTGAGTGATACTGCATATCAACTCATGCGTAATACGGCAATTTCAATGATGCGCAACTTGGGAAATTTTGCTGGCGGTTGTAATGTACAGTTTGCGCTTAACCCACATACCGAAGAAATAATAGTGGTAGAAATAAACCCTCGTGTAAGCCGCAGCTCAGCACTAGCAAGCAAAGCCACAGGTTATCCCATTGCAAAAATAGCTGCTAAATTAGCAATAGGTTATAATTTAGATGAACTTAAAAATCAAATTACGCAATCTACGTCCGCTTATTTTGAACCTGCGTTGGATTATGTAATTGTAAAAATACCTCGTTGGAATTTTGATAAATTTAAAGGTGCTAATGATACACTTGGTTTTCAAATGAAATCGGTTGGAGAAGTAATGGCCATTGGCAGAAGCTTTGCAGAAGCCATACAAAAAGCTTGTGTGAGTTTAGAAAACGAAGCCGTTGGTTTGGGTTATTATGGCAAAAGTTTAATGAAAGCCGATGAACTAATTGAATACATAAAAATACCAAAGTGGGATAGGGTATTTCGTATAAAAGATGCGCTGATGGCGGGTGTGAGTGTAAAGCGTATTTGCGAAAGCACCAAAATAGACCGTTGGTTTATTTACCAAATTCAAAAAATAGCAGATTGCGAAAAAGAAATTGCGAAATACAATTTTGCATCATTACCTGAGGAATTATTGAGAGAAGCAAAAATGATTGGTTTCTCAGATGAACAAATGGTACGCATTATGCAAGATGGTGATGCAGATGCTATGTATGAGCGTAGGAAAACATTGGGTATTACTCGTGTTTTTAAAATGGTAGATACTTGTAGTGCAGAGTTTGAGGCGAAGACGCCGTATTTTTATAGTACGTTTGAGAATAGTTCTTCGTAAAATTAAATTATCAAAAATTTAGTTATGCAAACATTAATTATATCATCAAAAAATAAAAAATCTTTAAAAGCTATAAAGACCTTTGCTAAAGAACTAGATGATGTTACAATTACTGTCAAAGATGAAGAGGAAACGGACGAATTCTTTTATATCAATGGAGTAAGAGTAAGAAAGGGGAAAGGAAAACTTGACATCGAAAAATTAGCAGGTAGTTTTCCTAATTTGGGTATGAACCCTAAGACTTTTAGAAAAAAGATATGGAGGAGAAAAAAATCAGAATTTTGATAGAATGAGTAGATTAAATCAAGAATATAAAAAACAAACAGAAAAAGAAATGTTCCTTGAAGAGTGGGAAGAGCCTTATTACAATGGTTTGTCTTCATGGAGAGAATATTTAGAAATATCATTAGAGTTTTTTAAGAAAGAGTTTAAAAGTTATAATGAAAAAATTAAAGAAATAGACAAAATTCATGAAGGGAAATTTTATGAAGTTGATGATGGTTTTGCAGGAGTATATACAATAGATGGGCATGATGTATATGAAGATGATATGATTGCTTTATCAGTAGCTAAGGATAAAGTATTTCCTTTAATTCTAATGGGTGTTTATACTGATTTTGAAAAAACATTAATAGGTATTTGTAAGAGATTAGAATATTTAAAACCAAATCTGCAATCATTCAAAGGAGATAAAATTACAGAATGTAAAGATTATCTATGTGGGCCAAATATTCTAAATATTGTTTTTCAGAATCTCTAAATACATCATGGGACAGTATTTTGCAATTTAAGGCATTGAGAAATCTTCTAGTTCATAGTGATAATCCGATTGATATTACTAAACTAGAAAAATCAAAAAAAGATGGCACCATTAAAAAAATCGGAGAAGAAAGATTAAGTCTTGTTAAAAACATTCAAGATATCTCTGTAAATGAAAATAATTGGGTGTCCTTTGAAAACGAAAAACCATTACTTAATTTTATAGGAGTATGCGATGGTTTTATTAGTAATTTAATAACAGAAATAGCAAACAAAATATACGAATGATACACAACGAATCAATAGTTTCCGCAAAGAAAAAAATAATTGTATTAGGTAGTGGTCCAAATCGTATTGGACAGGGTATAGAATTTGATTATTGCTGTGTGCATGGTTTGCTTGCCATAAAAGAGGCAGGTATGGAAGCCATAATGGTAAACTGTAATCCTGAAACGGTGAGTACAGATTTTGACATGGCAGATAAATTATATTTTGAACCTGTGTATTGGGAGCATATTTGGGAAATAATAGAGCATGAAAAACCTGAGGGTGTTATTGTACAACTCGGTGGACAAACGGCTTTGAAACTCGCAAAAAAATTAACTGAAAAAGGTGTAAAAATAATTGGTACTTCTTTCGACAGTATGGATATAGCCGAAGACCGTGGGCGCTTTAGCGATATTTTAAAAGAATTGGAAATTCCTTATCCAAATTATGGAACGGCATACAATACAGATGAAGCTATTGAAGTAGCAAAAGAAGTTGGTTATCCTGTACTTCTTCGCCCAAGCTATGTGTTAGGTGGGCAGCGTATGAGAATAGTTTTGAATGATGATGAATTGGAAAGCGGTGTGTTGAGTTTATTAAAACATTTGCCTGGCAATAAAATTTTGATAGATCATTTCTTAGACCGTTGCCAAGAGGCAGAAATAGATGCCATTTTTGATGGAGAAGATTTTCATGTAATGGGATTGATGGAGCACATAGAACCAGCAGGCATACACAGTGGTGATAGCAATGCCGTATTACCACAATTTAATCTTACCCCATTGGTGGTAATTGCTATGGAAGAGTATGCTGAAAAAATTGCAAGAACGCTCAACATAAAAGGCTTAATCAATATTCAATTTGCTATAAAAGATGGCAAAGTGTATGTGATAGAAGCTAACCCAAGAGCTAGTCGTACCACACCTTTTATTGCAAAAGCTTATGGCATACCCTATTTAAACATAGCTACAAAAGTAATGCTTGGTGTTGCTAAATTGAAAGACTATACTTTCACCAAAAATCTAACAGGCTTTGCCATAAAAGAACCTGTTTTCTCTTTCAATAAATTCCCTGGGGTAAACAAAGAGCTTGGGCCAGAAATGAAAAGTACCGGTGAAGCCATTCGTTTTATAAAAGATTTACGAGACCCTTATTTTAGACAATTGTATAAGGAGCGGAGCATGCATTTGAGTAAGTAAAATATTTTTAAGGTTTGTTATTTTAGCAAACCTTTTTTTTGCACTAGCAGCATTTAAAAAATAAATATAGTTTTCATTTTGAAAACTTAGTAATATCTTTGCCTAATGAACATAATTGTAAAAAGAGCGATGCTTTATTACATAGATAAATACCCTAATGCAAAAATCTCCCTACTGGTTTGGTACAATGAATTTTTGGAGCAAGAATTTAAAAGTTTTAACGAACTGAAAGATGTTTATGGTAATGCTAGTATAGTCGCTAACAGTAGGGTAATATTTAATATAAAAGACAACGATTACAGGCTTATTGTTTCTGTAAATTTTAAGCAACTGGCGGCATACATTATTTGGTTTGGTACACACAAGCAGTATGATAAAATAGATACTGAAACAATACAATTTGACACTAAGATTTTAAACTTTAAAGTAACAAAACAATGACCCATAAAATAATAAAAACAGAAGCAGTTTATCAAAAAACAGTAAAACGTGCCATAGCCATTTTTGAGGCAAAAGAAGGCACACTTGAAGCTGATGAATTGGCATTATTGTTGGTGCTTGTAAAAGACTATGAAGATAAACACATACATATACCCATATTAAATCCTATAGATGCTATAAAATTAAAAATGGAAGAAAATGGCATAAAACCCAAAGACCTTGAAACCGTTATTGGTAGTAAGGGGCATGTTTCTTCAATACTTACTGGACGTAGGGATATTACGCTTAAGGTTGCCCAACGATTGAAAAGTTATTTTAACCTGCCTGCAGAAATATTTTTACCAACTGTTTAATGAAATAACAAGTCTCTTAATTGGGCGAAATTTTTTTTTAGGAGACTTTTATATTAACTCTTAATTTCTATTAGTAAATAAAGCACTTTATCAAGAAATGAAAAGTACTGGTGAAGCCATTCGTTTTATAAAAGATTTACGTGATCCATATTTTAGACAATTGTATAAAGAGCGGAGTATGCATTTGAGCAAGTAAAATATTTTTAAGGTTTGTTATTTTAGCAAACTTTTTTATGGTAATTATAGTAGCCACAGTTGTGAAAGAAAAGTTTAGGTGAAAGAAAAGTTGAGTAAATAAATTTCAGGAATTTGGATTTAAAATTTCCATATAGAGCCCTTGGCTTACCATTTCCGCACCCATACTTATCAAGTGTTCTGTCCTCACTTGACAGTCTATAAGGGTATATTTATTTTCTTTACATAGCCATATCAATGCCGCTTTAGAAGCGTTGCTTACATTGCTGAACATACTTTCTCCACAAAATATTTTATTTATCTCAAGACCATATAAACCACCCACCAATTTATTTTCTTGCCATACTTCTACACTTTTTGCAATACCTAATTTATGTAATTCTATATAAGCATATTGCATTTCGTTGGTTATCCATGTGCCATCTTGGTCTTTTCTGTTTGTAGTAGCACAATGTTGTATTACTTCTTCAAAGCAAGTATTGGTTGTAATTTTAAATGCATTTTTTTGTAGTACTTGCTGCATGCTTTTGCTTACAAATACTTTGTGAGGAAAAATCACACAACGCTCATGTGGTGCGTACCAGCATATAGGTTCATCATCACTATACCAAGGAAAAATTCCACTTTGGTAAGCAAGTTGTAATCTTTCAATGCTTAAATCTCCACCTATTGCTAGCAATCCATCAAGTTCTGCCAGCATAGGATTTGGAAATGTAATATCTGTTTCATGTAATTGAAAAATCATTTTTTAAATACTATTTACTTATAGACAATTCTTTTTCAGTTACACTCCATGTGCCTAATTGTTCGCCTTTTATTCCAATAAAATCTACCTTTAAAATTCTATTATTTTTTGTTCCGCTCACACTTATTTTTCCAAAATTTTGTGCTTCTACCAGTGTGCCTGCAACTCGATATGGATTATTTTTTTCGTTACCGCTCGGCTTACTCACACCAGCCGTGTAAGGTGAAATGGTTACATCATAAAAAGGATAAAAATTTTGTTGCTCTACTTTTATTACTTCACTGTGGTGTCTATCACCTGTAAAAAATACGACACCTTCAATTTTTTGATTACGGATAAAATTTAATAATTCATTGTATTCATAACTATACTTTTGCATAGTCTCATATTTGTTAAGTGGGTTTATCACCTGGCTACCTACTACTATTATTTTGAAGGTAGCATCACTAAACAACAATGAATTTTTTATCCATTCCATTTGAGCTACTCCAAAAAACTGTTTGCTTGCTGTAGGCTTGCCTTCAATACTATCGGGCATTTTATCATTGCTTCTAAAATAACGATCATCTGTAAGAAATAAATCTACATCACTATAATTTACTTTTGTATAAATACCTTTACCATCTTCACCATAGCTTGGGTTTGCACTAAAATTTTTAAACGTTTCTCTTGCATCTTCTTTCAAAATATAATTTTTACCTGCATCATTAGGCCCATAATCATGATCGTCCCAAATAGCATATTGCGGCATGCTTGCCATAAATTTTTGCAAAACCTTTTGAGAGCGTGCATGAGAGGCCCTGTAATTTAAACCCCAAGCAGATTCAAAATCCACTTCTCTTGTGTACCAATTATCTCCCATCCAAATATGAAAATCAGCTGGAGTATTAGCCATAGTTTCAAAAATAGTAGAGTCTCCACCATAAGGCTTTCCAGGTCTATCATAAATTGGCTCATTTATGTATGCACAGCTGCCTGCAAGAAAATTAAAGTCTGGAGCAGGTTTGCGGTATTGCCATAAATCCTGTGTTTTAAAATTTGTGAGAAAATCTGTTTTTACTTCTTTGTCATCAATTATCAAATAAAAATGATACCAAGTATTAAAATCTAATCCATTCAATTCTATTTTTATTGGGTTAAAATCTTTTCCTAATTCCCCCTTAAATTCTTTTGTAATTATTTTTGGCACTGTAGTTTTCAAACTGTTATCTATTTCTAAATAACGCACTGCTACTTTTTTTACTGATCTTGCCACTTCTACCCAAATAGTTGCTGTACGTAAACCCACATTACCTGCCCAAGGGCCACTAATTAATTTATTTTGCTGTCCATAACTGTTTGCATATAATAGTACACATACTAAAAAAGAAATTATACGATTCATAATGTTGGGTTATTAATTTTTTGAAAAATTATTGTAATTTTTCATTGTTTAAATGACGAGTAGCATCTCTTGTAGTTTTCTTTTCAAAGTTTTTTTGCAATGCCTCTGAAAGATTAACCCCAGTTTGATTTGCAAGACATATTAAAACCCACAACACATCAGCCATTTCATCGCCTAAGTCTTTTCCTTTATCACTTTCTTTAAAAGATTGTTCACCATAGGTACGCACCATCAATCTTGAGAGTTCACCTACTTCTTCCATTAAAATACCAAGGTTGGTAAGTTCACTAAAATATTTTACGCCAATGGTTTTTATCCATTCATCTACTTTTTGTTGGGCTTCATTTATGGTAATATCATTCATTATTCTTTATTTTTTGTATCTATAATAATTGTAAGTGGCCCATCATTTATTAAACCCACTTTCATATCTGCCCCAAAAATACCTGTACCTATTTTCTTTCCTAAATCTTTTTCTAATTGCAAAATAAATTGTTCGTACAAAGGTATTGCCACATCTGGCTTTGCTGCTTTTATGTACGACGGCCTATTGCCTTTTTTAGTAGATGCTTGTAAAGTGAATTGACTAACCAATAATACTTCTCCTTCTATATCTTTTACTGATAAATTAGGAACATGTTCTACATCATCAAAAATTCTAAGATTCACAATTTTATTGCTTAACCATTCAATATCTTCATTGCTATCTGCGTCTTCTATACCTACAAAAACAAGTAGCCCTATACCAATTTCTGAAACAATTTTTTTATCAACTGTTACAGATGCAGACGAAACTCTTTGTAGGATAGCTTTCATAATTAGAATTTAGTAGTATATCCAAAATATTTGAATGTTAAATAAATTGAAATAGTAATTACTGTTGCAATTAAAGAAGCAACCATGCCTTTTCTAAAAAATTTATAACTCAAAACAAAACGAACTGAATCTGACAAGTAAACTGCTTCCTTTTGAATTTTGAAAGATTTAAATTGATAATAAACACCAATTAAAATTACAATACTTTGAAACAAATAAGCAATTGGGATAATTTTGTATTTTAAGATAAAATCAGACTGTATATATGCGCCAGTTTGTCTATAAAAAAATTCAATAGTTTGTCTATAAAATGAAAATAAGATCCAAACTAGATAAACACTTATACAAACTCTAAATAATTTGAAAGTACTATTTATTTCCTTAGTACATTCTTCATCTAAAACAATTTCTTTTTTTAATTTATCTTCCATAACGTGATTTTTATCCCACCTCAAAGTCTAATTTACACTCTACTAAAGCAGCATTTAGTTTACCTTCTTTTAAATATTGTGTAAGCCTGGTAAGTCTTAAAAAATAAATTTCATAGTCTGCGCCATATACTGCTGCAAGGCTCTGTTTTTCAAGCTCAGAAAGTTTGCCATCAAATGCAGCAGAAACAGTAAATAAATCTAGTAAAAAAAACCGTTCCTCCGGGCTTACTTTTTTTAAGGAGCCCAAAAAAATTGCCCAGTCATCAAATTTATCTGCATCTTTTATATTTAATATTTCTTGAAATTTAAAAAACAGTATTACCATATTTGGATGATAATTTTGTGCCATTACTACTGCATTTCCTATTGCTTGTAAGCAGCTTTTTTTTGCCTCATTAGAAAGCTTAGCTAGATAACCATCCGAAATAATATTTTTACCTATTTGGTTTGCAAGGGCAAAACCAAATAATCGTAAGCGGGCATCCATAACTACTTTTCTTATTACAATGCTATTCCAAAAACACTCTACTAATATGGCTTCATATAAAATAGAAACACCAAATATGGTTTTGCCTACAAAAAAAACAAGTCCATATTTAAGTAATATATTACTTAAAAATATTTTTGCTTTGTATAATAAACTTATAAGTAAAATATTTTTTTTGGATACTCTTTTAAAAGGGTCTATGCCCATTAGTTTCATCTCAGGATCTGGCAATTCCAATGCTGCCCTTGCTAAAATATTGTTTACATTAAAAGCTCCTTCTTTTAATAATTCATTTTCACTGTTTCTAAGATTTATAAGCTCACTTACTTTATATACAGATCTTAATGAAATGATAAATAACAAATATAATTCTACAGCCACACTTACTATGGTAACAATTGTAAACCACCCATAATGTACAATCCAAGATTCGTTTTCAAAATATACATCTACCCATACTGTAGGAAAAACAAATACAAATCCTACTATACATGATAATATGATTCCTACTAAAGTAATTCTATTTACTCGTTTTGAAAGTTCTGCATCAGTTAAATCAAACACACTATGGTCGCTATCTTTTTGTTTAAAAAAATGTAGATAGTATAAACCAAAACGCTCAAGTAAGCTAGGTTTGGTTTCTGTTATTTCGTAATAAGGTTTCTTTGTCAATATTAATTTTTTTTGATACTGCAATATATAACAATCATTATTTTTTTTTATAATCTAAAGGGTGTACTTAAATTTTTGTTAGTTAAATTTTGAAAACGACTTTTTGAAAGTAATTTATTGCTTAAAAACTATTAAGATAAAATGATTATTTATTATAATTTAATAATCAATAAAATTGCAGATCAACTTTTTGTATCTTAATGCTAAAAGAGACGCATTAAAAAACCTCTACTAATTACAGTTTCTGTAAAAGCAGAGGTTTTTAAATTTTATAATTTTTTATTTTATGCTGATGGTGGAGTTGGATCTACTTTTTTGTTATCAAATAATTCACTCATCATTTTTTCAGCATCTGCCATGTGCTCTTTTAAAGCTTCTGCTCCCTTCGATTTTAATTCTACAAAATAATCTTTTGCCTTTTCTGCAAAGTTTTCTGCTTCATCTTTTAGTTGGTTTGCTTTGCTTTTTAAATCACCCGCTAGTTTTTCTTTTTCCTCTGGGCTCATGCTCATGTATTTGTTTGCAGCTAGTGCAGCAGCAGCTCCTAATAAAAAGGTGGCAATATGTTTTGAATTTACACTCATTTTGTGATTTTTTAAAGTATTAATAAATTATTTTTGTTGCTTACTATAAAGATATGAAGTTATTTACATTAAGTTTTATTATTAGCCTATCTCTTTTTTCTTCAAATACGAAAGGGCAAATTTTTACAAAAAAGAATTACGATCAAAATTTTTTTAAATGGCCTGTAGGCGCTCAAATAGCTATTGTTGCAAATTTTGGTGAGTTGCGCCCAAACCACTACCACATGGGGTTAGATTGTAGAACAGATAAAAAAGAAAATATGCCTATTTATGCTGCTGCGGATGGATATATTGCAAAAGTAAAAATTGAGCCTTATGGTTTTGGCAGGTGCATTTATATAAACCATGCCAATGGATTAACTTCCGTTTATGCGCATTTAAATGCATTTGAACCCAGTTTAGAAAGATATATTACAAATGAGCAATATAAATTAGAAAGTTGGAAAGTGTTTTTAGAAATCCCGAAGGGGATGTTTAAAGTAAAGCAAGGAGATTTTATTGCCGCAAGTGGTAATACAGGTGGATCACAAGGGCCGCATTTGCATTTTGAAATAAGAGATACAAAATCTGATAAATGTTTAAACCAATTAATGTTTGGATTACCTATACCAGACAATGTAGCTCCAGAAATTATAAGACTTGCTGTGTATGATAGAATGAAAAGTACTTTTGATCAGTCTCCCAAATTTTATCCAATAAAAAAAGTAAATGGACAGTATACAGTTGTTGGTGGTAAAATTATTGCAGCATCCAATAAAGTAAGTTTTGCTTTATCTATGCAAGATAAAACCAATGGCTCTAGCAATGCTATTGGTGTATATGCTGCGGCCGTTTTGGATGATGACAACCTTGTTACAAAATTTGAAATAGATAGCATTAGCTATGCTGAAACGAGGTATATGAACGCACACATCGACCATAAAATGAAAATAAATGGAGGTCCTTATGTGCAGCATCTTTCGCCATTGCCGGGTTACGAAGATTTTATTTATACAACAGATCAAAAAAATGGTGTTGTATTACTAAATGATTCAAATATTCATAAAATAAAAATTATTGTAGCAGATGCTAATGGTAACAGATCTAATTTAGTTTTTGATTTAATTGCTCCTACAAGTATTGCAGCAAGACCAACGATAGATGCTGTACAAAAATTTGTACCTAATTTTATAAATGTTTTTGAAACCAGTAAAGTAAAATTTTACTTGCCAGAAAATGCATTGTATGATACTGTAAATTTTACATTTAAAGAAATGCCATCTGCAGATGGTAAAAGCATTTATCAGTTGCATACTGCCGCAGTACCTGTGCAGTGTATGTATCCAATAAGTATAAGAGAAAATTTTGCTGTAGAAGATACTGGCAAAATTGTGATGTATCGTTTTTTTGGAAGTAAAAAAGATTTTGCAAAAGCCAAGTACAATAAAGGCTGGTACACTGCTTCGTTTAGAGAGTTTGGCAATTTTATGCTTATGGTAGATAGAACAGCACCCAACATAGTACCCATTGGTTTTAGAGATGGTATGAATGCCGCAAACTTAACTAGAATTATGTTTAATATAAAAGACAATACAGAAGATATTGTAAATTTTACAGCATTACTAGATGGAAAATGGCTACGCTTTAGCAATGATAAAGGGGTAAATTTTATTTATAAGTTTGATGAGCATTGCCCTCCTGGAGAACATGAATTAAAAATAAGCGCTACCGACCAAGTAGGTAATACCAGCGAGAAAATATTTACTTTTACAAGATAAAAAAAAATTGGCCTCGTAGTATAATGGATAGTATTAGAGCCTCCGAAGCTCCAGATTCAGGTTCGATTCCTGACGAGGTCACAATTATTTTTGATTTGAAGATTGCTGATTTAAGATTTTTTTAAATCAAACAATTTAATTTTTTTGCAATCGAATTTACTTAAATCCTTTAAATATGTGAGCTAAATATTTTTTATTGGATTATTTTTAAATAAAATTGATATTACTAAGCCCAAGTAATTTCCGCAGGGTTTAAACTAGCTATAAAATTATCACCCACTCTTTGCCCACTTGCTAGCATGCGTTTCATTTCATTTATTTCAAAATTTAAACCTCCTGGGCCACCACCCAATGGCTGCTCTGGCCTAAACGAAAATAATTTTAGCGGTATTTTATCTTCATAAGGATTTTCTCTTCCACGAATTCTAAAAAATTCATCTACTTGTGCTGCATCTATTCCACTACGTTTCATTTTGCGTTTTACAGCATCTATGTACTCCAGTGCTTCATTATATTGGGTTGGAATTATCAAATCATTTTTGCCCACATCTTCAGTAAAAATATCTATCGTCTGTTGTAAAATAGGAAATATACTTTCAAACTGACTATCTACAATTACTTTTTCTCCTGTGGATAATAGTATGGTAAAAATTTCTGTAGCCCTAGCATCTATTGCCATTTGCACACCTGCATACTCACGCACCCCTCCATCTACAAATTGAAACTCCGGATTGGGTTCATTAGCCACATCTAAATTTACTTTTATAGGCGGCATAAAAACTGGCTGGCAAGCAGATGCCATTATTACCCTTTGAAAATGTAATAAATCTTCAATTACCTTTACTTCATAATTTTTTGATTGTGCAGGATTTGTTTCGTTGGTAAAAACTACCAACTCACTCGTTTGCAAACAAACGGTAGTGAGGTAAATTTTTTTGCCCGAGGCTAAGAGTTTATCGTAATTAGCTTGGTTATAAAATTTTTGAATAAGCGACCATAATGGACTTGCATCAAAAATAGAATGTGTACTCAATCTATCACCAAGATTACTCTTTTTAATAATATCCTTGTTTGTGATAGAAGTATACAATTGCTCCAGCAATGCAAACTCTCCCATAGCTGCAAGGGGTGCTATAAGTGAGCCTGTGCTGGTGCCTATATATGTATCAAAACTTAAGTTGGGAAATTCTCTTAACAATCTTTTAAGTACGCCTACGGCAAATGCTCCTTTAGACCCACCTCCGCTTATTACAAGTGCTCTGCTCATAATGTAAATTGTTTAATTATTGTATTGATAAATTATTTTACAATTTTTATTACTAATTTCTTAATAGCTTTTAAGTAATAAATGAAAAAAAGGGTGCAAAAAAGACAAACAAAAATTTCATTAATCAACTAAAAAACTAATCCACCATCCACCTAACGCACTCTCTTTTTATTAAAATCTTCCACAGTCTTTTTAATTTTACTTATACGTATGCCGAGTGACATTTGCAACCACCATGTTTTAAATTCATAATCTCTATGTGCTGTAAAACCTAGTACCAGTTTGTTTAATAAGTCTGCATTAATACCTCCACCAATTAATTTTTGTTTGCCAGTGCCCCACAAATGCTCTGCACTCAAATTAATATTGGCCGCACCACCAAAAACCAATGCGTTTAATGTTTTTACTTTTACAGATGTGTTTATTCCAAATTGCCCTTCTACCACTTTGCCAGCATAAAATGCACCAGCTACAATGCCTGCACGCATTTTATGTTCTACAATAGTATACTGTGGCAGCAGTTGAAATCCGCCTACATATAAATCTGCACCTGCTTTAAAGTTTGTAATCATGCCATTGTGTAATTTTGCATGCATAATAAACCCTTTAGGATACTCGGTATCATCTTGTGCAAGGCATTGTTGGGTACAAAAAAGCAAGAAGAAAAATAAAATTTTGTAACTAGTATATTTCATAATATTTTTTAAAAAAAGTAAATATAACTAGGGTAAAAACGAAGCAGATTTTTAGTAAAGATTGGATTATTTAATTATCACAAATATCGAACCAAAAAATAATAAAATATTTTAATTATTTTTTGAAAAGGCTAAATGATAGATTTGCAGTAAATAAATATAAATTACAAAATCATTAGCGTCCTAAAGACGAAATTTTAAGTTCTTTGAATATATTGACATTAAAGCGTTACAGCTGAATTTGGTTCTTAAACGATTTCAATTTATGTA
>JAYVID010000150.1:0-9702 GCA_043770525.1 Ferruginibacter sp.
AAGGTATTTTGGAGATAATTTATTTGAAAGATTGGTGGTAGCTTCATTGCAAAAGGCATGGCATAGTAGCTAAACCAAATAACGGACAGTCATTAAATAAACACAAGGGGAGTAAGTGTAATAAACAATAATAAAATAGGTACAGCAGATTCATTAAATAGTATTGTATCTACCTCTCTGCTATTTGGCATAGCAAGCTTTTATGGTAAGTTATCTACCGTTTCTAATAATTTTATATCAAGTTTAAAAGGTGGCCATGATGGATATTTGGTTTATGCTTCTGACGTAGAAAGTATTCAAATTATAGGAAACAATATTGGTGGTTCAGATAATGATATGGGCTGCTCATTTTTGCAAATAGCAGAAGGTATTGGTTTGTTAAGTGTAGATAATATTAGAATAGAAAATAACCAAATACATGGCATTTCTTCGAATACAGACAATGCTTTTGGAATAGAGTATGGTTATAATGTAGCATCAAGCATTCGTAAGTCTGCAAAAGTAAATGGTAACAGTATACACCACATACGTGGAAAAAAAGCAGTGGTGGGAGCATTTATGACTTTAACTACTCAAAAAAGTAGTTATTTTTTAAATAATGAAGTGTATGCACTTAGAGGAATAGGATATAGTAATCAAGCTGGAGCTGTAATGCTTACAAGTGGGTTAGCTATTTATGCAAATGAACTTACTACTAATATTCCTAACACAGATACTGGAATTGTGCATATAAATGGGAATAAAATTTTTGCATTAGATCATGAAACGCCTATTAGAAATTATTTTTATGATATTGCTGGTATTGCTGTCTCAGGATATAAATTTAAGCTTAATAATAACATGATAAGTTTGGGACTGAAAACAAACGGCGAGCCTATAGATAGTCTTGAAGCAGGATGTAATGGAATTTTAGTTGGGGCAGTTAAGAAAGCAGAAATAGAGCATAATAGTATTTATATCGGAGGAGTTGGTTACTATGGTGATGCTGGTATTAGTTACCCAATATCAACTAATGCAAATGGTAAAAAAGATATCTTTTTAAGTAACAATATAATTCAAATGGATAGGCGAAGTATGGAGTTTACAGATATAATAACATATGTATCTGGTGTTGGAGCTTCTTTCAATAATGTTGTATCTAACAATAATATCTGGTATTCTTCTATTGATACAAACATAGCTTTAAAGTTGCAGTTATTAAGACAATTTGGAGGTATAGATTCGTTAACCATTATTGCAAATCCAAAATATATAAATCCAAGCGGTGATAGTGCTTCTCTTAATTTGCATTTACAAAATATTAATCCTGCAGATTCAGCTGGTACTCCTTCTATAAGTTCTATATTAGTTGATTTTGATAATCAAATTCGTAATAATTTTTCTCCGATAGATATTGGTGCAGACGCTGTTTCGCCTTGTACAGGTAATAATGGTTATGAAGTAATTTCTATTATACCTTCCGCTGAAGTTATAGAAATATGTGCCTCTGATTCTCTAGTCCTTAGTGGAACTCTGGTTGGTTCAGTTAGCCAGTTGCAATGGCAAAAAGGTTTAAACAATATCGCAGGTGCAAATAGTTTAACCTATACTGTTAAAGACTCTGGCAGCTATCGATTGGTAGGTAAAATAGCTTGTGGTTCTATTGCAAGCAAGCCAGTAAATATTCTTAAAGGCATTACAGCTCCAATTGTAAAAATTGAAAGAATAGTAGATGGTCCATATTGTGATAGTGCTAGTGTTCCTTTAAAAGTAAGGCATTATCATTTTACTCAAAATAGTCTTCAATATAAATGGTATCGTAATAATGTTCTAATGCCAAGCAAAATAACAGATATTGAAACTATTGATTCAATAAGATTAGGGGATCTAATAAAAGTAGAAGTAATAAATGCAACTTCATGCGATACAATTACAACAATTGATCAAATGGCTTTTTATGATATTTCTGATAACATACGGCCAAAAATTGCGATTATTTCATTTAAAGATTCGCTATATAGTTTAATAAATAAGGATACTGTAAAATATAAGTTGTCTGCTTTTTCATATACAATTCCGCAAATAATATATACAACAACATACAATGGAACTGCTCCTACATTTGTAGGAGATAGCTTGATTATTTTTACCAATATTCCTGCTAGTTTTAAATTTAAATTACACAATAGTGTTGCTAATGCATCTCCATGTTACTTTGCAGATACAACGCAGGAACTAACTATTTATGTTTCCAATAGCACTGTTCCTAAGACTTATACTTTTATAGGTAGTGGAAATTGGGATGATCCTACTAATTGGAGTAATAACGAAATGCCATCAATACCTTTACCTTTTAATGGGTCAGTGGTAATAAATCCATCTTCCGGAGTTTGTGTTTTGAATATTTCTTATTTAATTGGAATAGCCGGACATTTTACTATTATGCCAGGAGCGAATTTAATAATACAAGGAAGCCTTATACATTTATGAATTTACATTTATAGTTTGTTATTTAGGATATGGAAAAATATTTCGCCTTGTCTATTGTAGTATTATATCAATACATTTTAGATGAATAGGCTATTTATAATGCTAAGTATTTTGGTTCAAAAATGATTTGTAAAAAAATATTGTCTTTTACAGCCTTAGATTTTCGTAATTTACCTCCTTATAAATAATTACACATGAAATTCATTATTACAAGTATAGTTTTATTTTTTTTTAATATTGTATTCGCACAAAAAAGCCCCATCATAGAAACCAAAGAACTCATACCTGCTGGTGTGCAAGTAACCATTACTAAAGGCAGCAATATGGTAATGGGTAAAAAAGTAGATTACACTACCCATACAGGTTACCTCGATTTAAAAAATGATACTGGCAAATTGATTGCGAAAGTATTTTTTACTTATTACAAAAAAGATAATGAAGATGCGGCTAAGCGACCTGTATGTTTTACATTTAATGGTGGACCAGGTTCATCATCTGTATGGCTGCACATGGGTGGGCTTGGGCCAAAAGTTGTAGCATTAAAAGATGAAGGTACTGCTACTGCACCACCATATAAAGTAATAAATAACGAGTACAGTTGGTTAGATAAAACCGATTTGGTTTTTATAGACCCTGTGGCCACTGGTTATAGCAGAGCAGCAGCAGGGGAGAGCCCAAAGCAGTTTCACGGGTTTGTGGAAGATGTACAATCGGTAGCATCTTTTATTCGCCATTTTTTAAGTAAGTATGAGCGTTGGGGCTCACCAAAATACATAGCTGGCGAAAGTTATGGTACTACAAGAGCTGCGGGGTTATCAAAATATTTGCAAGATAGTTATCGTATTTATTTTAATGGTATCTTCTTAATATCTCCTGTGTTAAATTTTGGCACAAACGATTATTATATTGGCAACGATTTACCAAGAGCATTGTACATTCCATCCTACACTGCAGCCGCTTGGTACCATAAAAAATTAGCGCCAGCTTTGCAAGCTAATTTGCAAACTGCATTAAAGGAAAGCGAAGCCTTTGCCATAGGCGAATATGCATCGGCACTCATAAAGGGACAATGGTTGAGCGATGCGGACAAAGATAAAATTGCAGAAAAGATGAGCTACTACACAGGGCTTAGTAAAGAGTATTGCTTGCAAGCCAATCTTCGTGTAGATGAAAATCGTTTTTATAAAGAACTGCGTAGAAAAGATGGATTAATTGTTGGCAGACTCGATGCACGCTTTACCGGGCGTGACTTTGATGATGTAGGTGAGAGTGTAAGTTTTGATCCCTCATTTATAAATATAGACGGACCTTTTACATCTGCCTTAAATGATTATTTTGAAAAGGACTTAAATTTTAAAGAAGATAAAGCATATAATATTTTTGGTAATGTGTATCCTTGGAATTATAACAATGTGCAAAACCAATTTTTAAATGTAGCAGAAAGTTTGAGAGATGCCATGCAAAAAAATCCTGCTTTAAAAGTATATGTGGGAAGCGGTTATTACGACTTTGCTACGCCTTACTTCACCGCATCGTACGATATTGAGCATATGTTTCTTCGCCCTGAGTTTAAGAAAAATATAAAACAGTATTTTTACACATCAGGTCATATGTACTACATTAACAAACCCGATTTGGTAAAGTTTAAAAAAGATGTAGATGATTTTTTTGAGTGGAGTAATACAGTAAAATAATAAATTTTTTGCTGCAATTTTCTGCGATAATCTGTTTAGTTAAAGTGTTTTCGTTTTTGCAAAGCATAAAGCTTACCGCCTTTCGTTCAACAAAAACGTCTTTGCGCCTTCTTGCCAAAATCAAATGGCCTTTTTTATTTTTACAAAACAAAAATTTACAGTCTTCGCAGTGAAACAATATCTAAACAATAAAAGCAATGTACATACTTTACCTTTGTTCACAAATCTTATAAATTAAAATTAAAGACATGAACTTAGCAGAAGGAAAAGTACTAATAACAGGAGGTAACTCAGGTATAGGCTTGGCAACAGCAAAGGCTTTAAAAGAAGCAGGTGCACAAGTTGTAATAGTAGGCAGGGATGAAGCAAAACTAAAAACAGCAGCAGAAACATGGCAAGTGGAGTATATAAAAGCTGATGTAACAATAGAAGCAGATGTTTTGACTATGATAGCAACCGCCAATGAAAAAATGGGCGGATTAAATGTGCTTATAAACAATGCTGGGTATGGTTATATAGCTCCACTTACAGAAATAGACCCATTGCAATTTGAACAAGTATGGCGCACCAATGTATATGGTGCTATGCTGGTGGCAAAAGAAGCTGCAAAAGTTTTTAAGAAAAGTAATTATGGTTGTATTATAAACATTGCTTCTACAGCGGCATTAAAGGGTGGTGCAAATGTATCTCCATACAATGCCACTAAATTTGCTTTGCGTGGTATGACAGAAGCTTGGCGTGACGAATTACGACCACATAACATTCGGGTAATGCTTGTAAACCCGAGTGAGGTAATGACTAATTTTGCAAGCAACAGGCTGGATAAAGATGGCATGAGTTTGGAAAAAAATTATACAGAAAATGAGCAAGCATCAAAACTGCAAGCAGAGGATATTGCAGCTGTTATAAAAAGTTTGATACAGTTGGATGATAGAACTTTAGTAACAGAAACTACTGTTTTTGCTACTAATCCCAAAGTGTAATAATTTTATCTTAAAAAAGCAAAGCGAAATTATTAATGCTGATAATTTCGCTTTGTTTATCAAGTTGTTTACTCTTTTCCTAAATCAAATAATCTTGATAGGTTAAATCCTAATCTAATATTTCCTTTAAAAAAATTTCCTGTTGTTTGTGTTATGTATGCCCTTTCATTCATACCTGTTGCATTTGAAAATTGTAACTGAAAAGTATGCCCACCTGTATAAATATCAAGACCAACAGACAGCGGATTGGTGAAGGAAGGGTCTAGTTTGCCAAATTTTGCATGATAATCAAAAGTGATAGCAGTTATTTTACTTATGGTATATCTACCTCCTACACCTAATGCAAAAATATTTTGATCATCTGTTAGTACTACCGGGAAATTGGTGTGAACAAAAATAGGGCTAAACTGCATTGCAAATTTTTCATTAAACTTTTTGCCTACCAATGCTTGTACATAGTAAGATGATCTATCAACTACGTTAGGCTTTTTTACGGCAAAAGATTCCTCTGTATTTACAGCATAGCCACCAATTACAACAAGAGAAATAGGTATTTCATTTTTACCTTTAGTTTGTTGTAAAATTCTGCCTTTTATAAAACCATCCAATTCTTTTCTAAAAGTACTTCTACCAATGCCAATTGTAAGGTGGTTGTTTATTCCATAATCAAATCCTAAGCGCATGGAGGCAGCATCTAGACCAAACAATTGTTTTACTCCATCACTTACAAATCCAAATCTATGCAAAATTCTAACCTCAAGGTATCCTTTCTCAAGCATTTCTATAGAGTGTGCATTTATTACCCTAGTTGAATTAAATGCTCCTGTTACCTTTTTATTTGCTTCTGTATTGTTATCAGTTTGAGAAAAAGAATTTAATGTAAATAAGTATATAGAAATTAATAGTATGTATTTTTTCATAAATTATTTTTTGAACAATATAAAAAAGTATAGGCTTTATTAAAACCTATACTTATACTTAAAATTATAAAAAATTAGTTGCTTCTTAAACCACCTGCATTAATCCAATCGGTAATTTTAGTTTTTTCAGATTGAGCAATACCGCCACTTGGAGGCATTGTTCCAGCTACAACAGCACGTGCATTAATTCTTGCTTTTGCTGCTACAATAGTACAATCATCAGTAAAGTTATAACCACTTTGTTGTGTCGTACTATTATGGCAACCAGCAGTAGCGCAACTTACAGCCATTACAGCTTTTACAGCCAAAAATTTAGGTCCAGCTGGGGCTACAGGTACAGATACATTGCTATTGGCAACACAACCATTACCATCTCTTACATCTACACTAAAACTTCCACTTGCAAGGGCATTAAAAATATTAGATGCTTGGTAAGTACCAGCTATACCTCCACTATTTAATCTATACATTAAATTCGTGCTACCAGTAGCAGCTACTGTTATAGAACCAACATTTGTAGTTGGACAAAGCTCAGCTCCTACAACAGTATTATTAATTGTAATGACTGGGCATGCAACTGATGTTACTGTAACATTTGTTGCTGCACTTAAACATAAATTAACATCTCTAGCAGTAACAGAATAAGTACCAGGAGCAATGGTAGAAAATAAATTACTATTTTGAAATGGTGCCCCACCAATGCTATACATGTAGGGTGCTAATCCATTGGTTGCTGTAGCAGTAATAGATCCAGTTGTAGCAGTTGGACCAGCGGCTGGTGTAGTTGTAAATGTTAATCCTATGGTAGGGCAACTTGCAGCTGTAACATTAAATTGAACACTGTTTGTACAACCATTTAAATCTTTTGCAGTTACAGTATAATTGTTTACAGCCAAGCCAGTAAAATTACCAGTTGGTTGAAAAGCTCCTCCAGTAATGCTGTAAGTAAAACCAGAGCTACCAGTGGCAGTAGCATTTATTGCTCCATTAGCAGCAGTACTATTGCTGGCTTGAGTAATTGCTGCAGTAATAGCAATTGTAGGACAAGCACCAGCTGTTACAGTAAAAGCTTTTGTAGCTGTGCAGCCTGCATCATCTTTTGCAGTAATGGTATAATTGCCTGCGGCTAGGCTACTAAATGTGCCAGAAGCTTGAAATGCGCCACCATTATTACTATAAGTAAAACCAGTACTTCCTGTAGCAGATGCAGTAATGCTACCATTGGTAGTAGTGCCTCCAGCTGTTGTTGTTGTAGAGCCAGCAACTACAATGTTTTTTTGTGCACAGGTAAGTGGTTCTGGTGTTGTATCTGGTTTGCTACACGAAATGAAGTAAACAGATAAAATCATCAATAAAAAAATTGAGAGACTGAGAAACGTTTTTTTCATTTTTAAAAATTTAAAAGAGTAATAAAAAATGCTGTATCAAATATAAGAATATTGTATGATGTTTGAACTTTAATTTATTTGTAAAGTATTAAACTATAAAATTATTTGTAGATGACTAACATTAATTTAATCAAAGCATTATTTTGGTAAATATTTTTCAATATCTGAAATAGAAACTTCACGTTTAATATCATCTATTTCTATAACGATTAAATAACCAATAGGGTTGCCTGCTTTTTTTACAGCTTCGTACAATAGCAATTGGTCACTTTTTTCTAAAAATCCTGTTTTACTGCTCCATTGTTCTTTAGTACAAAGGCAACCAGCTGTTGGGGTATAAGGGTAATATGCTGTACTTTTATAATATTCTGCATCTATAGTAGTGCCATGCGAAATTATTTCTGTACGACCAATTTTGCCTGCATAAAATGTGCCAAACATGGGTTGATAATTTCTAAAATTTAATGGCAATAAATTTGTATATGAAGATAAAGTCCAAGTTGTATCGATAATATTTCCTTCCTCTAGCTCACTTCTATTATATTCGTGTGGCATGGCAAGCTGTAGGTTTGGAGTAGGACCAATGAAATAATTTGAAGATGTATCAAAGCCCGTTATGCGAAAAATTCCTTGTGGTGTATTGCCATTTGTAATATATCCTGGCATATTGCTATTGCTTCTAGCAAGTTGGCCAATATTAAAATATTTGCCGGCTTTGGTTCTTACAAAATTGCCGTTTGTATCCCTTACCATTGCCATACCAGGGTAGTTTCTATCTTTTCTTTGAAAGCTAAAAACCAATAAAGTTTTTGGTAAATATTCTTTTGTAAAAAATGGTTTTAAAGAAGGGATTTTAATATTACTAATACTTGATTGTATTTGCTTACTCAACTCCTGTAAAATGGTATTATAAGGAGTAGTACTAAGTTTATCTAAAACAGTACCATTCATAACTTTTTTTTCTGCAAGTGTAGCTTTTTGCAATAAATAATTTGCAGCCATTGCTAGTAATTTGCTATCAGTAGTTGAAGAAAAAATTAGTTGTACTGCGCCTGAATATTGGTTTTGATAATTGCTATTAATCAAATTAACAAAAGCTTTTTGAAAATCTATACTTTGAGAAAGCAATATTTTAGATGCGTCTTCTATTTTTTTATTTACAGCAGCAGTTTTATATTGTACCAATCCTATATTATAAAAAGCACTTTGCCAGTTTTCATCATACTGCTCTGTAAAAGGCAAAGCAATTGTTTTATTTATACTATTAATTACTTTGTTATAAAAGCTAGCTCTTTTTTCGCTTGTGCCGTCTTTAAATTGTAATTTATTCGTTTGTGCTTTAGCAAAAAATGCATTACACAAAAAAATAAAAATAAGTATTTTTTTACTGTACATGTTGATTTAAGAATGCTACTGTTTTATCGAAAGTGTCGCCTAAAGCACTTGCGCTAATATATGCATGCCCTTCTGCTGGGTAATTTTTATATAGGTTAGCAACTCCAGATTGCGAAAGTTTTGCAATTAATCTGGTTGATTGAGATGGGCGTACAATCGTATCTAAATCTCCATGAAAAACAATTGTAGGACTACTTGTAGCTGTTACAAAATTTAAAGGAGAAGATGAAGAAAATATTGCAGGGTTATTGGTTGGGTTTGCAAAAACACTACCACCTACAATTAAACCTACAGCACTGGCTGGTGCAAGGCTAGATGCAGGATTGTTGTATAAGTCTACCATATCTGTTGGGCCATATAAATCTACTACAGCTTTTATTTTGGGAGATGTATTTTTATATGCGTGTAATAAAGCTAAATGTCCGCCAGCGCTTGCTCCTAACAAAGCAAATCTGTCTGATATGTTATAAGTATTTCTATTGTTGTAAATAAAATCTATTGCAGCTTTGGTATCATTTTCTTGGATTGGAAAAGTGTTGTTGTTAGGTAAAGAAGCCAGCCTATAGTTTATATTGAAAATAGCATAATCTGGCAGCCTGGTGCGTAGAATATTTACAAATACACTCATATCTGTTTTATCTCCTATTACCCAACCTCCGCCATGTATAACCACTAGTACTTTAGTAGTCGTAGTGCTTCTATTTGCCGGTAAATACACATCCATTTTTTGAAATGAATCTATATTAGCATAGGGTACATTTAATTGTGTACTAGCATTTGAAACAACAATTGGAGCTATCACTGGTGCAGGGTCAATACTGTTTTTCTGACATGAAAACATCGTCGTAATAAC
>JAYVID010000151.1:0-3707 GCA_043770525.1 Ferruginibacter sp.
AATGATTTTTTAGAAGATAAGCTTGGCTTACAACGCCAACAATACACTACCCAAATAGAGCATTACGATACACTTGCTGCACATTTTGATGCTATAAAACGCATCAATACCATTTTAATAGATTTATGTAGAGATATGTGGAGTTATATAAGCACCGATTATTTTAAGCAACAAACTAAGAAGGGAGAAATAGGCAGCAGTGCCATGCCACATAAAGTAAACCCTATAGATTTTGAAAATGCAGAGGGGAATTTTGGTATTGCAAATGCAATTTTAGAGCATCTTTCAGCAAAGCTACCTATTAGCCGTTTACAGAGAGATTTAACAGACAGCACGGTGCTTCGCAATATTGGAGTGCCCATGGCGCATATTGCCATTTCTATAAAATCTTTAGAAAAAGGATTGGGTAAATTAATTTTAAACGAGCCAAAACTAAAAGCAGATTTAGAAAGTAATTGGGCTGTAGTAGCAGAAGCTATACAAACTATTTTGCGTAGAGAAAATTATCCTGCTCCTTATGAGGCATTAAAAGAACTCACAAGAGGTAAAGAAATAAACAAAGCCTCTGTGCATAGCTTTATACAATCTTTAAAAATATCTGCCACACTTAAAAAAGAATTGAAAGCCATAACGCCACACAACTACACAGGCATATAAATATTTGTACAAAATAACCAACATTAATGCCGTTTTATATACTCAATGCACAAAATAATCAACATTTATTATATACATTTTTGTACAAAATAACCAACATTGATACTAAAAATAAGCCTTAATGATGTAAAAAATGTACATTATATTGATTATTCGAAATAAATGTAGTATATTTGTGTTGAAAAAGCTTAGGCAATGGCTACAAACAACAACAATACAGATACAACAACCAACCAAGCATGGCTAATACAAATAGGCAATTTTGTAAAAGAAATGCGTATTAACCAAAATAAAACCCAACAATATTTGGCTGATGCCTGTGGTATAAATAGAACAACTTACATACAAATAGAAAATGGAAAGGGCTCTAGCATGATGCATTTTATACAAGTGTTACGAGCATTGGATGCATTGTATTTGCTAAAAAACTTTGAAGTGCAAACGCAAATAAGCCCCATAGCATTAGCCAAAATGCAACAACAAAAAAGGAAAAGAGCAAGTAAAAGCGTTGAACCACTAAGACACTAAGTTTACTAAGTAATCACTAAGATAAAAAAACTAAGTGCCTTTGCATTTTCCTTGGTGCCTTAGTGGTGTAGATATTATAAGAAACTAAGTGCCTTTGCATTTTCCTTAGTGCCTTAGTGGTTCAAATTTTAATAAACATGAACAGCATAGCCCAAATAAAATTATACAACAAAAACGTAGGTGCAGTAGTGTATGATGCTGCCAAGGGCATAGCGTTTTTTGAATTTGAAAATTCATTTATAAAAACAGGTCTTGATATTGCTCCAATAAAAATGCCAATAAAAAATGCAAAGTCCGCCATATTTTCTTTTGCAGGACTAAGCAACAGCAATACTTTTAAAGGTATGCCAGGTTTATTGGCAGATGTGCTACCCGATAAATATGGCAATACATTAATAAATAATTGGCTTGCAAAAAATGGCCGACCTACGGGTAGTTTAGACCCTGTAGAAACCCTTTGCTTTATTGGCAAACGAGGCATGGGAGCATTGGAGTTTAACCCCGTGAACCCACCTGCGGCTAATACTAGTACCATTATACAAATAGATAGTATGGTGCAAACAGCACAAGCTATATTAACCGAAAGAGAAAATTTTGCTACAAACTTAACTGCCGATGAAGAAAAAGCGATGGCAGATATTTTAAAAATAGGTACGAGTGCAGGTGGTGCAAGGGCCAAAGCAATTATTGCTTACAATCCATTAACGAAGGCAATAAAGAGTGGGCAAACAGATGCTCCTACAGGGTTTAGCCATTGGCTCATAAAATTTGATGCGGTGATGGATGAACAATTTGGTGCAAGCAATGGTTATGGCAGAGTAGAAATGGCGTATTATAAAATGGCAAAAGACTGTGAAATAGACATGACAGAATGCATGTTGTTGGAAGAAAATAAAAGAGCCCATTTTATGACTCGTCGTTTTGATAGACCTACAGAAAATACCAAACTGCATGTACAAACATTTTGTGCAATGCAGCATTACGATTTTAACGATGTGGGTTTGCACAGCTACGAACAATTATTTGAAACCATGCGTTTTTTAAACTTACCTTACCCACAGCATGAGCAACTATACCGCCGTATGCTGCTAAATGTAATGGGTAGAAATTGCGATGACCATACCAAAAACTTTGCATTTATGATGGATGCACAAGGCGAATGGAAACTAGCACCTGCGTACGATGTATGCCATGCATACAGACCTGCAAGCCCATGGGTAAGCCAACATTCCCTCTCTGTAAATGGCAAAAGAAATAACATAACCAAAGATGATTTACTAGCCGTAGCCAAAACCATAAGCTTAAAAAAAGCACCAAAAATAATAGCGCAAGTGAGTGAAGTAGTAAGCCATTGGAATAACTATGCAGAGGAGCAAAAAGTAAATGCAAAGTTGAGAGATGCAATTAAGAAAACATTGTTACCAATGTAATTTGGCATAATGATTAAAAAAGCTTAACTTAAAAATAATTTCATGAAGTATATTTTTCCAATTATATCACTTTTTATTTCAATTGATTTAGTAGCACAAGTAAATTGTAGTAATTGGTTATATATTTCAGACCTATATTCAGGTGTTACAATTGGAGATTTAGATGTAAAAAATAATGCGGTTACTATTGAAGCGACATGCAATGCTAAAGGAACTTTAACTAGAAGTCTTGTATCTAAACATTCTGACCCAAGTAATGTAAATTATTTTCTTTGCCCTGAATTAGCACAAATTACAACGACAAATGGATTTTTTTCGGTTAGTGCTCCATGTGGATATGTAAATGATAAAACTTATCATTCTGCTTTGGTTTATAATGGTTCTACTTTAAAACTTTATGTGAATGGATTTTTAATGGGGCAAGTTCCCGCTACAGGTAATTTAGTTACAAATGATATACCGACAACAATAGGAGAAAGAGCACAATCCATTTTATCTGGCTCGGGAACAAATGCTTTTCAAGGCTATATAAACGAAGTTCGTATTTGGAATATAGCAAGAACACAAGAAGAAATTAAAGCATACATGAAAAAGAACTTACCTAACCCTCGGACACAAGTAGGATTGAAGGGTTATTATGTTTTTGACAACTTAGTAAACAAACAAGGTAATATCAAATTTAATGGAAAGCTTTATAATGTTGCCAAAATAAATGCAACAAATCCTAATTGTAATTTTACAGCAGATAGTTGTGCTATAATAAAAGAAAAAAAAGAAATAATTGAAGTAGATGGTCAACTAGAATACAGTATTTCAAAATGCAACCAAGTAAATTTTAATATTGCAAATGCCAAAAATATAAAAACTGTACAATGGCAGCTCGGTGATAAAACCACAAGCGCAAAAGATGAGTTTACGCATATTTATAAAAAAGATGGAAGCTACGAAGTAATGCTAACTATAAAAGGTACAAATGGGCAAAAGAAGAAAATTACAAAATCAATAGCAATACGAAAACCTGTTACAGGTTTTAGTTTTAAAAGTAGCAACAACCCATTAAAAATTCAATTTAAAAATACTTCAAAAGAAGAT
>JAYVID010000152.1:0-23893 GCA_043770525.1 Ferruginibacter sp.
AGATTTTCAAGAACATAGTGCAGAAATAAAGATAGAAGCCTTACCACAAGGATCTTATTTTTTATTAATGAGTATGAAAGAAGATTTTTCATTGAGCAATAATATCATTGGGCGCATAACAACTTATGTTAGCAATATTAGCTACATAACCAATAATAAAAATGAGTTGTATGTGCTAGATAGAGAAACGGGAAAGCCATTAGAAAATGCAACAGTGCAATTGTGGAATAATGTTTATAATAACGGTACAAGAAGAAACGAAGAAGCAAAAGGTACAAAATATACGACAGATAAAAATGGTTTTATAAAATTAGCTAAATCGAAAAATTATGAAAATTATTTTTTGCAAATAAAATACAACAACGATGAATTGTTTACCGATGATGCCTATAACAGTTATTACTATGATGGGTATAACCAAAACCGACAAGCAGTAAAGCGCACATTTTTATTTACAGATAGAAGCATTTACCGCCCTGGACAAACTATTTTCTTTAAAGGTATAATGACTGAAACAGATAGTAGTGGTAGAAACAGCAAAGTGGTAGCTGATAAAAAAACCACTATAAGATTACATGATAATAATGGGCAAAAAATAGGCAGTGTAAGTCTTACAACCAATAGCTACGGCTCTTACAATGGAAGTTTTAAAATACCAGAAGGATTGCTAAATGGTAATTTTTACATACAAGATTCTATTACCAATAGCACACAATATGTGAACGTGGAAGAATACAAACGACCTAAATTTTTGGCAGAAGTGAAAAAGCCAGAAGGTACATACCGTGTAAACGATAGTATAAAAGTAACTGGAACTGCAAAAGCTTATGCTGGTAATAACATAGACGGAGCAAAGGTTTCGTACAGAGTGGTAAGAGAAGTACGCTACCCAATATGGTGGGGATATTACAGAGGCTACTACCCAAGTGGTGGCAGTGAGGCTATGGAAATAACCAATGGTAATACTGTTACAGATGCTAAGGGAGAATTTACCATTACCTTTAAAGCTATACCAGATGAAACCGTTGCTAAAAAAGACCAACCCACTTTTGATTATAAAGTAAGTGTAGATATTACAGATGTAAATGGCGAAACTAGGAGTGCAGCTACAGATGTATCTGTTTCGTACCAAGCATTGAAACTAGATATTATTACCGATGAAAAAATAAATATAGATAGTATAAAAAATATTGGCATTAGTACAACCAATACCAACGGCTTGTTTGAAAAAGCAACAGTAAATGTGGTGATGTACAAAATACAAGAACCCAATAAAATATTTAGACAACGATATTGGGAACAGCCTGATTTATTTACAATGAATAAAGGCGAGTACTACCAAAGCTTTCCGTACGATGTGTATGCAGATGAAGACCAGATGAGCAAGTGGGAACTAGGAGAAAAAGCAATAGACAAATCAGATACAACGAGGAAAGATTTTAGATTTAAGATACAAGACACAAAATTAATTTCAGGATGGTACAAAATAATAGCCACTGCAAAAGATAAATATGGTGAAGAAATTCGCTGCGAAAAATTCGCTCAGGTCTTCGCAACCCCCTTCTCTACCGCAGGTGGAGAAGGGAAGGCGTTGAGAAACCCCATAAACATTGATGTAAAAAATAAAGTAGCAGAACCAAGTGAAAAAATTCAGTACAACATTACAACAGGTTTTGAAAAAATATGGCTTATACAAAATGTGGTAAAACCAAATGAGCAATATAAAATAACCTACCCAACTGTAAGCGCAGGAGAAACATTCACAAATACAATTGAAGTAACAGAAGCAGATCGTGGTGGTATAAATATGAATTATGCTTTTGTACAGCACAATCGTTTTTACACTGGTGCAGAAAATTTTGCTGTACCATGGAGCAATAAAGATTTAAATATAAGCTACGAAACATTTAGAGATAAACTAGAACCTGGTAGCGAAGAAAAATGGAAAATAAAAATTACTGGTAATAAGGCAGAAAAAGTAGCCGCAGAAACATTGATAAGTATGTATGATGCATCATTAGACCAATTTAAACCTCATACTTGGGGGGCATTAAATTTATGGCCTGGGTTGAATAGCTATTTTAATTGGAATGGAGGAACATTTACTGATGTGGCTTCAAATGAGAATGAAACAATACCTGATGTATATGTAAATGTATTGGAAAAGCAGTATGATTATTTATTGAGCAATGGGTGGAATGAGAGAGGGTATGGAAGAGATAATTACAGAAGAGGTGATATGACAGTATACTCTTGGGGTAAAGAAGCAGTAGAATCTGCAGCTGCACCAGTAATGGCAAAAATGGAAGGAGGAGTTTTGCAAAACACTAGGATTTTAGCTTCGCAAAAAAGCCAAAGACAGTCAAAAGCTGATTTGAGAGAGAAAGGAAGAAAAAATGGTGGCGTAGATTTCGATATGGATAAGGGTTTCGATAATGAATCTGATTCTACAAGTGTGAACATTAAAAATAATAATCAACAACTCCAACCCGAAATCAAACTCCGCAAAAACTTCAACGAAACAGCTTTCTTTTATCCTGCTTTGAACACAGATGCAGATGGCAACATTGCATTTTCATTTACCATGCCCGAAGCACTTACACAATGGAAGATGATGACGCTTGCACATACAAAAGAACTAGCTAGTGCAGTAAGTACAAAAACAGTAGTTACACAAAAGCAACTGATGGTGCAACCCAATGCTCCACGCTTTTTAAGAGAAGGCGATAGAATGGAATTTTCCGCAAAAATTGTAAACCTTACCGATAAAGAAATTACAGGCACATCGCAATTGGAATTGCTAGATGCTGGCACCAACAAACCAGTAGATGGTTGGTTTAAAAATGTATTTCCAAATCAATATTTCACCATACCAGCTGGGCAAAGTGTGGCGGTAAAATTTCCGATGGAAGTACCGAGTAATTTTAATGCAGCTATGATGTACAGGATTAAAGCCATTACAAAAGATAATTTGTTTTCTGATGGTGAAGAAGCTGCATTGCCTGTACTTACAAACAGAATGTTGGTTACAGAAAGTATGCCGCTGAACATGCGGAATGTTGCTAGCAAGAATTTTAAATTTGATAAGCTATTGCGTTCCTCCCCTAGCGGGGGACGGCTGGAGGGGGCTGCTGCATCATCTTCAACTTTAAGCACACATGCGCTTACGGTAGAATACACCAGCAACCCAGCTTGGTATGCTGTGCAAGCATTGCCATACTTAATGGAGTATCCGTACGAATGTGCGGAGCAAAGTTTTAGCAGGTATTATGCAAACACTTTGGCATCGTTTATTAGTAATTCATCTCCAAAAATTAAACAGGTTTTTGAGCGTTGGAAAATTACTGATACTGCTGCTTTGATGAGTAACCTCCAAAAAAATGAGGAATTGAAATCTGTACTCTTGCAAGAAACACCTTGGGTACTTGATGCACAAAGCGAAGCACAACAAAAGAAAAATATTGCTATATTATTTGATATGGTGCGACTAGCAGCAGAAAAAAATAAAACATTGGCAACTTTAAAAGATATGCAAATAAGCAACGGTGGTTTTGTATGGTTTAAAGGTGGTAGAGATGATAGATACATTACACAATACATAGCAACTGGTATTGGGCATTTGCGCAAACTAAAAGCAGTAAAGGGTGATGATTACGAAAACTTAAAACCTATTGTAGATAAAGCTTTGCCATACTTAGACGCAAGATTGAAAGAAGAGTATGATAACTTAAAAAAGTACAAGGCTAAATTAGCAGACAATAATTTATCTTATTCGGCTATTCAATATTTGTATATGCGCAGCTTCTTTACTGAAACGCCTATTGCTGCACCCGTAAAAATAGCAGTAGATTATTATGCAGGCCAAGCAACAAAATATTGGTTGAGCCAAAGCAAGTATATGCAAGCAATGATAGCATTGGCATTACATAGAAAAGCAGATACTAAAACGCCAAAGGCAATTATAGAATCTTTAAAACAAAATAGCATTAGCAGCGAAGAGTTTGGTATGTATTGGAAAGATTTTAACAAAGGTGGTTACTATTGGCACCAAGCACCTATTGAAAGCCACGCCATGATGGTAGAAGCTTTTACAGATATTGATGCAAACAAAAATACCATTGATGATTTAAAAACTTGGTTGCTCAAACAAAAGCAAACACAAAACTGGGGCACTACCAAAGCCACAGCAGAAGCTTGTTATGCTTTGCTCCTAAATGGTAGTAGCCCCCCCACTCCCGTAAAAACGGGACAGGCTCCCCAAAGGGGGGATTCAGAGCCCTTTATTTTTGAGGAAGAATCTACAGTTCAAATTAAGTTGGGTAACAACATTACAATATCTTCAAATGATGGGGCAGAAGCAGGAACAGGCTATTTTAAAAAACGTATAGATGGAGAAAAAGTAACTCCACAAATGGGAAACATTAGCGTTGAAGTTAAGAGTTCCCAGAACCCCCCTTCGGGGGGCAGGGGGGCCTCTTGGGGATCTGTATATTGGCAATACTTTGAAAATCTTGATAAAATAACTTCGGCAGAAACACCACTAAAATTAGTGAAGAAATTATTTATAGAAAAGAACTCCGATAAAGGGCCAGTACTGCAAGCCATAAAAGATGGCGATGCTATAAAAGTAGGCGATAAAATAAAAGTGCGTATAGAATTGCGTAGCGATAGAGATATGGAATACGTACACATGAAAGACATGCGTGCATCGTGCATGGAGCCTATAAATGTAATTAGTCAATATAAATACCAAGGCGGACTTGGTTACTACGAAAGCACTAAAGATGCAAGTACCAATTTCTTTTTTGGCTGGTTGCCAAAAGGCACTTATGTTTTTGAATATGCATTATTTGTAACCCACAATGGTAATTTTAGCAATGGTATTACAAGCATACAATGTATGTATGCACCTGAGTTTACGAGCCATAGTGAGGGAGTGAGGGTGAGTGTGGAGTAGGCATGGGTTGTGCCATGTGCATGGCACTGTCCATGGGTTTCACCCATGGTTACTCAAAGTGAACCTCGTTGGGGTTTGTTGTAAAGAATGCGTTTTGCAGAGACAAAAAAGCTATTACAACAAAATGTGAGACAATACTTAAAAGTAAAGGTGAATGTGAGAACGGTTTGCGGATTAATATTAAAGATAGGTTATTGAATATTTGAAAATATTCAATAACCTATCTCTATTTTAAGGAAGTATTATTTTTTAGCCATGCTACAATTTCTTCAAACTTAGCTTCGCCTGTAGAAATTTTTATGGTGAAGTTGTAGGCTTCTTCTATTGTCGCTTTTAATAAATATCCTTCTTCTTCTACTAAAGCAATCATTGCAATAAAGCCAGTTCGTTTATTTCCGTCTATAAAAGGATGATTTATTATTAGACTTTCACCTAAAGCAGCTCCTTTTTCAAAAATTGAATTGTACAATTCTTCTCCTCCGAAAGTTTGGAACGGCCTAGCAACGGCAGATTCTAAACCTCCTAAATCTCTTATACCACTTGCACCACCAAAATTATCTATAGAATATTGATGAACTTTTAAAATATCGTCAATTAAAATCATTCAGCTAATTTTTTCAAAGTTTCTGAATATCTATCATTAATTGACTCAAGGTGTCTGCTCAGATTATAAACACGTCCTTTATCATTATTATTCAATTCTTCTAAATGCAATAAAATTTCCTTTATTGCAGACTCTTCATTTAAAGCGGAAAGCTTCTCAAAAGCCAATACTTTCATTTCTGAAATACTCATGTAGTTTAATTTATTACACAAACTTACAAAATCTTGCTGAAATGGTACAATGCTTAGTTATTGTATTTTCAATTCATCCTCGTCACTTGCTTTATCTAAAAAGTATCGCTTGTACATACAAATTTTACTTTCGTCAATAATGTTTACCATATTTGAAAAAGTAGAAAATTTACTTGGCTTTATAATCAGTATTGCATCTTTACCATTAGCTTCTACTCTTTTCTTTTTATCTGTCATTATTTTTCGCAAACCAGTAGCGGAGTAATCAGTCATTTTTAAATTGGTATTTTCATTGCCTTCATAATAGTACAATTTATTATCTGCTGCTGGTAGTACTGTTATTACCGTGCTTTCGGCAATTGGAGTTTCTATATCTGTATCTTCTTTAGGTGTTACCATTCCCATGGCAGTAGTCATGCTCATAGTGGTAGTAAATACAAAAAAGGTAATGAGTAAAAAGCCTAAATCTACCATAGGGGTTAAATCTACTTTTGTACTTTTTCTTGTGCAGCGTTTGCCGCCTTTGTTGCTGTTGGTTGTGGTTATCTCTGCCATAGTAGTATGTTTTTTAGTAAGATGAAAAAAGAAATAATTTCCACAAAGGACACTTCAATCCTTCTTGCCGTTACTACCTCACCCTTACCCTCTCCACTTCGTGGAGAGGGAGTGCTCGAAGATGTTAGCGAAGATTGAAGCGATTTAAGTTTCTTATAACTTAGAAAATTAGATTTTAAAAATGTGTTTCATACAGCATAAAAAAATTCGCTTCTATAATACGCTACAATAAAAGTTGAAAAAAGATATGAAGATGAACCTAGCCCGGATAGCAGTGAAAATAGGTGAGGAACGAAACCTATTGCAACGAATAGCCGGATACAAATGTTCAATTAATCTTCTATGCCAAATGCTCCATCTCCTTTTTAAAAGTTAAAAAATACTTTTATATCAATTAAAAAATATCATATAATCTTGTGCTTTTCTTCCCCCTTCGGGGGAGATAGAGGGGGCAATACCACTCATCACACATACTTTACCGTTGGTGAATAATCTAACACCATTTATCGTTATTGCATTAGGGAATATTTAACAACTATATACCTTTGATGTATCAAACTAAAACGAGCAACCGCTCCAATCACATGAACGCTTTTATAGCTGCCAAACTGTTTACTTTTCGCCAAAGGGTAAAACCGCCTTCATACTAAGTCAAAAAATAAATGGCAGTTTGATGCCAACTAATTAAATTTTAAGAATCATATTTTTAGAACTAATATGCAATGTATTTCTGCTCACTATATTTTTTGTGATGCCAGTAACATTGCATACTTTATAGAACTTTTTCAATCACAACTAAAACAAAACAACCATGAACTATCAAGATTTCTTTATTCACTATTGGTGGATATTCTTAATTATTTTATCAATCGTTTTTTACAAATTTATTTTACGAGTTTTCTTCGGAATGGTAATTGTACCAGAAGATAAACTTGGGCTAGTAAACAAAAAATTCGTACTCTTTGGTGCAAACAAATCTTTACCAGATGGTAGAATTATAGCAACAAAAGGCGAAGCAGGTTTTCAAGCAAAAACATTAGCACCAGGTTTATATTGGGGCATGTGGCCTTGGCAATATGGTGTAGCAATGCAATCTTTTGCTGTAATACCAGAGGGTAAAATCGGATTAATTTTAGCAAACGATGGAGCTGAAATACCCACCGGTGCTATACTTGGGCGCAAAATTGATAGCGACAACTTTCAAGATGCACAAAAGTTTTTAGACAATGGTGGACAAAAAGGTAGGCAGACAGCATACATCACAGCAGGTACGTATCGTATCAACAACTATGCATTTACCATCACCATTGCAGACATGATTATCATTCACGAAAATATGGTAGGAATTGTAACATCGCTTGACGGGCACCCCATTGAGAGTGGACAAATAGCAGGTAAGTATATTGATGGGCATAATAATTTCCAAGACTTTGATACGTTTTTAGCAAACGATGGTAACAGAGGTTTGCAACCTACGATTGTGTTAGCAGGTAGTTACAACATCAATCCGTGGGCAATACAAATAGAAGAAGTGCCCATGACAGACGTGCCTATTGGATATGTAGGCGTGGTAATTTCTTACATTGGTGAAGATGGCAAAGACTTAACAGGTGAGAGTTTTAAGCATGGTAATATAGTAAGCAAAGGCAATCGTGGTGTGTGGATGGAGCCTTATGGCCCAGGTAAATATCCTTTTAATAAATACATTATGAAAGTAGAATTGGTACCTACTACAAACCTTGTGTTGAATTGGGCTAACACCAGAAGTGAGAGTCATCAACTAGATAAAAATTTGAGTACAATTACGGTTCGTAGTCAAGATGGTTTCCCATTTAATTTAGATGTTTCGCAAATCATACACATACCTGCAACTGAAGCACCAAAAGTAATTGCACGATTTGGTAGCATGAATAATTTGGTGAGCCAAGTGCTAGAACCCACTATTGGCAACTATTTCAGAAACTCTGCACAAGATAGTGATGTGATAGCTTTCCTTAGCACACGTAAAGAAAGACAACAAGCTGCAAAGGATAATATGAAAGAAGTGTTGGATGAATACAACGTAAATGCTGTGGATACTTTAATTGGTGATATTGTGCCACCAGAGAGTTTAATGAAAACATTAACCGATAGAAAGATAGCACAAGAGGAAGAAAAAACATACAGCACACAACGCATGGCCCAAGAAAAACGCCAGGGTATGGAGAAGGAAACGGCTATAGCAGATATGCAAAAAGAAATTGTAAAAGCACAACAAAGTGTGGAGATTGCACAGCGTACAGCCGATGCTACTATTAAAAAAGCAGAGGGTGATGCTAGCAGTTTGAAACTACAAGTAGATGCAGAAGCACAGGCTACAAAAATGCGTGCAAATGCAGAAGCAGAAGCTACAAAAGCAAGAGCAGGTGCACAAGCAGAAGCTACCAAACTCAATGCTAGTGCAGATGCAGAGCGTATAAGCAAAACAGGTTTGGCAGAAGCAGAAAAAATTATGGCAATAGGTAAGAGCACCGCAGAAGCTTACGAACTACAAGTAAAAGCTATGGGCGGCGATAATTTTACCAAGTACAAAATCACCGAAGAAATAGGTAAAGGACAAATAAAAGTAATGCCAGATATTTTAATTGGCGGCGGTGGAAATAGTGGTACTGATGGTGGTATAAATGGATTGCTTGGTATGAAATTGATGGAGATGATGGAGGTGAAGAAAGAAGTATTGGGTACTTAGTATTGAGTATTGAGACGAAAAATTAAAAAGTGTCAACAATGAAAAAAGTTGACACTTTTTTTATCCATTTATTAATTTTATTTTTAAAAAAAACTAATAATTGTTGAAGAGAATATTAGACAACAATTAAACACTATTTTACTTCTTCCTAAAAAACAACCTTACAGGCACACCGGTAAAATCAAAATTCTCTCTCAATTTGTTTTCTAAATAATTTTGATAAGGTATTTTTATATCATCAGGATAATTACAGAAAAATGCAAATGTGGGTGCAAAAGTAGGTAGCTGAGTTACATACTTTATCTTAATTGCATTGCCACGCACTACAGGTGGATGAAAGGCTTCAATAGCTTTTAACATAATGTCATTAAGCTTGCTAGTAGGCACTTTACGTTGGCGGTTTTCAAAAACCATCAATGCCATTTCTATACTTTTAAGCAAACGTTGTTTTTCTATTACTGATGTAAATATGATTGGCACATCGCTAAATGGTTCTAATCTTTCTTTTAATTGCTTTTCATAATCACGGGCAGTGTTGGTTTCTTTTTCTATCAAATCCCATTTGTTTACTATCACTACTATTCCCTTTCCTTTTTTTACTGCCATTGAAAAAATAGCTAAATCTTGTGCAGTAATTCCTTTTTCTGCATCAATCATAAGCAAACAAACATTTGCTTCATCCAATGCTTTTATTGCACGTATTACAGAATAAAATTCAAGATCTTCATTTACTTTATTTTTACGGCGAATACCAGCAGTATCTATTAAAATAAGTTCTTTGTTGAACATGTTGTAATGCGTGTGTATGGTATCACGGGTAGTACCTGCTATATCACTTACAATGGTTCGCTCCTGCCCTATCAATGCATTTAGCAAACTAGATTTTCCTACGTTTGGTTGACCTATAATGGCAAACTTTGGTATTTCAATTTCATCTTCTATTACATCACTTTCCGCAGGCATTATTTCAACTATTGCATCTAGCAATTCACCTGTACCACTACCACTAATAGATGATAAGAAAAATATGTGCTCAAAACCCATACTATAAAACTCACTTGCTTCCAGCATCCTTGCATGGTTATCTACTTTATTTACCACTAAAAAAACGGGCTTTTTACTACGACGCAATAATTCTCCCATGCTTTCATCTAAACTAGTAATACCAGCTGCTGCATCTACCATAAAAATAGTAATATCTGCTTCATCAATAGCAATATGTACTTGCTTGCGTATTTCTCTTTCAAATACATCATCACTTCCCACAACAAAACCACCAGTATCTATTACATTAAATGTTCTGCCCGTCCACTCTGCAATACCATATTGCCTATCTCTGGTTACACCGCTCACATCATCTACTATGGCTTTTCGTTGCTCTAGCATACGATTAAAAAAAGTACTCTTGCCTACGTTAGGCCTTCCTGTTATTGCTACTGTAAATGACATAATGTTCAGTGGGCAGTGGGCAATTTGCAGTTGGCAATTTGCAATAGGCAAATTGGCAATTGGCAAAAGGCAACTGCGCTATTTTATTTTTAAAATTCTTTTACTTCAAATATTTTCAGGGTTATTAATCATGTGCCCCAGCATTCTTCCAACTTCCTCACTTCTGCCTGATAAATCTAAATACTTTTCTTGATTTATATATTTACAATCAAATGCAAATTTTAACCAAATTTCAGTTTCAGTACTTTCTGCATCACAGTCTGTAAGCTTACTTACAAAATGAGCAGGATATTTAGTTCTTCTATAAGCCTCACCAAAGTTTGCACAAACCGAACGAGAACCTCTTCTTATTTGATCTGTTAAACTATACTTTTCTTCTGAAGGAAATGTTTTACTATTTCAAAAATATCCATTGCCAAAGTATACGCTTTTTTAAAAACCAACAAATCTTTATAAGAACCCATAAAAATTATTTTTAAATCAACTAGTCACTTAAAAATACTTTTGCAAATTGTCTATTTGCAAACTACTTTTTGCAACCTGCCTTTTGCCAAGTGCCCCTTGCCAACTGCCAACTGCACTTTGCCAACTACCTAGTATCCATATTCCCTCAAAAACAATTCACTATCCCGCCATTTTGGCCTCACTTTTACAAATAATTCTAAAAACACTTTATTGCCAATAAATTCTTCAATATCTTTTCTAGCTGCAGTGCCTAATTGTTTTATCATGCTACCACCATCACCTAAAATAATTCCTTTTTGAGTATCTCTCTGTACAATTATTTCTGCACGTATTTTTGTAAGGGTAGTTTTTTCTTTATACTCTTGTACTACTACGGTTGTGTGGTAAGGCAGTTCTTCATGGTATAATTGAAATATCTTTTCTCTTACCAATTCGCCTACAAAAAACTTTACAGGCATATCACTTATATCATCTCCTTCATAAAAAGGATGCCCTTCTGGCAAGTAAAATAATATTCTTTGAAGTAGTTCTGCAACACCAGTATTTTTTAAAGCAGAAATCATTACTACTTCTTTGCAATAAGATTGTTCCTCAAAAAATATTTTTATTTTTTCTAATTCTACAACATCTTTTACTTGATCTATTTTATTGAGCACTACAATTACGGGTGCTTTTAGCCTTAGCTTTAAAAAGATTTCATGGCTTTCATCTACTGCTTCTCTAGCATCTGTCATTAGCAAAGCCACATCTGCATCTTCAAGGCTACCTTTTACAGCTTGCATCATTTTTTCGTGCAACTTGTATTTTGGATCTATAATACCTGGTGTATCGCTAAAAATAATTTGATAATCATCATTGGTAAGAATTGCTTTTATACGATGCCTTGTGGTTTGCACTTTATGAGATACAATAGCCATTTTTTCGCCCATCAGAGCATTCAGCAAAGTGCTTTTACCTGCATTGGGCTTACCAAAAATATTTACAAATCCTGATTTCATGTTTGAACGCTGATTATTATGATTTTTTAAGATTAATAAGATTTTCTTAAATATCAATTAATTTACAAAAAGGGAGATTACCGTAATCAAGCTGATTAAAGATGGAGGAGGTAATCATTGCTTAACTTTTTTAAACTAAACAATCTAATTTTTTAAAAAGGCCCGGAAAATATCCGAGCCTTTTTAACTATAAAGAATGGATTTGAACTGTTTCTACTTTTAAATAGATTAGTGACCATTCCTGTACTGTTGTTGCGAAGACCGGGATCGAACCAGTGACCTTCGGGTTATGAGCCCGACGAGCTACCGCTGCTCTACTTCGCACTACAAAAGTAAGGGTTTTTAAATTAATAATAAAAGAAATAAAAGTTTATTCTCGTTTTAAGATTAAAAAGCTAGCTTTTTTTATACTTACCCATTAGAAGTCTTATGATAGTGAAAGTAAAAATTGCTTATTTTTATTGTCCAAAACAACATTATGAAAATTTTAAAAGCAATTTTTCTTTTTACAACCATTAGTTTATTGTTTGCTTGCAAGGCTGGTACAAAACAAAAAAATGATAAAGTGTACAGCCGCCATTTACAAAAGCAAGTGCCACTCACCATTATAAGCACTGCATTGCCCAATAATAAAGAAGATATGAATTTGTTGCTCTTTATTAACACTAGTTTATTGGAAAAAGTGAAGGCACAAGAAATTATAGACAGTATGTTTAAAGCAAAACTTATTCAACCATTGATGTTGGTTGCTTTTGATGGGCAAGAAAATGATTTTGGTTTTGAAGAAATTGAAGGAGCAATGGCAAAAGATTACAAACAATTCAATTCATTTATAGATGATGAATTGTATCCTTTTATAAAGAAAAAAGCAACCATAAGAAAGTTTAATAATGTGGCAATTACAGGGTTTATGAATGCCTCAAAGACAGCTTTTGATGTGGCTTATAACAATGATAATAAATTTCAAATGGTAGGTATGTTTAGTCCTCAGTTTAGCAACAAAAAAATAGGCAAGGCAAAAAATGAATTTGAAATTTTACAAAGCATGAAAAAACGCCCAACTATAAAAATATTTTTAGAAGATGCTGGAATAGATTCTTCCGCAATAAAATTTGCAGAAATTATTGCAAACAAACCAAGTATAACTGAATGCAAAATAATTCCACAAGAAGTGGGTGATGCTGCATTAAAAAAAATGCCAACAATTAGAAATTTTGGCGCTTTTTTGCTTTGGGCTTTTCCTAAGTAGTTTTTATTGTAGTAACTAAAAATGGAAGCCAACTTTTTAAAAGTTGGCTTCCATTTTTTAAAAAGTATTTTTTAATCTCGTTTTGAAACCGTGCTTGCGCCGCTGCTATTTTTTTCTTTTATTTCTGCTGTTCCTTTATAAAAAACATTGCTTGCACCACTTGCTTGTATACTTATTTCTTTTGTGGCTGTAATATTTACATCGCTTGCGCCACTTGCTTTTATGGTACAATTTTCTACAGTTAAATCAAATGCATTTAAATCGCTAGCACCACTGCATTCCACATTTACATTTTTTGCAGTACCTTTTATATTTACATCGCTGGCTCCACTACTTTTTATATTTAAGTCTGTAATGTTTAAAGTACCTGCAATATTGCTAGCACCGCTTGCAATTATATTTAATAAAGGCAAGTCTGTAACGCCCACAAACATTATATAACTAGCACTAGATGCTGTAATTTGCTGAAGTGTTTTGTATGATAAATAAACATTTAATTTATGATTTCTTAAACTCCAAATTTTAGGCCCTTCATAATAAATATTTAATGCTCCATTTACAATTTCAGTTTTTATTCCGTCCTTATACTTTTGATCGGTAGCACTTATTGCTACTGACTCGTCTTCTCCTTTACTCAAATAAAGATGAATAGCATTAGATACTTTTACACTGGTAAAACTACCTTCAATTGTTCTCACTTCTGCATCAGCATCCATAACGAAATGTTTTTGTGCTGTACCAGAAAAACCAATGAATAAAAAAAATAGTTGAAATAAATGTTTCATTTTTATAGGGGGTGTTTTATTTTAAATTTCAGTTCGTTTTGATGCTTTATTTACATTTGTTTTATTTGCCCACCGCTACTTACTTTCTTAGATTCTACTGTAGGATTACCTTTATATTTTATACTACTTCCACTGCTGGCACTGGCATTTATTTTTTTTGTTATTTCAATTTTTACCTCTGCCCCACTAGATGCATTTGCAGTACAATTATCTGTAATTAATTTTTCTGCTTTTAGCATACTGCCACTACTTGCTATAATTTTAGTATCGGTAGCATTGCCCCCTATTTTTGCTACTGCCCCACTGCTTATATTTATGGTACATTCAGCAGCTGCTATGTCCACTTGCATGTTAGCTCCACTGCTTATTTCTATTTTTATATTAGTTGCTTTTACAGGTACATCAGCTTGTAAAGATGAGCCACTACTTGCCATTAATACATTTATTTTTTTATAAGTAATAAAGGCGTTTAATTTTACATTTTTAGTGCTATTCCAATTGTTTTTTTTAGGATTTTTATAATAAATTTTTAATACCCCATTTTCATCTACTTCTGTTTTTATATTATCTACCAATTCGTCTTTTGAAGAACTTACGATTACTTCATTAGCAGTTCCTTCTTTAATTTGTACACTAATGCCAGAGGCACTACTTATACCACTAAAATCTGCCGTTGTTCTTGTTTGTTTTGTTTGGGCCATTAAATTTATAGAAAAAGACAAGGCTAATAATGCTAATAACTGTTTCATTTTTAATAATTTTTGATGAAAATTGATATCACTTTTATAGAACGTACCATGAATCATAATAGTTACACAAATTAAAAAATAAATGCAATAACTTATATACCTTTGTAAAAGATTATTTACTACTGAATTTTTTCCGGGGTGCTTTTTAAAAAAGGCTGAGAAAATACCCGTATAACCTGCTCAGGATAATACCTGCGAAGGGAGAAATCTTTTTATTTTAGGCATTGCAGCCCGGAATGTTCAGCCAAATTTTTTTTATGAAATTATTTTTATTTGGCATTACTATGCTCATGATTGCAAATTTTTCTTATGCTCAAACAAGCTTTAACGACAGTGTTTCACTGCAACCTGTGGAAGTAACTTCAGTGAAAGCAACAGAAAAAAACCCATTTGCTAAAACAAACTTAAGCAAGCTAGATATTAAACAAAATAATATTGGGCAAGATTTACCTTTCATTTTGAACAATACCCAAAGTGTAATAGTAAACTCCGATGCGGGTACTGGAGTAGGTTACACGAATATACGCATTAGAGGTACAGATGCTACTAGAATAAATGTTACGCTAAATGGTATCCCTTACAACGATGCTGAAAGCTTGGGAACATTTTTTGTAGATATGCCAGATATTGCAAGCTCTGCAAGTAGCATACAAATACAAAGAGGTGTAGGTACTTCTGCTAACGGAGCAGGATCATTTGGTGGCAGTATTAATGTAAGTACAAATGAGCTAGTAAAAATTAAAAATTTTGAATTAAATACTACTGTAGGTTCTTATGGACTAATAAAAAATACGATGCTTTTTAATAGTGGTATTTTTAAAAAGCATTTTGCAATAGATGCAAGAATGAGTAATATAAGAAGCAATGGTTATGTAGATAGAGCAGATGCAAAATTGAAATCTTATTTTTTAAGTGGAGTTTATTTTAACAATAAAAATACTGTTCGCTTAAATATTTTTACGGGCAGAGAAAAAACCTATCAAGCTTATTATGGATTAACACAAGATAGCTTAACTACTAATAGAACGTACAACAGTGCTGGCACAGAGCGTGCAGGTTTACCTTACGAAAACCAAGTAGATGATTACACACAAACACATTATCAGCTATTCTATACACATAAATTTAATCCTTTTTTAAAAGCAAATGTTGCAACATTTCTTACCAGAGGAAAAGGTTTTTATGAGCAATATAAAGCAGCTCAAAAGTTTTCTAAATATGGCTTACCAAATTTTGGCACTGTTTCCAAAACGGATATGATAAACCAATTATGGTTAGATAATTATTTTTATGGCACTACTTTTTCATTGCTATATGACAAAAAGCAAACACAAGTAATTTTTGGAGGTGGATATAATAGGTATGAAGGTGACCACTATGGTAATATTATTTGGGCTAAATTACAAGCAGCTGTACCTGCAAATTATCAATGGTACAATACTCCTGCACATAAATACGATTTTTCTGCCTATACAAAATGGACGCAAACATTTAGCAAAAACTTTCAAACATTTGTAGATGTACAAGTAAGAAATATTGATTATGATATAAACGGATTTAGAAAAAATCCAACAATAAAAGTAAGTACAACAAACTTATTTTTTAACCCAAAAATTGGCTTTACTTATTTTAAAAACAATAGTAAAATATATGCATCTTATGGCCATGCAAGCAAGGAGCCAAACAGGGATGACTTTGAGGGTAATACTGAAACAAAACCTAAGCCTGAAAAATTAGATGACTTTGAAATAGGTGTTGAACATAAACAAAATAGCCTACATATTGGAGCTAACTTTTATTATATGATTTATAAAAACCAATTAATAAATACTGGTAAAATAAATGATGTAGGTGCCTATACAAGAACCAATGTAGACAATAGTTACAGAGCAGGTTTAGAGATTTTTGCAAGTGAAAAAATAAATAAATATTTAAGCTTTACAGGCAATGTAACTTTTAGTGAAAATAAAGTAAAAAACTTTACAGAATACTATGATGATTATGATAACGGTGGACAAAAATCAATTTACCATAATGAAACAAACATAGCTTATTCACCAGATATTATAGCAAACTTTATTGCAACTATTACCCCTGTAAAAAATGCAAGTATAATTTTAACAAGCAAATATGTAGGCAATCAATTTTTAGATAATACTAATAATGTAAATAGAAAACTAAATGCATTTTATACACAAGATGCAAGAATAGGTTATAATGTATTTGGTAAAAACATCAAAGAACTCAATGTGTATTTTCAAGCCATAAACATTTTTTCCAAATTATACGAACCCAATGGCTTTACTTATAGTTACCTAAGTGGGGGCAGACTATTTACAGAAAATAGTTATTTCCCTATGGCACCTGCAAACTTTGTTGTAGGAGTAAATGTGAGATTGTAAGCTAACTAATATTGTAACAACATAAGTTCACAGGGAAAATTAATAGTTGCTATTTATTTATAAATAAATTTGAATCAAAAAGTGATGAGAAAGGAGCATTTTTTTAGAATATAATAAAGAAAGAACATTTCAATCATATCTATCATAAAAATCTGCGTTCCACCCCTACCCTATCTTCAAATCCACGACCTTCATTGCAGCAGTTAAATCTCTAGAATATTTTAAAAATTTAAACCCCTTCCAAAAGCCCCAAGGCTTTATACCTTGCTGTGCATTGTACTTACTTATTTCGTACATGTATCTCCAATGCTTTAAAATTTCTTTATGCGCTCCACGCAATGTGTAGCCTGTATCATAAAAATGATTGGGCTCTGCACCACAACCATTATACTCTAAAATTAAATAATTTTTACCAGCTTTTAAGTCTTCTACAGAGTTGCACATGATATCGTACCTGCCATAAAAAAAATCATTTATCTCAATACTCAGTGTATCAAAAATGGAAACTAATTTTTCATCAATCTCATTTTTCAAATCTACAAAAAGCGCACCCCTATTGTGATTGGCAGCATAGCTCAATACATATTTTTCATCTGCCGCAATTATATTTTTGAGATTAACAGCATGCTTCACCAACATATCTGTTGCAAATTTATTTGCCTTGGGGTGTGACACTATCAATTCTTGTAAACTCGATTTTCCATCACCCATTACATGCAAAGGTATTTTTTGCAAAAAGCCTGTTACAATACCTTTTTGCTCTTTGGGGTGTCGAATATGAAACACACTCACTTCCATTTTATACAAAATCATATTTTGCACTATGTATTCAAACTCAATCAAACGATGATAATGCAATAACTCTTTCTCTGTATCTATTTTTCTAAACAAAATACCCTGTCCGCCTACTTCGGGTTTTACTACAAATGGGTAAACAAATCCTGCATCATTAATAGCAGCAATTAATTCATCAGCAGATTGTGTTGGTAAAATATTTATTGTGGTTGGGTACAAATGCTTAGGCAACAAATCATACATTTCACGCTTAGGCTCACCCTCCATGCCACCAAAAGTAAGTTTGGGATTGCTAGGCGTAAAAAACCAAACTGCCCCCGAGCGCAACATATACCACCCCCACCACAAAGCCACAGGTGCATATATTAATGCAAATGGCCAAGCCTCCCAATTCGTTATTTTTTTAAGCAGTCTTTTCAAAAGTAAAATTTAGTTGTAAAAATAATTGCAAAACATCAAACTTGCTTCATAAATTTGTATATCATAGTTGGTGATTTATTTTTAGTGTAATTACTAAACCTCTAAACCACTCAACTTCTAAACAAAAAATATATGCATGTACCAATAATGGCCGAGCTAATGGCAGCAGGAGAAACACCCGAAGTTTTATTTTGGGTAGGTTGCGCAGGAAGTTTTGACCAACGAGCACAAAAAATTACCAAAGCATTTGCTACCATTTTAGAGAAAGTGGGCACTAAATATGCCATACTAGGCAAAGAAGAAATGTGCACCGGCGACCCTGCACGCAGAGCAGGCAATGAGTTTATGTTTCAAATGATGGCTTACCAAAACATACAAGTATTGGATGGCTATGGCATCAAAAAAATTGTAACTGCTTGCCCACATTGCTTCAATATTTTTAAAAACGAATATCCTGCTTTGGGTGGCAATTATGAAGTAATACACCATGCCACTTTTATACAACAATTGATAGATAGTGGCAAAATAACCATGAACGAAAATGGTGCATACAAAGGCAAAAAAATTACATACCATGATAGTTGTTACCTAGGCAGGGCAAATGGTATTTATGAAGCTCCACGCAAAGTGTTGGAAGCATTAGACGCAGAATTGATAGAAATGAAACGCTGCAAGAGCAATGGTTTGTGCTGCGGTGCTGGCGGTGCGCAAATGTTTAAAGAAGAAGAAGCAGGCGATGTGCGCATAAACATAGAACGCAGCAATGAAGCACTTGCCACAGGCGCAAGCATTATTGCTGCAGCTTGTCCGTTTTGCAATACGATGATGACCGACGGAGTGAAAAATAAAGAGAAAGAAGATGAAGTAGCGGTGTTGGATATTGCGGAGTTGGTGGCAGCATCGCTTTAAAGCCCTCTTGCCCCCTAAATCCCCCGCAGGGGGACTTTAGTGTCCAATAATTTTTAGTTCTTTTATTTTATTTGATGGTTGAAATTTTCTCCTTCGGATAAAATTTTGTTAGTGGGCTAAGAAGCCATGATTGAACTTCAGTGGCGTCGCACATTTCATCTTCAGTTATCTATTTAGCTTTTATTATGCAATAGATTAACTGGTAAAAAAATAATTTACTGAATGACAAAAAATAATATTTTATTTAGTTTAATTATTGCCTTTTGCACAGGAATTTCTTCGTGCAATACAAGCAAAAATTCTATACAAATAAAATTAAATGATATTGATAGTGCCATAAGGGTTGTAATACCAAGCCATAATTGCGGTTGTAATTGGCAAGATAGAAAATCTAATATTTATATTTCGCCAGTATTTAAGAAATACGGATATGTATGGCAAAGTATTTCTATAAAAAATATAGATAGTGTAGATGTAAATAAAGATTCTAAAAAAGTATATGAGCAATTAAAAAAATTAGATAATAAGTTTGCTAACTTAAAAAGATTTTTTTTAGAATACCGAGTACAAGATAAATTAGACAGCACAAAATTTAACGTAGTAGGCACCTGGTATCATTTTGAAAACTATTGTGATGGATATATAACGGGCATAACGGCTACTACCCTAGAGAGAAACACGGCCCAAATTAAAGACAGAATAAAACTTTGCAAATAACATGCACTTAACCTTGAACTTTGAACCTTAAACCTTCCACCATGTCTTTCAACATACAAGAACACCTTCCCGAAGATTTTGCAGCCAACTCTCGAGTGTGGATTTACCAAAGCAACCGCATATTTTTTATGCAAGAAGCATTGGAAATAGAGCCCATGCTACAACAATTTGTACAAGAATGGAAAAGCCATGGTACACCAGTAAAAGGTTATGCCAATTTATTTTTTGGACGATTTATCATTCTTATGGCAGATGAAAATGCAACAGGCGTAAGCGGTTGCAGCACCGATAGCAGCGTGCGACTCATAAAAGAAATAGAAACAAAATTTGGGGTAAATATGTTTGATAGGCAAATGCTTAGTTTTTACATAAAAGATAAAGTAGAGCAACTACCACTTTCACAAATAAATTATGCCATAGAAAATGGTTTTATAAAAGCAGATACTTTGTATTTTGACAATACCATACTTACCAAAAATGCTTTAGAAAATAATTGGATAACGGAGGTGAGGAACACTTGGTTGGCGGGGAAGTTTGAAAGTTTGGCTAAGTAACAAATTACTTATTTTCTTTTTTTCTATCAAACCAGTTTTCAATTTTCAATCCTTGTAAATTTTTAAAGTCTTTTACATTATCTGTAATCAATGTAAGTTTGTTTTGAATTGCAGTAACACCAATTAGTAAATCAAACTCATCATGTAATGGTTTACCAATGCTATTCAATCTTACTTTTTCTTTAGCATACAATTTTATAGAGCCAAATATTGGTATGATTGTAAGCCCATTTACAAAAGCATCAACTGCCTTGTGAGACTTTGCAGAATTTTGGCTATTTTCAGCACCGTACCTAAGTTCTAAAACTGTAATCTCAGAAATGAAAAAGTTTTCTCTGCCTTTTTCCTTAATAAGAATGTCAAGAGCTAATTTTCCTCTAAGAAAAAATACACAACTATTTGTGTCGAGTAAATACCTCATTAAAACAAAATTTCTTTTGACCTGAATTTTCTGCTTAATTTGATGTCTTTGATAATTTCTTCGGGAGATTTATCGGATGCGAATGCGCCAAATGATTTGTAGAATTTTTTTTCTTTTACAGATTCTTCCTCTCTTAAAGATTTAGAAAGATTATCGATAAGTTCAATTTTATTAAAAGTGCTTAATCCTTCTAACAAACCTGAGTAGGTTTCAACGATATATTTATCTGTGTAACTCATTTCATTGTAAAAATAAGCAATTTTTTGTTTTCTTCACTTTAACGAAAGGATAAACTTCTGCCAACCTGTCATTCTTATCTCCCAAATTTGTATCTTTGCAGCCTAATTTTAAATAGATAATGCAGGATACGCTTACATTAAAGCTACACGACGAAGCAAGACAAGGAGAAGCTTATGCGCCTATAACAAATGCATTAGACAACCCTACCAAAAGTTTTTATATAGAAAGCTATGGCTGTGCTATGAATTTTGCAGATAGTGAAGTAGTAGCATCCATTTTGAATGAGCAAGGTTTTGGTGCGGTAAAAGAGCCAGAGTTGGCAGATTTAATTTTGCTAAACACCTGCTCCATAAGAGAAAAAGCAGAAGATACCGTTCGCAAAAGATTAACAGAATTTCGCAAAATAAAAAGAGCAAGACCAGGATTAATTGTAGGCGTACTTGGCTGCATGGCCGAAAGATTAAAAGGTACATTTATAGAGCAAGAAAAATTGGTGGACCTTGTTGTTGGACCAGATGCATATAGAAGTTTACCAGGCTTAATAGAAGAAGCATATACAGGGCAAAAAGGTGTAAACGTATTATTGAGCAGAGATGAAACTTATGCTGATATTTCGCCCATTCGTTTAAACAGTAATGGTGTTACTGCTTTTGTAAGCATCATGCGTGGTTGTAATAATATGTGTTCGTTTTGTGTAGTACCTTTTACCCGTGGGCGTGAGCGTAGCAGAGATGCAATAAGCATTGTTCAGGAATGCGAAGCCTTGTTTAACGATGGTTATAGAGAAGTGACACTACTGGGACAGAATGTAGATAGTTATCATTTTATAGACACAAGACAGGAGCTAATAGATACAACAAAAGAAATATTAGATTCAAGATTAGAATATATAGGCCCTATTTCTCAAGAGTCAAATTCGCTCCAATCTCCTACTTTTCTTCCCCCTTCGGGGGAGATAGAGGGGGCTTCTTCGGGGGGCATAAAGAGTGTTGTAACATTTGCGCTACTTCTAGAAAAAGTAGCACAAATTTCTCCCTTGCTTCGTGTACGTTTTTCTACCTCTCACCCCAAAGATATTACAGATGATGTGTTGTTTACCATTGCTAAATATGAAAACATTTGCAACTGTATTCATTTACCAGTGCAAAGTGGCAGCAGTAGGGTTTTACAATTAATGAATAGAACCTACAGTCGTGAATGGTATATTGCTAAAGTTGACAGAATTAGAGAACTGATACCAGATTGTGGATTATCTACCGACATGATTACTGGTTTTTGCACAGAAACAGAAGAAGATCATCAAGAATCTTTATCATTATTTGATTATTGCAAATACGATTTAGCTTATTTATATTTTTATAGCGAACGCCCCGGAACATTGGCTGCACGTAGGTTTGAAGATGATGTACCATTAGAAACAAAGAAAAGAAGGTTACAGGAATTGGTAGATTTATACAGAGGACACTCACTTAGAAATATGGAGAAAGAAGTAGGTAAAACATTTAAAGTATTGGTAGAAGGTTTTTCTAAAAAAAGTGATGAACAATTACAAGGTAGAACAGACCAAAACAAAGTAGTAATTTTTGCTAAAGAAAATTTTGTGAAGGGCGATTATGTGGAAGTAAAAATTACACATTGTACAGCGGGTACATTGTTTGGGGAGGCGGTAAAGAAATAATTAATAAACTATGACATCAATCTCTGAAAATAATTTAAATCAAATAAATGATGCTTGCATAAAGTATCATATTAAATCTTTGTATCTATTTGGTAGTGCCACAACAGCTAATTTTTCTAAAGAAAGTGATTTAGATTTTTTAGTTGATTATTTTAAAGATGCTGAAGGTTTGCCAAAAGCACCTTTTGATTATTTTGATTTTTTATTTTCTTTAGAAGAAATTACTGGAAGAAAAGTTGACTTAGTAGTTGCAGATGCGGTAAGAAATAGTTATTTTAAAAAAGAAATGAATAAACAAAAAGTATTGTTGTATGAGCAAGGAAATTAGGGCATATTATGAAGATATTGCTTTCTCAATAGAAAGAATTGAATTGCACATTGCAAACATAACTTCCTTTAGCGATTTTAAAATGGCTTATACAGTATATGATGCTGTTGAACGTAGGCTTGCAATTATAGGTGAAGCACTTTGGAAGATTGATAAATTAGACAAGGATATTAACATAACAGACAAGAGGAAAATTATTGGATTAAGGCATATTCTTACACATGAATATGATTTGGTAAGTCCAGAAATAATTTGGAAAATAATAGAAAATAATCTATCACAACTTAAAAAAGAAATAACAGAAGTTTTAAAATAAACTTCAAATAAAACATTGCCATGGTGAGCTTGTTAAACCCGATGCGATTTAGAAAAATGATACTCGTTTCTGAACCGACTTCGACAAGCTCAGTCTGACATCTCAATAATTTATAGTTTCATGGATTTACAATCAATAAAAAACAGATTTGGCATTATAGGAAACTCTCCTGCACTTAACCATGCGCTCAATGTTGCCAGCCAGGTTTCAAACACAGATTTGAGTGTGCTTATAAATGGTGAAAGTGGCGTAGGTAAGGAGGTATTTGCACACATCATACATGCGCTAAGTACACGCAAGCACAACCCATTTATAGCCGTAAACTGTGGGGCTATACCAGAAGGTACCATAGATTCAGAATTATTTGGGCATGAAAAAGGTTC
>JAYVID010000153.1:0-30547 GCA_043770525.1 Ferruginibacter sp.
GTATTGCCACTAATACCAATAGGTTGTCCTTTTGTAACTGTATCTCCTTCGTTTACAATAGCACCATTCAATTTTAAATGTCCATAAATGGCAGTAGTACTATCATCATGTAAAATCACAATATAATTCCAATTGTTTTCTTTGTCTTTTAACCCACCAATATTGCTACTCTCTTTTACATTTGTAACAATGCCTGCTCTTGCGGCACACAAAGTAGTACCCGTTTTCATTTTAAAATCGTTTGCTATTAAAGTAGCATGTGAGTAATGTGTAAGATAACCTTGCACCATTAATTGTTTAGCCCCTTCTTTATAGGGTAGCCAATATACATAACTGCTATCTTCTTGTAATTTTCCTTTTTGATAATTTCGTATGGTTGCTCCATCATCTTGGGCAAATGTATATGCTGGTAAAATAAATAATAGTAAAATAATTATTGATTTCATGTATACATTTTTAATTGAAATAGGGCAGTAGTTTATCATTCATTTTATAAAATTTACCAGTAATAGGGCTTTTAAAAACTTTAATGAAAGTGCCAAGCTCAATAATGGTATCTGGATAAATAAATTTTATTTTGCCCCAAGCAGTTCCTTTCCAAGGGCCTGTTTTTTTTGCTTCGTTTATTGCTACAATAAAATTATCAATACTTTCTGCCTTGTCAATTATGATATCAGCATTAGTATTATCAGCATTTTTAATAATTATTTGAGTACAATTTTTAGTTGTTAAATTTTTATATTCATCAAAAAACTTTTGCCTACAACCAAAGCATATTAACAGCATTGAAAATAAAAGTATCGCATTTTTCAACATAGTAATTTGCTTTATTTTTTTTTATCATAAAATTATTAAGCAGTTGGTTGGTTAAAAGTCCATCCACCCATTATAAAAAGCTGTGTAGTTTTATCTTGCTGTGCGCCTTCTTTTGGGTTAAGTATACCTTTATCGCTCACAAATTTTTTGGTTAAAAAATAAGAGCCTCCAAACCCAATAAATAACCCTATAAAAATACCATAGAAACCATAAGGGCCAAATATTAAAAAACTTAAAATAATGGTGCTTAAAGAAAAAACGACTGCAATTAAATTAGATTTTTTTACTGAAGCTGTATGAATTTCTCTGCAAGATATACAGCGGGGAATACCAATTAAAATTTTACTAAATTTTACAGAACTGTAAACGATAATATTTGTTCTATCTCGTTCTTTAAAAATCGGAACAAAATAATTATCATTCATTTTAGTGGAGTAGGCATTTTTGCAAAATGTACATTTTGTTTCCTTAGGTTCTAGCCTTTTTAATCTTTCATTTAAGATATGTGTATCAATCATATTTTTTACAATACTTGCTTTGCTTTCAATTCTAAATACTTATTTATAGCATTTACAGTAAGGTTTTCGGGGCTGGTAAGTACAGATAAAATGCCATAATGTAACAACTCTTTTACCACCATTCTTTTTTCATAAGCCAGTTTATCTGCAATTGTTTTTACATATACATCCTCCACATTTTTTGCGGTAGCAGTACTTAATTTTGTAAGTTCTGTGTTTTCAAAAAATACTACTAATAACAAATGGTGTTTTGCAATGCTGCGCAAATAGTTTAGTTGTCTTTTTAACCCATTTAAGCTTTCAAAATTTGTAAATAAAATAAGCAAGCTTCGTTGTTTTAGTTTATTACGCACTTGCATGTACAACATTTCATAATCGCTTTCCATAAAATTGGTTTGCTCCTTATAAAGCACTTGCATTATGTTTTCTCGTTGCACAGGTTTTCTATCTGCCGCTATTATGTTTCCCATTTTGTCAGAAAAACTCATAAGCCCTATTCTGTCTTGTTTTTGCAAACAGATATTGCTAAGTGCTAGGGTAGCATTTATGGCATAGTCTAATAATGATAGCCCAGCAAAAGGCATTTTCATTAATCTACCTTTATCAATAATGCAATAAACTTGTTGACTTTTTTCATCGGTGTAATTGTTCACCATTAAATTCCCATTTCTAGCAGTTGCTTTCCAGTTTATGGTTCTTATATCATCTCCACTTACATAATTTTTTATTTGCTCAAACTCCATGCTTTGGCCTATCTTTCTCATACGTTTGCTGCCTTGCTCTGTTGTGGTAGTTTGAGCCATTAAGCTGTATTGGCCTAGTTGTGAAAAAGCAGGATATACTTGTACATTTTCTTCTGCATCTATAGTTTGCCTGCGTTTTACAAAGCCCAGTTGCGACTTAAAATATAGCAACACATTGCCAAAATGATAGTTACCTCTCTTTGTAGGGCTAATGGTATAAGTAAAATTGATGGTTTCTTTTGAGAAAAGTGTTTTTCTTATTTCAAAATTACGCTCCTGCATTTGGTAAGGTAATTCGTCTATTATATTTAAAGAGATAACAAAAGGCATTTTATTTGTAATGCTTATCTGTACATTGTTTGGCTCTCCATTGCTTAGTCTTTCACTTATAGTTCTTGTAGCTATGGGTGGTTTAAAAAATGCAAAAAGAAAAAGGTAATCTGCAATAATAAGTAAACAGGTAATGGCAAATAAAATATTTGCAAATACAAAAAGTGGAGGATAGAAAAAAGAACTTACATACATAACAGCACAAGAACCCAAGGCTAGATAAAAGCCTAGAGTAACGAAGAAATCTGAAATGTATTTTTTATATCCGGTCATTTTATTTTTATATTCTGCAAAAAAAATAGCTTATTATCAAAACAACTTTCACTCTCCCCACTTCCCACTTCTCATTACATTTACCTCGGCACTTCTATACTTTTCAAAATATTTCCTATCAATTCATCTGGTGTTATGCCTTCCATTTCTTTTTCGGGTGTAAGCATTATACGATGGCGCAATACATGCGGTGCCATTTCTTGTACATCTTCTGGTATTATAAAGTCTCTGCCTTTTAGTGCTGCTGTGGCTTTTGCAGATTTTAGCAATGCTAGCGATGCTCTGGTAGATGCACCTAAGTACAAAGATGCATGATTTCTTGTTTCATGTACAATTGCAGCAATGTAGCCTATCAACTTTTCATCTACTTGTATGTTTTGTACTATTTCTCTATATTTTGCTACTTCTGTTGCAGTTAATAATTTATTTACATGCTCCAGTAATTGTGCTTGTGTTTTACCTTGCTGTTGGGTAAGTATCGTTATTTCTTCTTTTAAAGTAGGATAACCAATTTCTATTTTAAATAAAAAACGATCTAGTTGTGCTTCTGGTAATCTATATGTTCCTTCTTGCTCTATCGGGTTTTGAGTTGCCAATACAATAAACGGATATTGCATTTTATGTGTAGTGCCATCTGCAGTTACTTGTCGTTCTTCCATTACTTCAAACAAGGCAGATTGTGTTTTTGCAGGTGCACGGTTTATTTCATCTATCAAAACTATATTGCTAAATATAGGGCCTGCTTTAAAATAAAACGTACCTTCTTTTGGATTAAATACAGAAGTGCCTAATACATCACCTGGCATAAGATCAGGTGTAAATTGTAAGCGTGAAAAATTTACATCTATAATTTTTGCAAGCAATTTAGAAGCCAATGTTTTTGCTACACCTGGCACACCTTCTAATAATAAATGGCCATCACAAAAAAGCCCCACCAACAATAAATCTACCACTTGCTCTTGCCCAATAATTACTTTGCCTATTTCTGCTCTTATTGCATGTAACTTTTGGTTTAGTTCCGTTACAGGAGAGCTTTCTTTAAAAAAGTTTTCTTGGGGTTGTTGTTCATCCATTGCTGGTAATTGCTGGTCATCTGAAGGTAAGTTATAATCCATTTTTTTCTTTTTTCTTGTTAATTATTTTTTTGTAATAAATAAATCTATTATCATTTTTTAAAAAATTGTTCTATTAAACCATTTAGCATGAGTAATTGTACATCACTCACTTTTACACTTCTATTTATTTCTATAATTGTATTGGTTAGTTTTTGAGTTGTTTCAATAGCTACTCCTGCTTTTCTACTAACTGCATCGGCATACCCTACTTCACTAGCTTGTAAGTTTATAAAATATTTTGTGCGTATTTGTTCGTTGTAATAAGTTATAATTTTATCTGCTATTACTTTATTGTCTTTTTTATTCAAATATAAGCGTGCTATGGTTTCTGCAAAAGCTATTGAGTTGTTTTCGGCTGGTTTTACAACGGGTATCATTCTTTGTTTTCTTTTCATACCAAACAAAATGAATAGTATGAGTAAAGAGAGGAAAATCCAAAATGCGGCTTTTAATGGAGGATGTTTAAATATTTCACTTAAGGTAGAAGCACTATCATCTTTTTTAGTTTTAGGAAAATTTCTTTTTGTATAAAAATTATCCCAAAATATATTTTGATTGGTACTATTAATATCTTTTGCAGGTAGCATTTGCAAAATTTGTTTCATGTACAAATAATTATCTTTTGTAAGCAAAAAATAATTGCTAAAGGCCCTTGGTTCTGCATGTAAATAAATACGCCCTTTGCCCCAAAAAAACACAAATAAGTTGGTATTGCCATTGGCATTTATACCAACCATGCGTCCATATTTATTGTGTATTTCAGAAAAATTATTGGCAAATGGGTAGTAAAAATAACTTGCACTGTCAGCATACAAACTAAGCTCCGGTATAATAGCAGTAGTTGTTTGTTGCATTGGGTACCTTATAAGCGTTTGTGAAGAGCTGTTGTTTTTTGTAAATAATTTATTGAGTAGCTCTTCATCAAACTTGTTTGCAGATATAAAAGCGGTATTACCTTTATAAGCAAATTCCAACAACGCAGTAATATCTCTTTCTGCGGGGTAATAATTTTTACTTATAGAAAAATAAATAGCATTATTTTCATAAGCCCAATCATAATTTTCTCCTATATCTTTTTTATTTATGCTTACTGTCGAAGTTGGATATGCGTTTTGCAACATAGAATAGGCTACAGATGATCCAAAAGGTTTTGTATCTGTATAAGCAAAGCTCTCTCTTAAATCGGGCAATTTACTTTGCTTTTTTGAACATGCAGCCAGTGCCAAAAATGCACAACTCAATAAAATAATATGGTATTTATTTTTTATCAATGCTTATACCTTGTTTAAAAAGTGGGTGAATTTTACTGCAATACCATCAAACATTTCTTTTTTTACAACAACATTGCCATACCATATATATTCATAATACAAAGCCAATTGTGCAAAATCATTTTTTATAGTAGTCGGTAATTCTCTAGTATATTGACTGTTCGTTTTATCTGTGGCAAAAGTTATTAATTCTTTCTCATTAAGTGATTGTAGGGTTTTTAAAAACAAGTACCGCATTGCAATCCTCATGTTTCCTTCATTGTATGCACGCTTGTATTTTGAATCAAAATCATTTTCCATGCTGTCATCATCTACAATTTCAGCTTCATTTACTTGCGCTGTTTTTTTACCGCCTGTATTAAAAATACCTTTGCTTAAAAATAGTTTAAAAATTATAAAACCTACAAAGCAAGCGGCCAATCCCCACAATATAAATTTAAGAATAGGAGAATTTAGTTTGGGGTCAAAAGAACCGATTGAAGGGTTGTTATCTTCTTCTGCTTCTTCACCTTCTTCTGTTTTGCGTTGTTCTTTTTGTTTTCTACTTCTTCTTTCGTATTGCTTAGCCTTATAATCTTCTTCTTCTTGTCTTAGTAAACTATCTAGGTTTGTTATCCAAGCATATTTTTTATCATGTTTCCAAGCATATACAGAATCTGGGTTTAAATAAAAATTTCTAAATTTAATTGTTGTGTCACCTTCTATGTCATCAGTACTATTCATTTCTACTGGAGCTTCTACAAACTCCTCACTTTTGTAAGGTTTAGTTTCTACCCTTTCTATTGTTTCTACTCTTTCTTCAATTACTTCGTTTGTAATGGTAGTGCTATCAATATCTTCATACATATTGCGCTGTGCTATGCATTGCATGCAAGCAAATGAAATTATAAAAAGTATAAAAATTTTCTTAAGCATCACCATGTTGCAATCGAGATACGATGCCATCTTTTTTTATGAAATAACCCCTTTTGGTGAGGATGATAGGCCAAATAACAAAATACCATAAGATTAAAAAAAATGACCCTGCTAATATAACTACACTTACCCAAGCAGGCATACCATCGGGCTTTTTATCTACCGTTTGGCTCATTAATTGTGTTACATGACTTTCTAAAAATGCAGCTGTAATAAAAAATGGGATTAAACAAATTAAAATTTTGGCAGCATCTTTTGCATTGCGTTTAAATGATTCCATTCTAGAAAAAGTATCTGGAAATAAAATGCCATTGGCTAATATAAACCCCGAGGCACCCGCAATAATTATAGACGCTATTTCTATGGTGCCATGTATCCAAATAACCAATACAGACTTCATACCCACACCATTTGCAAAAAAGATATGTTGAAAAGTACCAAGCATAACTCCATTGCTCCACAAAAGGTAAATAGTAGGAATACCAACTACAAAGCCTCCTATAAAAGTAAAAAAAGATACTTTTATATTATTAAAACCAATACGCATAAACATATTGAATTTATTTTCATCTTTATAAACCCCTAGAGGGTCACCATTTGCAATATTTTCCTCCGTCATGTCTACATATTCATTTCCTAAAATACCTCTAATAAATGCTGGATTGTAGATACTTGAAAAAACACCCACTGCTACACATAATAAAAAAATAACCGTAGTAAATAAAAAAGTACGGTGGTGTTTTCTTATAATAAGTGGAAGGTCGTATTTAAAAAAAGATATAATGCGGGTATATTTTTCTTTTTTATTTTTATAAATGTTTTGATAAATGGTAGCAGATAAGCCATTAATCCATTTGGTAGCTTTGCTGCGTGGGTAAAATGTTTTAGCATAAGCCAAATCATCCATAAGGGTTACAAACCGCTCAGACTCTTCATCAGGATTGCTAGGCTCGTCCAACTGATAAGCTTTCCATTTTTCCGCATTCTTTTTAATAAACATTGCCTCCCTCATATATTCTGTAGCTTTCTTCTTTGTATTATTAGAATGTACAATTTCTTTCTTTTTTTGTAAATAAAAAAATATCCTTTTGGTTTTTATGCAATCTTTCAAATGTATATTGCAAATAATATGGCTACGGTACAAATAAACACAGCTTTTAACGTAGGGCTCGATTTTGAAATAGCCCCTTTTCATAAGCGATTATTAGCTTATATGATAGATTTTGGTATTCTAGTTGTATACCTATACAGTATGAAATTTCTTCTATATGATGCCATTGGTTTTAATAAAGAGGATGCAATGGGATTGGATATTTTAGCCGTTTCAATACCTATGTTATTTTACTCTTTAATTACTGAATTACTAATGAACGGGCAAACGGTAGGTAAAAAAATAATGCAAATAAGGGTTATAAGTTTAGAAGGAGGGGAGCCCACTTTAGGTCAGTTTATGTTACGTTGGATTACAAAGTTTTTTGAATGGCCTTTTTTATTTGGTTATATTGTAGCAGCACAAGTTTTTGTTTTTATGTATGCATTTTCTACAGGTGTGCTAGGTATAGCGGTGGTAGTGTTAATATTAGCTACAAAAAACAACCAACGCTTGGGAGATCTTGTAGCAGGTACAGTAATTGTAGATGCTAAAACAGACTTAAGCATAAACGATACCATTTTTGTGCAAGTAAATACACAAAATTATAAGGCTACTTTCCCTGAGGTGATGCGTTTATCTGATAATGATATCAATACTATTAAAACGGTACTTACACAAGCACGTAAAAATCATAACCATGATATTTGTACAAGAGTAGAATATAAAATAAAAGATGTTTTAAAAATAGAGTCCAACCTTTCCTCTATCGACTTTTTAGAAAAGCTATTAGAAGATTATAATTTTTTGGCAACAAAAGAATAAAAAAAGCCAATCATTTTTTAAGTGATTGACTTTTTTTATAATTTTAATTTTTACCTAAAGCTATTGGTTGCAATACCTGCAAAAATTCCAATTAAAAGTGCAAGTAATACAAATACCCCACCTATTATTGAAAGTATGCCCAATATTCTAAAATAGGTTGCAAGCTTGGTTACTCCTATGTTAAAATAACCTTGACTATGCTGGGTTAGCCCTAATTCAATATTTTTGGATGCATTAAATAGGGTTATATAAATTAACAAAGAAATTGCTATTACAATTATATAAGTAAATAAACCACCAGCTAATGTAGCTCCTGCTAATGCTCCGCCAGCTTCCATGGCCGGCTTTGTTTTTACGAATAAACTTAAGAGCCCAATACCTAAACCTACAAAGCTTAAAATACAAAGTATTTTTGTCCATTTTGCTATATCATATAAATGTGTTTTATTTTCTTCAGAAAGATTTTGCTCCTCTAATAAATTGTTATCTTTTAAGTTGTCCATAATTGCAGTTTTATAAAAAGTTTAAAATAAATCTATAATTGATTTTAATATTGATAATGCGCTAATGACAGCAGAAATAATAAAGAATATTTTTAAAGCGCTTAAAGCTTCTGTCATTGCTAATTGATCGTTTGTAGAAATTGCTGTTTTTATTTTTGTAGCAAACTTGTACAAGAAAAAATAGTTTACACTTACGAGTGCAACTATAACAACCACTGCTCCAATAATCAAAGCGGAGCTCACATTGCCATACTGCGAAAATCCTCCATTCATTTTATCGAAAGCTTCTAAAATAAAAGCACTTCCTAAAACGCCTACTAGTAACATAATACCTGCAAACACAAATACAAGTATAGAAATAAATTTGCTCCATTTTGAAGCTTCAGCAAATTGATTTTTCACTTCGTTGTCAACCCTAATGTCGAGGTTGTTTAATTGATCTGAATTGTAATCATTCATAATGTATGTATTTAAAAACGTTCATTTATTAAAACCTGCCTGAAGAACCTGCTGCGCCGGCAGTAAGTAATGCGCCAAAAACAATTATATAAAACAATACCCATATTCCTGCTATGCATAAACCAATAATTGCGCAAACCCTACCAGATGTAAGTGAGCTATAACTAGTGGGAGCATAATTATCTGGAAATTCTTGATACAATTTCATATCCTTGCTGGCCAATACCAAAGCAATGATACCACAGATAAGGCCACCAATGCCGTAACAAAATGAGCTTACTAGCGCTATAATTCCTAAAACCAGTACTGCTGTAGCATTAGGCAAATTAGGTTGTGGGCCATTGTAATAATTATTTATTGGCGGATAGTTATTATTTGGCGGATAATTATTGTTTGGAGGGTTGCTGTTATTTGATAAATAATCTTCTTTTAAATCGCTCATTCGGTAATTTTTATAATGTTAATTTTAGGAAATATGAAACTAAGATAATGATAAATATAAAAGGAACACCCATTTTTACCATTTTTCCATTTTTAAGAAAGTTTAATTTTTCATTTAGTATAATAATAGTTAAAAATAAAATGATGGGAATAAGTGCTGGATAAAGCTTTAGGCTTTCTAAAACATGTCCTTTTAGCAATGCTATAAAACTCCTTTGTATACCACAGCCTGGGCATGCTACATTAAACACTTTTTTTACCATACAAGGCAATTGGTGAGCTTCTAACCAAGATACAATATTTAAAAAGCTTCCATTTATCATGAAGTATTAAAATTTAATTCTAAATAATCACAAGGATAAAAAAATTATTTTACCATTTTAGCAAAGCATAAAATGTATCTGTTTTTATAAAAACATCAAACCCCAAATAACAAACATTTTTTTATTAATAAGCCCTTGCAAACAAAACCCTTTCCCTGCTTGGCTTTCCTGTTAATATACAAATACCATCTTCTTGTTTATTGTTCACAGGTATACAACGTATTGTTGCTTTTGCCAATTCTTTTATTTTTTCTTCTGTTTCTCCTGTACCATCCCAATGTGCAGCTACAAAGCCTCCTTTACCATCCAATAATTGTACAAATTCGTCCCAAGTATTGGCTTCAGTAATATGCTCATTTCTATACGCCAAAGCCTTATCAAAAATATTTTGTTGTATTTCGTCTAGCAAGTTTTTTAAATAATCTACAATACCATCTAATGAAACAGTTTGTTTTTCTTTGGTATCTCTTCTTGCTACTTCTACCACATTATTCTCTAGGTCACGCATGCCTAGGGCAACACGTACAGGCACACCTTTTAGTTCATACTCTGCAAATTTCCAACCCGGCCTTGCATTATCACTATCATCATATTTAACTCTTATACCCAGTGCTTTTAATTGCGCCAACATTGTATATGCTTTTTCATCAATCACTGGTTTGCTTTCATCGCCTTTATAAATTGGTACAATTACAATTTGCAATGGTGCAATTCTTGGTGGCATTACCAATCCTTGGTCATCGCTATGAGCCATTATAAGTGCGCCTATCAATCTTGTACTCACACCCCAGCTCGTTGCCCACACATATTCAAGCTTGTTGTTTTTATCACTAAATTTTACATCAAAAGCCTTTGCAAAATTTTGCCCAAGAAAATGCGATGTGCCCGCTTGTAATGCTTTACCATCCTGCATTAACGCCTCTATGCAATACGTATCTTCTGCACCCGCAAAACGTTCATTTACACTTTTTACACCAATGACAACAGGCACTGCCATATATTCTTCCACAAATTTTGCATACACATTTACCATTTTTACAGTTTCTTCAATTGCTTCATCTTTTGTAGCATGAGCTGTGTGCCCTTCTTGCCATAAAAATTCTGCGGTACGTAAAAACAAACGAGTCCTCATTTCCCAACGTACCACATTTGCCCATTGATTTATTAATATCGGTAAATCTCTGTACGATTGTATCCAACCTTTGTACGTATTCCAAATAATCGCTTCGCTTGTAGGCCTTATCACTAGCTCTTCTTCAAGCTTTGCTTCTGGGTCTACTATTAATTTCCCTTTGTTGTTAGGGTCAGCTTTTAAACGATAATGTGTTACAATGGCACACTCTTTAGCAAAACCTTCAGCATTGGTTTCTTCTGCTTCAAACAAACTCTTGGGTACAAACAATGGAAAGTATGCATTTACATGCCCCGTATCTTTAAACATTTTGTCTAATTGGTCACGCATGTTTTCCCAAAGCGCATACCCGTAAGGCTTTATAACCATGCACCCTCGCACTGCAGAGTGATCTGCCAGTTGGCTTTTCACCACTAGTTCATTGTACCATTCCGAATAATTATCGGCTCTTTTAGTAAGTTCTTTGCTCATGTTTTTTAGTATTTAGTATTGAGTATTAAGACTGGGCTTCAATAATCAAACCTATTTTTCTTTTGTCTAAAATCTTTTTCTTTTTGTCCAAACAAAGAAGCAGCTATGTGGAGCTTCATTGGCGTCGCACTCTTGTACAATATATCTTTATTGAACTTTAATTGTGCAACTTACTTTGCAGCGAAGATAACACTTGAAAAAATAAATTTTACCAAATTATAGGAATCTCATATTCAGAAAAATATTTGTCTCTAGAAATGATTTGTAAGTTATTAGGCATTGCTTGGGAAATCAATAGTCTATCAAAATGGTCTTTATGATAAAAAGGAAGTGAAGATAGTATTATGAGTGCATCAATTCCTATAGGTAAAATATCAAAACTATTTCCAAAAATATGTTTTTCAATATCATTAAAAGGCATCTCCATCTGTAGTTTACCAATACTAGTTTTAATAGACATTTCCCATAAAGATACGATACTTACATAATTCTCTGAAACGCTATCTTCAATAATACTTTTTGCTTTTTGCGATAAATTGTTGTCACCAGTTATATACCATATAAAGGTATGTGTGTCAAGAAGGTTTTTCATACTTACATGTAATCTATAAAATCTTCTAAAGGTTCATCAAAATCATCACTCATAATTAAACCACCTTTTGCTGATCCAAAAACAGGATTATTTTTTTTATCTTTTTTACTTTTGCTCAATAAGTCCTCTATAAAGCAGCAACCTCAGATTTTATATTTTCTGGCAGTGTGGAAATTTTATCATATAAAAGTATATCATTCATAATTTAAATTTAATACTTTTTTAAAAGAGTATCAAAAATTTAACAATAATTTCCCCGTGGTTTACAAAAAGATTTTAAACTCACCTAAACGTAATAGCCTTTACCGGTTGCACATTTTTTACCAAAAATGTAGGTATAATTAATGTAAGAAAACAAATTACAAACGTAAGCACATCTACAAAAAGTACCTGCCACCAATTTATATCTGCTTGTGCTACACTCATGTAATAACTCTCTTCATTTAGTTTTATAAAACCAGTATAATTTTGCACATAGCAAATAATAAGTGCAAAGATGGTACCTACTACAACCCCTGCCAATGCTATGGTGGAGGTGTTGTACAAAAATATTTTTTGTATATCCCAATCTGTAGCGCCTGTTGCTTTTAATATGCCTGTCATACTTGTTCGCTCTATAGAAAGTATAATGAGGCAGGTTATTAAATTTAACACAGCAATTATAATCATTATAACCAGTAAAATACTTTTTATTTTTCCTTGCAAGGCTAGCCAATCAAAAATTTGGGGTTGCATTTTTTTAATATTATTGCTAAACCAATCATCTGGTAAGTCTTCATCAATTTGGTCTGCAAGCAAATCTATTTTTTGTACATCCTTTAAAAATATTTCGTAACCACCAATTTGGTTTTCATCCCAGCCATTTAGCCTTTGTATTAATTTTATATCGCATAATGCAAAGTTTTTATCATACTCCTCTATGCCAATTTTGTAAATACCAGCAATGTTAAGTTTGCGTGCCCGCTTACCACCATCAGGCTGAAAAAAGTATACAATTAAACTATCGCCTACATTTAATTTAAGTTGGGTAGCAGTGTAATTGCTTATATTTATTTGTGCGCTATAACCACTATCTACAAAATTTATCCAACTTCCTTTTATCAAAAAAGGTTGTAATCTTTTAAAATCATAATTTTTATTTATGCCTTTCATAAACACACTTTCTATACCTGTGCCATATTTAAGTATGGCAGATTTTGTTGCATATTTTTCCACTGCACTTACATCAGGTATTTTTTTTAACAAATTTTCTATTGAATCATTTCCAGTTATGGCAGCCTCTTCACCCAAAGAGCCTATGTACTCTCTCCCTTGCTGCACTTTTATTTGGCCAGAGAAATTGAACACTTTATTGGCCACTACTCTTTGAAAACCATTTACAAAACTTAATGCAACTATCATAACAGCCACACTCAATGTGGTAGCACTTGCAGCTAGTACAATAATGAATCTGCTAAAGGTTTTTTGTTTAAGAGATGCTAATCTTTTAGCTATGAAGAACGAAACGTTCAAAATGATGTTATTTTTGTTGTATCTTCAAAAATAATAAATTATAGCTTAAATGAATTTTAAAGATTTTTTTGTTGTTTTTTGTACAATACTCATGCTTTCAAAAACGGTAGTTGCTCAAGAGCCAGATAAAGTTTATATGCCCAATATTGCAACAGCACAATTGTATCAATATGGCAATCAAAGGGCTTTGCCAGTGTATAATCTTACTGGAGCAGATCGCTTGCAGTTGGAGTTCGATGATTTGGATGCTAATTTTAAAAATTATTATTACACTTATCAGTTATGCGATTATAATTGGAAACCCGTAAATCTTTCTGCTTTTGATTATATAAAAGGGTTTACACAAAATAGGCTTACCACTTATCGTTACTCATCCATAGCCTACACAAGGTATACCCATTACCAAGCTATATTACCAGAAAAAAATTCGGTGCCTAGCAAATCTGGTAATTATATTTTAAAAGTATATCTTAATGGAGATACTGCTCAGCTTGCTTTTACAAAACGCTTGCTGGTGGTACAAGCTAAGGCTTCTATCAATGCATCGGTAGTTCAATTATTGGGTGCACAAAATTTTACAACGTATCAAAAAGTACGTTTTACCATTACTACCGCAGATATAAATGCTTTTAGTGCAGCACAACAATTAAAAGTAGTGGTGCTGCAAAACAATAGATGGGACAATATGCAAAAAGATATTGCACCCACTTTTGTAAGAGGCAATGTGCTTGATTATAGCAATGAAAAAATAGCCCAGTTTCCTGGAGGTAAAGAATGGCGCTGGCTAGATTTGCGAAGTTTTAGATTGCAAAGTGAACGAATAGACCATGCAGACTACGGCAAAAAAACAACTGATTTATATGTACGTACAGATGTGGATAGAAGTGCACAACGTTATGTATATTTTGCAGATTTTAATGGGCGGTATAGCACCATCACTTACGAAACCATAAATCCTTTTTGGCAAGGAGATTATGCAACAGTACATTTTTCGTATGCACCACCAGAGGGTAAACCTTTTGATAAAAAAGATATTTATCTCAGTAGCCAATTTACAAACTATGAGTTGAGTGATAAATATAAAATGCGGTATAATGAAACCAATGGGTTGTACGAAGCAAATGTGTTTATGAAACAAGGTTATTATTCGTATACTTATACTTTGGTAGATGAAAAAGGAGTAGCCGATAAAACAAATATGCTAGAAGGTAATTATTGGGAAACTGAAAATGATTATACCATACTCGTTTATTACAAAGGGTTTACGGATAGAAGCGATCAATTAATTGGTGTAGGGCAAGTAAACTCTAGGAGAGATAGACCAGGGTTGAGTTTTTAATTTTTATTAATCGATTTATAAATGTAAAAACCATTTTAATCGAAATTTTTTATGCATGTCTTTACTTTCTTCTTTTAATAGTTATATACAAAAACAGCATCTTTTTACAAAAAAAGACCACTTGCTTATTGCGGTAAGTGGTGGAGCAGACTCTACCATACTTTGTGAATTGTGTAAACAAGCTGGGTATCAATTTTCGATAGCACATTGCAATTTTCAATTAAGAGGAGAGGAGAGTACCAGGGACGAAAACTTTGTACGCAAGCTTGCAAGTAAATATGCAGTGCCTATTTATGTAGCACAGTACGATACAAGTGAGTATGCACTCTATGAAAAAAAATCTATACAAGAAGCTGCAAGAATTTTACGATACAATTTTTTTAAAACTTTGTTGGTAGAACAAAAATTAACTTACGTGCTCACAGCGCATCATGCAGATGACAATGTAGAAACGGTATTGATGAATTTTTTTAAAGGTACTGGAATAACAGGTATGAGAGGTATTTTGCCCAAGCATGATAATATTGTAAGACCATTGTTATTTGCTACAAGAAAACAAATAGAAGTTTTTGCAGCAGAAAATAATATTGAATTTGTAAATGATAGCAGCAATAATAAAAATGATTATACCCGTAATTATTTTAGAAATGAATTATTGCCAGCTGTTGAAAAGGTTTTTCCTGAAGTATCACAAAACTTAATAAATAATATTGATCGTTTTACAGATGTGGCAGATATATACAATGAAAGTATAGATAAAATAAAAGCTGGATTAATAGAAAAAAAAGGAAAAGAAATTCACATTCCAGTATTAAAATTGGTAAAAACAAAGCCTTTACAAACAGTTATTTATGAAATTATAAAAGACTACAATTTTGCTGCTGCACAAGTATACGAAGTAGAAAAGTTGTTGATGGCAGACTCTGGTAAATACATTACTTCGCTCACCCATCGTATTTTAAAAAATAGAAATTGGCTTATCATTTCTAACACACAGCATTTTCTGGAAGCTAGCCATTTTTTAATAGAAGCCAATACCAGTCTGCTTAATTATACAGCAGGGCAAATAAAAGTAGAGTTGTTGCATGAGGTTGAAAACATAGACAACAATAAAAATATTGCATACATAGATGCATCAAAAATTGTATTTCCACTGCTAGTACGCAAATGGAAACAAGGCGATTATTTTTATCCTTTGGGTATGGATAAAAAGAAAAAACTGAGCCGCTTTTTTATAGATCAAAAACTTTCTCTGTTAGAAAAAGAAAACGTGTGGGTAATAGAATCTGATAAAAAAATAATATGGGTGGTGGGGTTGAGAATTGATAATAGGGTTAAGTTTTCAGCAAATACAAAGCGCATTATCAAATTTACTATAGTGAAAAATGAGGATTTACAATCTGCTCCATAAATATTTTTAAGGATGTAGGGTAGGCAACAGCTAAAAATACAATTCCAAAAATAGCACCCCATAAATGTGCTGAATGTGCGATACCATCTCCACCTTTTTTTGCCATATAACTTGAATAAGCCACATATCCAACTGCATATAAAATAAAAGGTATTGGTATAATGAATTTTAACAATATTATTCCCCAAGGATTAAAAAGTACCAATGAAAAAACCACAGCAGCAATAGCTCCAGAAGCACCAAGGCTTGAATAGTTTGGGTTCGTTTTATGTTTTAAATAGGATGGTATTTCAGATACTGCTATAGCTGCTAAATAAAAGGCTAAAAACCCAATTGGGCCTCCAATGTTAGCATAAGTAAAAACGCTCTCTATTTCCCTTCCAAAGAAAAACAATGTAAGCATATTAAACAATAAATGATTTACATCCCCATGTATAAATCCTGAGCTTATAAATCGATACCACTGTTTGTTTTTATCTACAGATACAGGATGAAAAACTAATTTGTTCTTTAAATCTCTATTGTTAAACGCTAAAAAAGAAACAATACAATTTACTGCTATTAATAGAAATGTAATGGGGGTTTGTGCAAAATCCATAAATGTTAATTTTCGATAAAGCTATGGAAAAAATTTTATCCAAAATTTTGTTAAGGTATTTTTTGTTAAAGTTTTTTAGCAATTTTTGGTATGCCATTTGAAAAAAGATATGCATAACCTTAAAAAACACAATTATGAAAACAGTAAAACTTTTATCTTATGCAGTTGTAATATCTTTTTTTGCAAGTTGCGATACCTTTAAACAAGCCACCAATACTACGGGAGGTGCAGTATTTTCTCTTAATGGAGCTTGGAAACTTAATAGCAATATTCCAGAAAATACATTGGTAAATAGTAAGGTAACAGTGACCCCTTTTATAGCTCGGTCTGTTATTACAGCTTTAGAAAACAATACCCAATGCTATAGACAAAACGATGTAAAATGGAAAAATATAAAATCAAATAACCAAGGTGGATACAGTATAGATAATGCTACAAGTAATTGTACAGCAGGCACCATAACTTATCTACCAGCAAATATTACCGTGGTGAATAATAACGAAATAAAAATTATAACTAAAAATGCTGCAGGTATAGATAATGCGGAATTGTGGACAAGGGTAAAATAATTTTACATTTTATAATTTGCAAATTTGCATATTTGCAAATTTGCAAATTTTTCAACTATGGTGATACTTTTCATTTCTTATAATACTACAAGCCCTATAAATTTGCTCTGCTAATATTAATCTCACCAGTTGATGAGGAAAAACAAGGTTAGATAAGCTCCATTTAAAATTTGCACGCTGCATTACAGTATCACTTACCCCATAAGCTCCCCCTATTAAAAAAATTACATTTTTTAAACTTTCTCCAGCCCTTTGTTCTATAAATGCTGCCAGTGCTTCGCTGGTAAAAGTTTTTCCTCTTTCATCTAATAATATAAGGTAGTCGTCTTTTTGTAATCCATCCAAAATAGTTTCTCCTTCTTTAATTTTTAAAATGCTTGGCTCCATTATACCTGCATTTTTGGGCATTGGAATAATTTTCCATGTTGCACTATAAAAGTTGGTTATACGTTTTGTGAAATTTTCTATTCCTTCTTTCACATAACTTTCGTGCGGCTTACCTACACTCCACAATTGTATTTTCATGGTAGGGTTTATTTATTGCCATGTTGGGCTTTGTACCTTGCAATGGTATTGTTGGCTTCTATAAGTTTAAGCTTTAGCTCATTTATAGCAGGCTCACCTTTTTCAAGCAATGATTCAGTTTCTTCATTGCTACGTTGCAGCAAAATAATATCGCCGTCCATTTCCTTTATAAGTTTTTGAGCGTCTTGTAATCTTTGCTTTGTAGTCATTAAAGCCGCATCACCAGATTGTATCAAAAATTGATTTTCTTTTTGTGCAGTTTCTTTTTTTAGCTTTTCGCTTTCTAATAATCCTTGCATACTTTTATGCTCTTTTTTCAATTTATTTATTGATAAAGTTTGCAAAATCCAAGCTATAATAAAACCGCCTGCAAAAGCTGCTGCGATATATAAGTAAATTGACATCTGGCAAAAATAAATGATTTTATTTTTAATTCGTACTAGTAGGTATATTAAAAATAAACTTGCTTCCCTTTCCTTCTTCACTTTCTACATAAATAGTACCACCATTTTTTGTAAGAAATTCTTTACATAGCATCAATCCCAAACCAGTGCCACTTTCATTGGCAGTACCATTGGTTGTATAATAATTAGAGCCAAAAAGTTTTCCAATATTTTCTTTGCTAATACCAATGCCGGAATCTTTTACATATATTTCTACCATATTATCTTTTTTGCTAGCCCCTACTTGTATTTCACCATCTTTTGGAGTAAATTTTATAGCATTCGACAGTAAGTTTCTCAACACAAGCGTTATCATATCTCTATCTGCATAAATAAAAGTATTTGGATCAGCTTTTGCATTTAAAAATATTGCTTTACTTTCTGCTTGTAAGCGCAATAGATTTTGTGTTTCAGTTATCATTGTTGAAACTTCAATTTTTTGTGGATTTATGTTACTTCCTTCCATCTGGCTTTTTGCCCATTGCAATAAGTTTTCCATTAAGCTAGTAGTATAGTTTAGGTCATTCAAAATATCTGGTACCAAAACTTTTATTTCTTCGCCAGATAAGTCATATTGTTGTACATTTCTAAACAAATTTCGTAAGCTATAAATAGGGTTTTTTAAGTCATGAGAAATGATAGAAAACATCCGATTTTTCAGTGTGTTTAATTCAGCAAGTTGCTCAGTTTGTTCTTCTAATAAAAAATTTTTTTCTGTAAGTTCTAGTCGTTTCTTTTTTAATTCTCCATTTACCAATAATAATTTATTGTTTATGGAACTTAATTGTAGTTGGTAATTATTATTTTCTTTTTTAATTAAAATAAGCCCAAGAAAAATAAAAAAGATAGAAATAAATTGATTTACAACGTAGAAAGTTAAATTAGCATCACGCATTTCAAAGCTAAACTTGCCATGTAGCGTGTAAGAAAATAAATAACAAATTACCGTAAAACTTACTGTAAGTATAATCGTTTTAATATTTTGTAAAAAGAAAACGGCTAGCACTCCATAAAGGATAAAAAGTAACTCTATACCAACATCAAGCCCGCCTAAATAAACTAAACTAGTAATGGCTGGGTACATAATAAAGTACCACACAATTGCAAATTGATGTTTTTTGTAAAAGTTGCTTACCAATACAATTACACTAATAAAAAATGGTGCAGATGCTACAATAAGTGCTACTATTGGCAAGTTGCTCCCACTACTCAATGCGGCGATAGGGGATATGATACCAGTAATTATCCCTAAAAAATTCATTGTATTAAAAATGCCGAGTCTTCTTTTTTCAAAATTGTCCATTTCATTGGAATAGCCAATTTTTTTTAGGGCATTAATAAAAACAGTTAGTCTATTAAACATCGTATACGTAAGATTTTTTAAAGTCTCTTTACAGTGAGTTGGTAAAAAACACTGCATAAATGAATATACGATTTCTGTCTTTATTTTTATTTTGTCGTATAAATATTAATGATAACGTAAAAAACTACACTTGAAGTATATGGAATTATATTTTTATTAGTTTACCATCAATATTCTGTTTCTGGCCATAAGGCAACCACCCATTACACCAGCTTTTTCACCTAGTTTAGAAATAGTAAGTTGGGTATCGCTGCTTACTAAGTTTAGCGAATACTTATTTAAAGCACTTTTCATAGGTAGTCTTATAAAGTCGCCACACTCTGCAAATATGCCCCCAATAATTACCAGCTCGGGGTTAAAAATGTTTATTAAAACTGCCAAGCCTTTACCCATTTTTTCTCCAATATCTGCAATCAATTCAATACTGAGTATATCTTCTTTGTTAGCAGCTTTTACAATATCTACTACCCGTAATTCATCGTTTTGCTTTCCTTTTTTTGCAAGGGATGAGTTAGAACCTTCATTCATTTTTTGATTAAAATTTCTAAGTAAAGCATAGCCGCTAGCTTCTGTTTCTAAACATCCTTTTTTGCCACAGTGGCAAATAATTTCGTTTGTAAAAAAAGGTATATGACCAAACTCACCACTAAAGCCAGACTTGCCATAATACATTTTTCCATCTATTAAAATGCCCAAGCCCACACCATAATCCATGTTTACAAACAATACATTTTTTTCTTTGGTAACTATGCCACTGCAAAACTCTCCATAAGCCATGGCTTTACTATCGTTTTCTACAAATGTGCGTATGCCTATTTGCTTTTCTATTGTTTGGCTTAGTGGCTCTTCATGAAAATGGAAAAAGCTGTAACTGTATCCAGTGGTGTGATTTACCCTGCCAGATAAATTGATACACATACCTAAAATTTTAATTTTTTCAGTTGGAACTTCTTCAATAAAATCATTAATAATTTCTATTAACTGATTGTAGGATTCTACCGTATTTTCTAAATTATAAGAAATGTTTTCTTTAATAATTACCAAGTTCTTTTTAAAATCGAGTAAGCCAATGTTAATATTATAGCGTCTTATATCTACCCCAATAAAAAAGCATGAGTCTGATACCAGTCCATATAAACTAGCTCTTCTTCCACCAGTAGAATCATCTTTGCCATAATCTTTTATTAATCCGTCTTCCATTAACTCCATTACCATGTTAGTAATTTTTGGGGCACTTACATTCAACTCTTTAGAAAGGTCTGCAATGGTTACACTTCCATTTGCATCTAAGTAATTTATTATTTGCCTTTTTAGTATCCTGTTTTTATAGGCTACTCCCGATGCATTTTCTTCTGAAAAAACCTCAAAAATTAAATGTGGCTCTACCATAAACTGTTCATTTTTTATTTGGATAAATATAAATAAGTTTCACTTAATAACAATTTTAATAAACTTGTTAATAAAATAATTTAATAAGTATTGCTAATTATGTAAAATAATTGCTAATATTGGTAAACAAATCATTTTAATTACAAAACTCAACCCCTCTAGTATGAGTGATACAATGACTACAGCAATAAGTTCTACTGAAATATTTGGAGATATGTTGCAAGATTATGCACCAATGTACAAGCAAGAATTATTGCAAAATATACTCCCTTTTTGGTTAGTTAATAGTAAAGATGAAAAAAATGGAGGTTATTTTACTTGCCTCAATAGACAAGGAAAAGTATACGATACCGATAAATTTATGTGGCTGCAAGGCAGAGAGGTGTGGTGCTTTAGCTATATGTATAATAATGTAGCACAAAATAAAGAATGGTTAGATATGGCATTGCATGGCGCCAATTTTATGAAACAATATGGAAGAGATGAAAATGGCGATTGGTATTTTTCTTTAACAGCTGATGGAAAACCATTGGTGCAGCCTTACAATATTTTTAGTGATTGCTTTGCAACTATGGCATTTGCAGCATTGGATAAAGCGGCTCCAAATGAGGAGTACAAAAAAATAGCTTTAGATACTTTCGAAAATATCATTCGTCGCCAGCACAATTGGAAAGGCAAGTACAGCAAAGCTTACCCTGGTACAAGAAGCTTAAAGAATTTTAGTTTGCCTATGATATTGTGTAATCTTTCTTTGGAGCTTGAGCACATTATTGGTAAAGAAAGAGTAGATAGTTTTATACCAACTGTTATACATGAAGTAATGGATGTTTTTTATCAACCTGATATTGGATTGATATTAGAAAATGTGTATGAAGATGGGAGCTTTTGCGACAGCTTTGAAGGCAGATTATTAAATCCTGGCCATGCTATAGAAGCCATGTGGTTTATTATGGATTTGGGTAAGCGAATGAACGACGAATTGCTTATAGAAAAAGCATGTAACATTATGCTTGATACAATAGAATATGGATGGGATAAGGAATACGGCGGCATCTTATATTTTTTAGATGTAAAAGGAAATCCTCCACAACAACTAGAGTGGGATCAGAAATTGTGGTGGGTACATGTAGAAGCATTGGTAGCATTGGCAAAAGGATACGCTTATACAAAAGATGAAAACTGTGCAAAATGGTTTAAAAAAATACATGACTATTCTTGGAAACATTTTAAAGATACGGAGCATGGGGAATGGTTTGGTTATTTAAACAGAAGGGGAGAAGTATTACTAGATGCAAAAGGGGGGAAATGGAAAGGTTGTTTTCATATACCAAGGTCGCTGTATCAGGTGTGGAAAACGCTGGAGGGAATGTAGTTGAAGGTTGAAAGTTGAAGGTTCAAGGTTCAAGGTTTGCGAAGCTTATGTTTTGATGTAAGTGGGTAGTAAATTTTGAGAAGCAAAAATAAAACTGTGTTTCTGTGTTTTCTGTGGTAATATTTTTTTGCTTATAGAAAACCAAAACTGTGAATTGGTGGCAAATAAATTTTTGCGAAGTATAAAATAAAATTCTTAGTTCAAAAAAATAATGTTTAAAAAGCTACTCCATATTATTGTTTTGCTTTTGTGTGTTATAGATGTATATACACAAGCACCCATGCGTACGCAAGTGCTCGTAATAGGTGGTGGCGTGGGTGGTACAACCGCAGGTATACAAGCAGCAAGAGGTGGAGTGGCAACAATTATTGTAGAGCCCACCATTTGGCTTGGAGGCATGATAAGTGCAGCAGGGGTAAGTGCTACAGATGGTAATCACAAGCTACCTTCCGGTATATGGAATGAATTTAGAAACAATATTTACAAAGTATATGGGAGTGCAAAAGCGGTAGAAACTGGCTGGGTTAGCAATACCCATTTTGAACCACATGTAGCAGATAGTATTTTTAAAGCAATGGTGAATTCAGAAAAAAAATTATCTGTTTTGTATAAATGGGAATTTGAGAAAGCCATTGTAAAAGGAAACAAAGTTGTAGGTGCAATTTTTAAAAATGAAAAAAATATTGAGCAACAAATAAATGCAGATGTAATAATAGATGCGACAGAAATGGGAGATGTAATGGAAAGTGCAAAAGTGCCTTATGATGTGGGTATGGAAGCGGAAAATATTACAGGAGAAAAAGTAGGTGTAAAAGAAAATAACAATATTGTACAAGATCTTACTTACGTAGCTATCTTAAAAGATTTTGGTACAGGTACAGATAATACCATTGCAAAGCCTGTAAACTACGTTCCATCAGAGTTTGACGGAGCTTGCACAGACTACTATATTAATAAAAGTATGAAAGCACCTAACGTAGATGCTAAAAAAATGCTAGACTATGCAAAGTTGCCTAATGGAAAATACATGCTTAACTGGCCAAACAAAGGCAACGATACTTATTTAAACATTGTAGAAAAAACAAATAAAGAAAGAAAAACTGAATTAGAAAAAGCAAAACAAACTACCCTTCGTTTTGTATATTTTATACAACAGCAATTAGGTTTTAAAAATTTAGGTTTGGCTTATGATGAATTTCCTACTAATGATAAACTAGCATTAATACCTTACTACAGAGAAGGGCGAAGAGTAAAAGGCTTGGTACGTTTTAAGATAAATAATATTGTAAAACCTTTTGAAGCTGATGCGTTTTATCGTACTGGAATATCGGTAGGAGATTATCCAATAGATCACCATCATAAAAAAAATGATGCAGCACCACAGCAACTAGATTTTTTTGCAGTACCATCATATAATATTCCATTGGGTGCATTAATACCAAAAACTACTGAAGGATTAATTATTGCCGAAAAAGGAATAAGTGTAAGCAATGTGGTAAATGGTACTACACGTTTGCAACCCGTGGTAATGCTCACAGGGCAAGCTGCTGGCGCATTAGCAGCATTATCTGTTTTGCAAAAAAAACAACCTAGAAAAATTAGTGTACGTGCTGTACAAGATAAATTATTGCAAGCCGGCGCAAGTATTATGCCGTATATAGATGTACCACCGACTCATAAATATTTTACAGCCATACAAAGAATAGGTGCTACAGGTATTTTAAAAGGTATAGGTGTCCCTTTTAAATGGGCAAATCAAACATGGTTTTATCCTGATAGTACAGTGGCTAGTGATGATTTTTATTCAGCATTGTTTGAAGTAACTAAGAAAAATATTTATTATAAAAATCAAATTTTACTTGTACGGGATATTTTGACAGTAATTGATATACATAATAAGAATATCCCTACAAAAAATATTATTGACAATTGGAGCAAATTAGGATTAGAAAATTATGATGCTAATAGACCCATTAAACGCTTTGAAACAGCTGTGCTGATTGATTTTTACTTAAAACCTTTTGAAACAAAGAGAGTCAATCATCAGGGGGTTTTCATAAAAAATAACAACTAACAAAACGATTACTAAACCAAATTTTAAAACAAAAACAAAAGAGTTATGAAAAATTTTCTACTAGTAGTTTTTGCAAACTTTTGCTTTTTTACAGCATTTTCGCAGAACACTACCATTCAAGCAAAACTTTTTGATGGTAATACAAAAGTACCATTGGAAGGTGCAACAGTAAAAGACGAAAAGTCTAAAAAATTTGCGGTTACTGCCGTAGACGGATCGTTTGCAATTGATGTTACCACTGCTTCTAAAAATTTAGTGATAACAATGATTGGATATGAACAAAATACAATAGATATTTCTCAAATTAAGAACGGTGAAATTTTTATCAATTCAACATCTAAAGAATTGAAAGAAGTAGTGGTTACTGCCTTAGGTATAAAAAGAGAAAAAAAGGCACTTGGTTATTCTGTACAAGAAATAAAATCTGATGAACTGGTAAAAGGCAGAACACAAAATCTTGTAAATGCATTGCAAGGTAAAATTGCTGGTGTAAATATTACTCAAGGCTCTAATGGGCCTGGTTCATCATCACAAGTTATTATTAGAGGCTTAAAATTTTTAGGTGGCTCTGCTTCGCAACAGGGTGTATTGTACGTTATTGATGGTGTGCCCATGGATAACACCATTAGAAGTTCTGTAGCAGAATTTAATGGGGCTGATGGTGGTGATGGAATTCAAAATTTGAGCCCAGATGATGTTGAAAATGTAAGTATTTTAAAAGGGTCAAACGCAGCTGCATTATATGGAAGCCGAGCTATTAATGGAGTAATTATGATTACAACTAAAAAAGGTTCAGTAAGAAAAGGGTTAGGTATCAATTATAGCTTTGATTATAATGTAGAAAATGCTTTGTTGACTCCCGACATTCAAACAAGTTATGGTCAAGGTGCATTGGGTGTTTATGCTCCTGGTTCAGACCAAAGTTGGGGGCCCAAAATAACAGGGCAAGCATTAACTGCTACTGGCTGGTTAAACAACAATTTTAATATGCTGGGGCGCAATGTAGTAAAAGATATGTTGCAACAAGGGTCAAATACTAACCATGCTATTTCACTTAATAGTGGAAATGAGAAGACTTCCATTTATTTTTCTTTTAATTACAACAAACAAAAAGGAATAATTCCAAAAAATGAGTTGACAAGGTATATTGGGAACTTGCGTATCAATACAAAACTTTCAGAAAAACTGAGTGTCGAAAGTAGGTTTACTTATAGCAATCAAAAAGTAGATAACAGGCCTGCTGGAGGAGAAGAAGCCTCCAACCCTTATAGCAGTGCACTTCGTATGCCAATGGGTATACCTTATGCAGAGTTAGAAAATTATCAAAAGACAGTACTAAATCGTCCAACAATAAATTTCTTTTTGCCAAATAGTACTGTGCTTAATAATCCTTATTGGTTTATAAATAATTTTAAGAGAGAAGAAATACGAAATAGATTAATTGGGTTATTTTCTGCTACCTATAATTTAACATCTGACTTGAGTGCTACTGTAAGAACGGGTATAGATTATTACAATGATGTAATAGATAATAAGGTATTTGTAGGTGCTCCTACTCCTTATACCAATAATGCACCTGGGGGTAACTTTAGTACATTCGGACGCAACTTTTTTACAATTAATACCGATTTCTTATTGACTTATAAAAAGCAAATAAGCAAAGTTAATTTGTTAGTAACACTTGGTGGTAACGATAGGAGAGATCGAACAAATGAAACAACAACTAATGCAGGGGGATTAAATATAAATAATGTATTTAGTTTTGGTAATGCAGCGGCATTGAGTGCTTCCAATTACTTTGCAAAAAAACAAGTGCAGTCTGTATATGGTTTAGTACAAACTTCTTATAATAATTGGTTGTTTGCAGATTTTACATTGAGAAATGATTGGTATTCTTCCCTAAAAAAAGAAAATTGGTCATTGTTGTATCCGAGCGTAAACCTAAGTGCAGTTATTTCTGATGTTTGGAAAAATAAACCTTCCTTTTTAAGTTTTGCAAAAGTGCGTGGTTCTTATGGTGTAGCTGGTAGAGATACCGATCCTTATGCTGTAGATTACTATCTTGGAATAAGTCAAGGGGCAATAGGTAGTATTCTTACAAATCCAACTACAAAAATAGATGATGTAATTGTACCAGAGCAAAGTCGTTCTTTAGAATTTGGAACTGATTTACGTTTTTTTAATAGCAGGCTAAATATTGATTTTACTTGGTATAAGCAAAATGCAATCAACCAAATAGTAACAGTTCCACTTGAGCCAAGTACTGGTTTTTCTTCGTTGTTATTAAATGCAGGAAATGTTCAGAACAAAGGAATAGAATTTACCCTAAATGCAATCCCATTAAAAAAAGGGAAATTTGTTTATTCAACAACTTTCAATTTTGCTCGTAATAGAAACGAAGTTATTAGTGTAAAAGAAGGAATAAACAATTATGGTTTTGCTGCAAATAGAGCAGCTACTGCAAGTGCAAAAACAGGAGATAGGTTGGGTAACTTAAATGTATTAGGATTTAGAAGAAGTGCCAATGGGCAAGTGTTGATTGGAGTTGATGGACTGCCACTCATTACATCTGGAAGATCTGTTGTTGCAGGTAATGTTTTCCCCGATTGGACAAGTGGATGGAACAATGAGTTTAGCTATGGAAATTTATCATTTAATTTTTTAATAGATATTCGCCAAGGAGGAATTATAGTTTCACATACAGAAGGTTACTTAGCAGGTTTAGGCTTAGCAAAAATTACAGAAGCTAATAGAGAAACTAGTTTTGTGGTAGATGGTGTAAAAGAAGATGGTACAAAAAATACAACACTAGTTACACCACAAGCATATTATAGTAAAATTGGTGCAAGAGGTGGTATTGTAGGAGAAGCCTTCACGTATGATGCTAGTAACGTACGCTTGCGTCAAGCTGCGTTTACCTATACATTACCATCCACTTTGCTAAAGAAAATGCCTTTTAAAACAGCCAGTATTTCTTTATATGGTCGCAATCTATTCTTTATTTCTAAAAAATCCCCAATGGATCCGGATGTATCTTTAAATGGAGGTTTGACAGGCTATGGCATAGATTTTTATAGCTTGCCTACAACTCGTTCTTTTGGAATAAATGCAAAATTTGGTTTTTAATTTAACAACAATAAAAAATAAAAATTATGAAAAAGTTAAGTATAGTTTTATTGTTTGCACTAGCAGTAATATGTAGTTGCACAAAAAACTTTGAAGAAATTAACACAGATACAACTAGGCCTAATCCTTCAAGTGCCGATGCTAACTCACTTTTTGGAGCTGCTGTAAGTAATGGCTTAATGCGAGCATTTGAAATGCAAAGGGTGCAAGCACTTTACCCAGATTTGTATAGCCAGTATTTTGCTACATCCGCAGTTTATTTTCCTACTGACAGATACGGCTATAACACAACTTGGTTAGAAGCAGGGTGGAATTTACTTTTTCCGAGAGATATCAATAATTTGATAACTATTATGAATAGCCCTTCTTCTTTGCCAGAACAAAAAGCAGTTGCTAGAATTTGGAAAGTATTTCTACTTCATCGTTATGCAGATATTTATGGAGATATACCCTATTTTAACGTAGGGAATCCAAATAAGCCACAAATTTTCGATGCACAGAAAGATATTTATTATGATTTCTTTAAAGAGTTAGATGAATCATACAGTATTCTTAATGCTAGTACATCTGCCACAGCCTTCAATAATCAAGATCCCATCTATGGAGCTACAGGTGCAACAAACAGTGCGCTTTGGAAAAAATTTGCTAACTCCTTGCGTTTAAGACTTGCCTTAAGAATTAGTACAAAAGATCCTAGTAAGGCTAAAATAGAAGGGGAAAAAGCAATTCTCTTGGGTACTTTTGTTTCTAATACTGATAATGCATTTGCTAGAGTAAGTGCTCAAGTTCCAAATCCTTTAAACCAAATTAGTGGTTTTGGGGAATTTAGAATGAGTGCTACTATGGAAAGTTTATTATTAGGTTATGCTGACCCTCGTTTGCAACAATATTTTTCTGTGGTAACTGATGCAACAGCAGCTGTTACTAAGCCTTACAATGGTGTAGCAAACGGTTTATTGCCAGCACAACTTACTGGAGCAAATGCCAATGCAACTTTAAGTAATGTGGGGCCACGTTTTTTAGGTGCAAATCAATCTACCAATCCAATTATTGTGCTTACTTATGCTGAAGTTTGTTTTAATAAATCTGAGGCAGCTTTGTTAGGTTGGAATGTAGGCACAGGTACAGATGAGCAATGGTATAACAATGGTATTGCTGCAAGTATGAATCAGTTTGGCATTACAAGTACAACGGCTATAGCAGCCTATCAAAATGATAATGCGAGCCTGCCTGTAATACCTGATGGTCTTACAAGGGCTATAAGTATATTGCCTATAAAATATACTACTGTTTCTGCAGATAAAGCAGAGCAAATAAATATTCAGCGTTATTTAGCTTGCTATCCAGATGGCTTTGAAGGATGGTCAAATTTTAGGCGCACAGGTTTTCCAAAATTATACCCTGTTGCTAATTTGGAAAGTACAAGTGATGTAGCACCCGGAGCATTTGTACAACGCATACCTTACCCAGATGCTGTAAGAAGTTTAAGCAATGCGGAAGTTGTAAAAGCATCTGCAAGAATGGGAAGCGATAAACAAGCTACTAAACTTTGGTTCGCTGGTGGAAACTAGAATAATATTTTTTTGATTTTTGGTTAAAAAAAGGCTGCCCTCCAAATGTATGAGGCGGCCTTTTTTAAAATTAATTTTATGCAACAACGAAACCAACCGCTTGATACCCACCTTGGCTGAGCCATATTTAACATGGTGCTTAGTGGAGGTTGCTTTGGTGATACCTTGCCTGCATAGAAGCATCATGCGCAAAAGCTATTAGCTTCATAGTAAGATAATTCTTTTCATAAATTATTATCTTAGCCTACATGGAAGAAATCCCATGCTTGCATACATTGATGGTAACCTATTGTTGCAACCAATATTGCATTTAACTAAGGCTAATTTACTTTTTGATATGATGAATGTAAACCCAATTTTAGGGTTTTTAAAAGCTGTATTGTTTACAGAAATTGTATCTTTAATTACAATTTTATTTACTAAGAGGGAATGGTTTTGGAAAAGTTAATTTTACTTTAAATAGTTTATAATTATATAGTATTTATAAATAATTGATAATAAATAGTATAAAAATATTTACTCTTACTTCCATACAGATATCTTAATAAATTACCCTTACTTCCGTACATTTTTTTCAATTATTTACCCTTACTTACGTACATATTTTTCAAAAAATTACCCTTACTTCCGAACATATTGCCTAAAAATGTATAACTTTGGGTATGTTTATAAGAAAAGTATTTCATCATTTGCAAAGTTGGTCTGAACGAAAAGGTAGAAAGCCTTTGGTACTTCGTGGTGCCAGGCAAGTGGGTAAAACTACTTTGGTAAATGAGTTTTCTAAACAGTTTAGTCAATACTTATATTTGAATTTAGAAAAAGAGGAAGATAGAAAGCCATTTGAAGAATTCACAAAAGTTGATGTACTTATTCAAACATTGTTTTTAGATAAGAATAAACCTTATGATGTAAATAAAAGTACACTCATATTTATTGATGAAATACAAGAAGTGCCAAAGGCATTAAATATACTTCGATATTTTTTTGAAGACAGACCAGATGTACACGTAATAGCTGCAGGCTCATTGTTAGAAAGTTTGTTTAATAGAAAAATTAGTTTCCCTGTTGGTAGAGTAGAGTTTTTGGTAATAAGGCCTGTATCGTTTGATGAGTTTTTATTGGCTATTGGAGAAACCATTGCCGCAGAACAATTTCATGTAATACCATTTGCAGATTTTGCTTTTGATAAATTACTTTCTTTATTTCATTTATATGCTATTATCGGTGGCATGCCCGAGGTAGTGCAAGCTTATGCAAAAGATAAAAATATTACAACACTAGGAAAAATTTATAATTCACTTATACAAGCATACTTGGATGATGTAGAAAAATATGCAGCGAATGCCTCTGAAACAAATTATATAAGGCACTGCATACAATCTGTATTTACAGAAGCAGGTAAAAGAATAACATTTGAAGGTTTTGGAAAATCTAATTA